>CBDTXM010000025.1:0-26142 GCA_965364445.1 uncultured bacterium | reverse complement strand
AGTTGCCCGCGGAGCGCAACGAGGCGGTGCGAAGACACGTCCAGAAGTGCCGGCGTTGCTATCCGCACTTCGACTTCGAGCGGGTATTCCTGGACTACCTGCACGATTCGGGACGTCCGGTGCGAGCGAATCCCGATCTCGCGCGCCGGATCCGGGCGCTGATCGCCGAAGACGAGGCGTAACGGACGGGCGGCATGCCGCCGCCGCCCGCGCCTGGCCGACCCCCGGGGCGGCGTTGCTCCGTCCACACACTCTTGCTAGCCTGTAGTGCGGCGATCCGGAAGTGCGCTTCGCCACCCGCGGATGCGGCAGAAACGTCGCGCCCGCCGTCAACTCGACGCGTCCAGACTCGAGCGAGAGACCGATGCCAGCCGAAATCCGAGACAGTCTCCTGAGACTGCTGAACGCCACCGGACCGTCAGGATTCGAGACGGCGGCGGCGGCCGTGTGGCGAGAAATCGCCGCCGGCTTCGCCGATCGCGTGTGGGGCGATGTGAACGGCAACAGCTTCGCGGAGATCGGTTCCGCAGGTACACCGACGGTCATGCTCGCCGGACACATCGACGAGATCGGGCTGATGGTCCATCACGTGGATGACGAGGGGTTCCTCTGGGTGCAGGCGGTCGGCGGCTGGGACCCGCAGGTTCTGGTGGGCCAACGGGTGGAGATCCTCACGGACGGAGGGACAGTTGCGGGTGTCGTTGGACGCAAGGCGATCCACCTGATCCGCCGCGACGACAGCGACAAGGCCGTGAAGCTCAAGGACCTCTGGATCGACATTGGAGCCGCGGACGGCGACGAGGCGCGAGAGCGGGTCGCGATCGGTGACGTCGCCACGATCGCCTCCGAGACGCTGGAGCTGTCCAGCGGTATGATCGCCGCCCGTTCCATCGACAACCGGGTCGGCGCGGCGGTCGTACTGGAGGCACTGCGGCTCGCGAAGCAGCAGGGCTGTGCGGCACACGTGGTGGCCGTGGCCACCGTCCAGGAGGAGATCGGATATGTCGCCGGCGGAGGGGCACGCACCGGGGCGTACGGCCTCGACCCGCAGCTGGGCATCGTGGTGGACGTGACCCACGCGACCGACCACCCGAGCGTTGATCGCAAGGAGCACGGAGACATCAGGATCGGCGCGGGCCCGGTCCTCGGGCGTGGAGCTGCGATCAACCCGGTGGTCTTCGGCCGTCTTCGCGCCGCAGCGCTGCAGAAAGCCATAAACCTGCAGGTTCAGGCGCTCCCGGCCATGACCGGAACCGACGCCGATGCCGTGCGCATGTCGAGGGCCGGCGTCGCCGCGGGCCTCGTGAGCGTCCCGAATCGCTACATGCACTCTCCGAATCAACTCGTCAGCACAGACGACGTCCAGCAGTCCGCCGAGTTGATCGCCGCCTTCCTGTCGGAGCTGGATCCGGACGTGGAGCTGGCGCCGCTCTGACGCGGCGCGACGCGGCATACGGGAGGGACGCATGGGAGAGCGAACCCGGCACAGCCGCGCCGTCGAGGACTACCTGAAGTCGATCTACAAGCTCGAGCAGGAGCGCGGAGCGGTGCCGACCACCGTGCTCGCAGCGGAACTGGAACGCTCGCCCGCGTCGGTCACCAACATGATCAAGAACCTGGCGACGCAGGGTCTGGTCGTTCACGAGCCCTATCACGGAGTCCATCTGACGCCGCCGGGTGAAGCGGCTGCCTTGAAGATCATCCGCAGACACAGGGTCATCGAGAGCTACCTGATCGATCGATTGGGGTTCACCTGGGACAGCGTGCATGAGGAAGCCGAGCGGCTCGAGCACGCCGCTTCCGACCTGCTGGTCGACCGGATGGCCCTCGCCGTGGGAGACCCCGACACCGATCCGCACGGAGCGCCGATTCCGGGTCCGGACGGCACGATCCGGTCCCAGGATCTTCCCGCCCTCACCGACCTTCCGACCGGGTCGATCGCCGTCATCCGGGAGGTCCCGGACGATGATTCGGAACGCTTGCGGTTCCTGGGTGACAACGGTTTCTTGCTCGGCACGGAAGTGACGGTGCTTTCGGCGTCGGATCGAGGGGGCGACGTTGTCGCCGAGGTGGGCGGTCGGCGCCACCGGCTGGCCGGTGATCTGGCGGCCGCGATCCGCCTCGAACCCGCCTGATGAGCGTACGAAGGTCAAGGGCGAAAACGATGGAGTGCGAGATATGGGCAGGAAGCTGAAGGCGGACGGGGATGTCTGGGTCGCGGTGCCGGGTGGACCCACGGGGCGCGGGGGTCATCGCAGCGTGGTATTCATGTGCGCCAGCAACGGACAGCGGCCCTATCGCGTAGCCGAGGTGCCGGACGACGGATCCGATGCGGAGTCGTACCTGGCAGGTCTGGCCACCCGGGACTTCGAAGCGCTCTTCGAGCGTTCTGCTTCGCTGGGCACACCGGCGAGTTGAGCCGCGTAGACCTCCACCTTCATTCCCGCGCATCCGACGGCGTTCTGTCGCCTGCGGAGGTCGTGCGTGCGGTGGCAGCCCGCGGGCTCAGCGGACTGTCGTTGACAGATCACGACACGGTCGCCGGTGTCGAAGAGGCCCGCTCCGAAGCCGGCCGCTTGGGCCTCGACTTCCTGGTCGGCGCGGAGTTGTCGGCGAACGAGCCGGGGCGCTCGGTGCACATCCTTGCCTATGGCTTCGATCCGGCGCACCCGGAACTGATCCAGTGGTTCGACCGTTTCCGACGTGACCGGATGCGCCGGGCCGAGGAGATCGTGGGGCGGCTCAACGAGAATGGAGTGCCCCTCGAGATGGACGCTGTGATGCGGGAGGCACCCGGGGGTCTGCCGACCCGCGCGCACCTGGGCCGGGCGCTGGTGACCGAGAACCTGGTGCCGGACATCCACTCGGCCTTCCGATTGTGGCTGGCGCGCGACCGACCGGCTTTCGTCGAGAAGAAGCCCTCCCCGCCGCCGGAGGTCTTCGAGCTGATCCACAGGGCGGGCGGCGTCGCGGTACTGGCACATCCGGGTCGCGATTACTCGGAAGCCGACCTCGATGCGTACGTGGCCGCAGGTCTCGATGGAATCGAGATTCTGCACGCGGCGAACGGGCCGAGCGTCCGCGCGTCCCTCGGACGCGTGGTGAGGAAGCACGGACTCGTGCGCTCGGGTGGCTCGGACTGGCACGGCCCGGGTGCCGGGGGCAGCGAGCCCGGTTCGCAGCGGGTACCGGCGATCTGGATGAAGGAGATCGCAGAGCGTGTCGCGACCGTCTCAGCGGCCGGACGATCAACGAAGACGCAGACGACTTCAGACACCGAGAGTTGAGCATGACAGAGACCACCAGGGAGAAACTGGTCATCATCGGCTCGGGCCCGGCGGCCTGGACAGCCGCGATCTATGCGGCGCGGGCCCAGCTCGACCCGTTCGTGATCGAGGGTTCGTTCCACCGGACGATGGTGCCGGGCGGGCAGCTGATGTTCACCACGGACGTCGAGAACTACCCGGGGTTTCCGGACGGCGTGACCGGCCAGGCCATGATGGAGGACTTCAAGAAGCAGGCCCTCCGGTTCGGTACGCGTTCCGAGATGGAGGACGTCGAGAGGGTCGACTTCTCGGGCCCGCCCCACCGCCTGTGGACGAGCTCGGGCGCTGAATTCGAGGCCGATTCCGTGATCATCGCCACCGGAGCGAACGCCCGCTGGCTCGACGTTCCGGGCGAAGAGCGCCTTGCGCAGAGCGGGGGAGGGGTCTCGGCCTGCGCAGTCTGCGATGGCGCGTTGCCGGCCTTCCGCGACCAGGTGATCGCGGTGGTCGGTGGAGGCGACAGCGCGATCGAGGACGCGACCTACATGACGAAGTTCGCCAGCGAGGTCGTACTGATTCACCGCCGCGACGAGTTGCGAGCCTCGAAGATCATGCAGGAGAGAGCCTTCGAGAACCCGAAGATCCGCATCCTCTGGAACACCGTGGTCACCGAGGTGATCGGCGACGAGGCAGTCGAGAAGCTGAGACTCGAGAACCGCGAAACGGGCGAGAAGAGCGACCTTGAGGTCGGCGGGCTGTTCGTCGCGATCGGCCACACCCCCAACACGGGTTTTCTGCGCGGCCAGGTCGACCTGGAGCCGAGCGGCTATATCCATCTTCCGAGCTCGTGGCGTACGGCCACCTCGGCGCCGGGCGTGTTCGCCGCCGGCGACTGCATGGACGACTACTACCGGCAGGCCGTCACGGCGGCAGGCACCGGCTGCATGGCGGCGCTCGAGGCGGAACGCTGGCTGTCCCACGGGTAGTCAACTATTGAGAATTCGTCCGCGCCCGCCGATCGGGCCCGGGCGGAGCCACTCCCCATCGATACCGGGACCAGAGGAATGAGCCGTACCGAAACTGCAGGATCGACAGCCGGGGCCATCGTGCTGACCGAAGAGGCCGCCGTAGAAGTACGGAAGTTCTTCTCGGCGGAAGGACTCGACGACAGCAATGCGGCCCTCAGGGTAAGCGTGCTCCCCGGCGGTTGCTCGGGATTCGAGTATGGACTCGAGGTGGATGAGGAGCCGCCGGCCGGGGACGACCTGGTCATCGAGTCCCAGGGAATCCGTCTCCTGATGGACCCGTTCAGTGCGCAGTACCTGGCGGGGATCGTGATCGGGTATCACAGCAGCTTCAAGGGATCGGGGTTCACGTTCGACAATCCGAACGCCACCGGCTCCTGCGGCTGCGGCACCTCGTTCTCGGTCTGAACGCCGTCGAGTCCGGCGGGCTGGAGATTCGTGCTCTGCCCGTCGGCGCCTTTCAGGCGAACTGTTTCGTGGTGCGACACCCGGGCGTACCCGACCGGGCGCTGATCTTCGACCCGGGTGACGACGCGGAGCGGATCTCAGGCGTCCTCGAAGCGTGGGGAGCCGAGCCCGAGGCCATCCTACTGACCCACGCCCACCTCGACCATATCACGGCGGTCGGCGATCTGGTGAATCGCTACGAGTGCCCTGTCTACCTGCACCCGGCTGATCTCGACCTGTACCGTGCGGCGCCCGGACAGGCCGCGATGTTCGGCCTGCGTGTGAGCCCTCAGCCGCTGCCCGACCAGGAGCTCGCCGACGGCCAGGTGCTCCGTTTCGGACCGATCGAGTTCACGGTGCGACATGCCCCGGGCCACTCCCCCGGTGGGGTCGTCTTCGTCGGTCACGCGGCGGCGTTCGTCGGGGACTGCGTGTTCGCCGGCTCGATTGGCCGTACGGACCTGCCCGGTGGTGACACCCGCACGCTCCTCGACTCGATCCGGGATCAGATTCTCACCCTGCCGGGAGACACGGTTCTCTACTCGGGCCACGGGCCGGCGACTACGGTGGCTCGGGAAGCGGCCTCGAATCCCTTCCTGGCAGGACTGGGGGAACGGTGAACGACGCGGCAGGCGGCGGGCAGGAACCTCCCGTGGAGATGGATGCGAAGGAGTCGGGCGGCCAGGCGCCGGGTCCGAAGAACCCTGCGCGCCCGGGGCCCGACACGACCGCTAGAATCACGGCCATGAAGCGGGCCATTGGCGATGCCGAGCGGGTGATCGTCCTCACCCACGACAATCCCGATCCCGACGCCATCGCCTCCGCCGCCGGCCTCGGCTTCCTGCTCGAGAAAGCGACCGGCCTGCCCGTCACGCTGGCCTTCGGAGGGATCGTCGGTCGCGCCGAGAACCGGGCGCTGCTCGAGGAGCTGGGTCTTACGTTCGAGCGGGCGGAATCGCTGGAGTTTCCGCCCTCGGCTGCAGTCGCACTCGTGGACACTCAGCCGCGCGCCGGAAACAACTCCCTGCCGCCGGGACAGATCGCCACGATCGTGATCGATCATCACCCGGTCCGACCGGAGAGTTCCGCGGCGCCGTATTCGGATGTCCGGCCGGAGTACGGAGCCTGTGCATCGATGATCGTCGAGTTCCTGCGCGCCTCGAAGCTCGAGCCCGACCGGCAGCTTGCCACGGCTCTGTTCTACGGCATCCAATCGGAGACCATGGACCTCGGGCGCGAAGCATCGCAGGCCGAGCTGGACGCGAGCCTCTATCTCTACCCGCGGTCCGATCCGGCGGCGTTGTCCCGCATTCGCCACGCACGCGTGCCGAGAGCGGTCTATCGATCGATCCACGCCGGTCTCGAGACGGCATGGAGCCGGGGGGGCGTCGTTTGCGTCCCTGCCGGACGCCTCGACTACCCGGACATCGTGGCACAGCTGGCGGACCTGTTCCTGCGGGTGGACGACGTGGACTGGGTGATCGCCGCCGGACGCTATCGGGACGGACTGTACCTCAGCCTGCGGACCTTGAATCCGCACGCCCACGCCGGAGACCTGGTCCGCCAGGTGGTCGGCAGCCGCGGCTCGGCGGGTGGCCATGGCGAGATGGCGGGGGCCCGACTGGACGTTTCACGCCTCTCGGCGGACGAATACGAAGAGCTCCTCTCGTCGCTCTTCGACGAATTCTGCAGGGAGCTGGGCGTGGCCGAGGAGCCTCGCATCCCGCTCGTACCGCCCGAGTCCGGGGAGTCGCCGGCGACGACTGAGCCCGCCGAGGGAGCGGAAATTTGATCCGGGTCGGGCTGACGGGCAGCCTCGGCGCGGGCAAGAGTTCCGTGGGCGATCTGTTCGCGTCGTGGGGCGCCGAGCGGATCGACGCCGATCTGCTCGCCCGCGAGGCTGTCGAGCCCGGTACGGAAGGATTGGCCCGGATCGCCGAGGGCTTCGGCGAGGACATGCTGACGGCCGACGGCACCCTCGATCGGCAGGCTCTGCGGCGGGTCGTGTTCTCCGACCCCGCGGCCCGCGCGCGCCTCGAAACGATCGTCCACCCCGTCGTGGACCGGCTTCGAGCGGAGTGGCTGGAGCGAGCACGCGGCCAGGGTGCGAGAGTCGTCGTGCTGGAGATTCCTCTCCTGTTCGAGAAAGGTCTGGAGGGAGAGTTCGACGCCGTGGTTACCGTGGATGCACCGACTTCGATCCGCCGGAGTCGGGTCTTGGCGGCACGCGGTGTCTCGTCGGGGGAATTCAACGCCGTGGAGGC
The DNA here is from genome assembly GCA_965364445.1 of uncultured bacterium. Taxonomy (GTDB): domain Bacteria; phylum Gemmatimonadota; class Gemmatimonadetes; order Palauibacterales; family Palauibacteraceae; genus Carthagonibacter. Next base: position 19,140 of record CBDTXM010000025.1, on the reverse strand, counting down.
AGCGCAGCTCGCCCCGGACGCGAAGCGGCGCGGAGCCGACAGGGTGATCTGGAATCCGGGGAGCCGGGAGGCGCTGGAGCGAGAGGCACGGCGCGTGTGGGACTGGATCGAGGGACGGGGTGCCTCGGCGGACCGGGAAACCTCGGAGACACAGATCGCGGAGTGGAAGATCGACCTCCACATGCATACGTCGGCCTCCAAGGACTCCCTCTCGGATCCGGCCGATGTGGTTGATCAGGCGCGGCGGGTGGGACTGAACCGAATCGCGATCACGGACCACGACCAGATCAGCGGCGCCTTTGCGGGTCGGGAGCTGGCCCCGGATCGGGTCATCGTCGGTGAAGAGGTCCGAACCTCCGAGGGGCTCGATCTGATCGGCCTGTTCCTGACGGATCACGTTCCGCCCGGGTCGGACTTCCGGACGACGGCCGAAATGATCCGCGCCCAGGGCGGCGTGGTCTACCTTCCGCATCCGTTCGATTCCCACCGTGGGACGGACGAGGACTTCCTCGCGACGGTCGAGGACTGCGTGGATGCGGTGGAGGGGATCAACGCCCGGATCCACGATCCGGCGCGAAACCAGCGTGCGCAGAGCTGGGCAACGGAGCGTGGCCTCCCGCTGGGAGCGGGCAGCGACGCACACCTGCTTCGCGAGATCGGGCGCGCGCGGGCGGTGGTTCGGCCCTTCGAGGGACCGGGCGAACTGCTGGCGGCACTCTCGGAAGGCCGGATCGAGGGCCAGCCGTCCAGTCACCTGGTCCACGTGGGCTCGACATGGGCCAAGATCTGGAAACAGCTGGGAGGACGTGGTGGCTGATCGGGGACAGGACCTGACGCGTATCCTGGAACGCCTGACGCCAGGGCTCAAGGCAGTCCTGACCACGCACGTCAACGCAGACGGCGACGGCGCCGGGAGCGAGGCGGCGCTCGCCAGCTGGCTGCGGCGACGCGGGCTCGATCCCGTAATCGTGAACCCGACGCCGTTCCCCGAGTCGTACGCCTTCCTCCTGAACGGCACCGCGGCCTGCACGCCCGCGGACGAAGCAGCCGCAGCGCCCCTGCGAGAGGCGGATTTCTTCATCGTGCTGGACACGGCCGAGCCTTCGCGGCTCGGATCGGTCTATCCCCACCTCGCCGGTCGCGAGGTGCTCACGATCGACCACCACCCGCCTGCCGGACCACCGCTCGGGGAGATCTCGGTTCGCGACCCGTCGGCCTGCGCGACGGGTGAGCTGGTACACGAACTGTTCAACCTCGCCGCGGTGCCGGCCAATCGGGAGGAAGCCGATGCGCTGTACGTGGCGATCGTCACGGACACCGGCTCGTTCCGATACGCGAACACGAACCCTCCCGCGCACCGGATCGCGGCCGAGCTGATCGAGGCGGGGGTCGACCCCGAAGCCATGTACCGGCGACTGTATGCCACCTACACGGCCGACAGTCTCGCGCTGACCCGTCGGGCGCTGGAGGTACTTCAGGTCCATCCGGAGCTCCCGGTAGCGTGGATCAGCCTCACGCCGGCCGACATGGCCCTGAGCGGGGCAGGGAGGGACGACCTGGACGCGATCGTCGAGTATCCCCGGCGCCTGCAGGGAGTCGAGGTCGCCATTCTGTTCCGGGTGCTGCCGGATGGTCGCACCAAGGTCTCGCTGCGGTCGGGCGGCGACGCAGACGTGGCTGCCGTGGCCCGGGAGCTCGGGGGCGGCGGGCACGTGAAGGCGGCGGGCGCGCTCGTTCCTCACGGTTTGGCCGAGACCGAACGGCTCGTCCTGGAAGCGATCGGGAAGGCGCTCTGAGAACCTCCCACCCGGCGCCCCTTGTACGCACGGCCACGAATCCCCTAGATTCTTCACCGTCCTGCCTGTCCACCGCCGATTCCGGCGGCGTCGTCTCCGTGTCACCTGGCCCTGGAGGGCTCTTGCAAGACGGAAACGGGACAAACGGACACTCCGCTTCTACGAATGCGTTGAAGTCGGAACTCGCCGCGCGACTCCACGCGCTCGGCCGTCGCGTATCCCCGGTAGAAATCTGCGATCTCTGGGTATTCCCTCCGCTGCCCGACATCGAAGAATCGGGTGACTTCGTGCTGTTCACGCGCGTGCTGGCCGACGAAATGCGCAGGGTGTGTGCGGTGGAATTCACCGATCCGCCCGTACCCTCGAACGGGAATCTCACCAGCCGACAGCCCACGAACGGAAACGGCTCCGCCGGAAACGGCTCTGCCGGCAACGGCTCCGCGGGGAACGGCACGGCCCGGAACGGCGACACCGGGCATGACCCCGCCATCCCGCCCATGACCCTTCCGACCGTCCGGATCACCGAGTACGGGCGTGTGCCGGTAGGCCGGGTGCAGCGCGTCGTGGACGGATTTCGCCGTCGGCTGGGCGACCACCGGGAGCCCTTCCACGTGAGGGTGGACGGCTGTCCGGAGAGCTGGGTGCAAATGTTGGCCGGCGAGTCCTCGAGCAGTTAGCTTCCCGCCGCCGTACGAACAGATCCGTAGCCGGCCGGCATGTCGAAGCCGCCGGCCCGACCCACACCCGACGTGATTCCCGGTGCACGAAGCGGCATACATGGATCCGATGGGAACGACTCCGCCCGCGGCGGACGGTCTGGAGACAACCCTGCGTGAGGCGCTTCTCACGGCCGGCCACCGCTGCACGCCACAGCGCGAGGCCGTGTGGGAGGTGCTGAGCGGGATGCGCACGCACCCGACGGCCGAGGACATCTTCCGCGCCGTGCGTCGTCGTGTGCCGGCCATCAGTCTCGCGACCGTCTACAACGCGCTCGAGAGCTTCGAGAACGCCGGCCTCTGCCAGAAGCTGACCCAGGGCGACGGGGCAGCACGTTACGACGTCAGGACGGAGGCGCATCATCACCTGCGGTGCGTAGACTGCGGCCGGTTGTTCGATGTGGGCGGCCCGTCGTTGGCTGATTGGCTGGCTGCGATCCATACCGGTGATGAATTCGAGTTGCTCGGGGGGCACCTCGTGCTCGAAGGACGCTGCAAGGCCTGCCGGAGAGACCTGTGAACGAACTGGAGATCGGGATTGCAGTCGCCTTCGCCGCCGGCGTCCTGTCGTTTCTCTCGCCGTGTGTCCTGCCGCTCGTCCCCTCGTATCTCTCCTTCGTGAGCGGCGTCGGACTCGAGGACCTCGAGCACGGGGGTGGAGACGTGCGCCGGACGGCGTTCATCCACTCCCTGTTCTTCGTGCTCGGCTTCAGCCTGGTGTTCCTCGTGCTCGGCGCGTCGGCGACGTTCCTGGGCCGGATGCTGCGCGAATATCAGGTCTGGATCGCCCGGATCGGCGGCTTTGTGATCGCTCTGTTCGGGCTCTACCTGCTCGGTCTGCGGCCGGGGATGTTCCTGCAGCGGGAGCGACGGGTGCATCTCCGGAACAAGCCGCTCGGGTATCTCGGATCCACCCTCGTGGGCATCACCTTCGGCGCCGGCTGGTCTCCCTGCATCGGCCCGATTCTCGGCGGGATCCTGACGTTTGCAGCCACGCGGCAGACGATGGGTGAGGGGCTGATGCTGCTCGGGTTCTACTCGGCGGGACTGGCGGTACCGTTCCTCGTGAGCTCGCTGGCGCTGTCCTGGTTCCTCTCGACCTTCGATCGTTTCAAGAAGTGGATTCCGTGGGTAGAGAGGATCAGCGGCGTGTTGCTGCTGGCGGTCGGCATTCTGCTGATGAGTGGCCGATTCACGGCTCTCGCGGCGTGGATGACCCGGTTCACCCCCGAGTTCATCCTCGATCGGATCTGACGGCCAGGGTTCGGCCGGATCCGACCGGAGCGCCAGTCGGGATCAGCCGGCCTCGATCTGTTCGGCGAGCAACTGCCTCTCCAGCAACCGGGCATACGTGCCGCCTCGCGAGAGGAGCTCCGTATGAGTTCCGGTCTCGATGAGCCGGCCATCCTCGAGCACGAGGATCAGGTCGGCCTCCGCCACCGCAGACACACGGTGGGCGACCACGATGGACGTGCGGCCTCGCATGTACCCGCGCAGTCCGCGCAGAATCCGCTCCTCGGTTACCGTGTCCACCGCCGAGAGCGAGTCGTCGAGGACCAGGACGGGCGCGTCGCGCACCAGGGCCCGGGCGATCGTGGCGCGCTGCTTCTGACCACCGGACAGATTGACTCCCCGTTCGCCCAGCAGCGTCTCAAGCCCGTCCGGCAGGTCTTCCAGAGTCTCGGTGAGAGCGGCGATCTCGACGGCTTCATCCACTTCGGTCCCGCCGGCGAGCTCGAGATTGCGTCGCAGGGATTCGCTGAACAGGAACGGCTCCTGGGGAACCATCGCGACCGATCGACGCAACTGGTCGAGGGACAGCTCCCTCACATCGATACCGTCGAGCCGAACCGAGCCACGCGTCGCGTCGTAGAGACGCGGAATCAGCTGAACGAGCGTGCTCTTGCCGCTTGCCGTGGCTCCGACGATCGCCACTGTCTGCCCGGCCTCGATCCGGAAGGAGATGCCTTCCAGCACCCACCTCTCGGTGCCCGGGTATCGGAACCATACATCGTCGAATTCCACGTCGCCGCGGACCTCTGTGAGCACGATCGGTGAAGCGGGGTCCTTGATGGCGATCGGCTCGGCGAACAGAGCGTCGATCCGGCCCATGCTCGCCGCGCCCCGCTGCACCAGGTTGGTGACCCAGCCGACGGCGATCATCGGCCACATCAGCAGGGTCAAGTAGAATCCGAACGCGATGTAGTCGCCCACGGAGATCTGTCCATCGATGATCTGGCGACCACCCAGCCAGAGGACGACCACGGCAGCGAGGCCGCCGAGAAGGTGAAGGCTCGGAAAGAACCCGCCCCAGATCTTCGCGAGGTCCATGTTCCGGTCCATGTACTCGCGATTGAGTGCCGCGAATCGCTCGGACTGGTCTTCCTCGCGCACGTAGGCCTTCACGATCCGGATGCCGGCCAGGTTCTCCTGGGCGAAGTTCGAGATCGTCGAGAACTGCTCCTGGATCCGCTCGAATCGCGTGTGGATCCTCCGCCCGAACCAGACCACGGCGATCGGGAGAAGCGCCATCGGGATCATGGCGAAGAGGGTGAGTGTCGGGCTGATCCAGATCATCAAGGCGAGCGCGAAGACCGAAATCGTCGCCGTGTTCACCATATACATGATCGCCGGGCCTGCCACCATCCGAACGGCCAGCACGTCGTTCGTGGCCCGGCTCATCAGGTCGCCCGTGCGCCACCGGTCGTAGAACTCTGCCGGCAGGCGGAGCAGGTGAGCGAACAGGTCGTCCCGGAGGTCCGTTTCGATACGCCTGCTGATCCCGTTCAGCAGTTCGCGCATCCCGAAACGAGCGACTCCGGCGAGCAGTGCCACCCCTACGATCAGGAGGGAATAGCGGAGCAGCACCTCGCGGCTGAGCTCGATGGCGAGTGAGTCGATGGCCTGCCGGATGAGCCACGGTCCGAGGATGGTGAAGAAGTTGCCGATCACGACAAGGGTGAGGCCCGCGATCAGCCCCTTCCGATAGGGCCGGAAGTAGGGCAGCAGTGTCCGGAACGCCTTCAAGCCGTGTTCTCTCCCGTCCGCCGCACGTGATCACCGTCGGGTTCGCCCCTGATCGGCTCGACCCGCGAGCGGGCAATATATGTCGTCGAGCGGTTTTCGCGGCCGCGCCTGCTCAATAGCCCAGCGCCGACCCATCCCGTCTGCGGTCGGCAGCTCCATAGCGGGTCCCATCCGGAGCGATCCAGATCGATTCCACATCGCCCGAGATCCCGTCCCGCTCTCGAACCGTGTGCCCCATCGCCCGAAGCGCTTCCACGGTACCGGGTGTCAAGCCGCCGTTCTCGTACCGGATCTCGTCGGGCAGGTTCTGGTGATGGAACCGGGGCGCATCGACGGAGGTTCGGACCGGCAGGCCGAAATCGATGTGATTCGTGACGATCTGGAAGATCGACGTGATGATCGTGGAACCGCCCGGCGTTCCCGTGATCAGCTCCGTGCGCCCTTCCGGGTTGACGACCACCGTCGGCGTCATGGCCGAGAGCATCCGCTTGCCCGGCGCGATCGCGTTCGCCTCCCCCTGAACGAGACCGTACGCGTTGGGCACGCCCGGCTTCGAGGTGAAGTCATCCATCTCGTTGTTGAGGAGGAATCCGGCCCCGCGGACGACCACGTAGGAGCCGAAGCCGCCGTTCAGGGTGGTCGTGACGGCCACGGCGTTGCCCGCCTCGTCGATGATCGAGAAGTGCGTCGTCTCGGGCGACTCAAGAGGGACGCGGTTGAACGTCTCGGATCGCGATGCGCGTGCGGGATCGATCGTGTCCGCCAGGGAGTCCGCGTAGGACTGTGAGAGGAGTCGATCGACAGGCATGGAGACGTGGTCCGGGTCTCCGAGGTAGAAGTTCCGGTCCGCGTACGCACGGCGCATGGCCTCGACGGCCAGGTGGATCGCCTGCGGCGAATGCCAGGCGAGATCCGGGCCTCCCAGCTCCCAGGACTCGACGATGTTGAGGATCTGGCCCATCGTGACCCCGCCCGAGGAGGGCGGCGGCATGGAGATGATCTCCCAGCCGCGGTAGTCGAGCTCGATCGGCTCTCGCCAGACCGCACGGTAGTCGGTGAGGTCCTGCTTCGTGATCAACCCGCCGCCGCGCCGCATCTCTCCGGCGATCGAGTCGGCCACCCAGCCCGCGTAGAAGCCTTCGGCGCCGTCGTCGGCGATCGTCTGAAGTGTCCGGGCCAGATCCGGCTGACGGAATCGTGTTCCGATTGCCGGGGCCGAACCACCCGGCAGGTACACGTCCGCCGAAGACGGGAATCGGGCCAATCGCTCGCGGGCCCAATGGAGATCTCCGTGGTGCCGACGCTCGATCGTGAAACCGTCGCGGGCGAGGCGGATCGAGGGCTCCAGGAGACGGCTCCAGGGCAGGGTGCCATACATCTCGTACGCCGCCTCCATTCCAGCGACCGATCCCGGTACGCCGGCCGCGCGATGGCCGATCAGGCTGGCATCGGTGACATTCCCTTCCGCGTCCAGATACATGTCTTTCGACGCTGCATCGGGTGCCCGCTCGCGGAAGTCGAGCGCCAGGCGCGTGTCGTCGGCAAGCCGGGCGACGAGAAACCCGCCGCCGCCGATGTTGCCCGCGACCGGGTGCACGACCGCGAGCGCGAATTGCACGGCGATCGCGGCGTCCACCGCGTTGCCCCCGTCCCGCAGGATCTCGAGGCCCGCCGCGCTCGCCAGGGAATCGGTGGAGACGACCATTGCTCTTCTGCCGACGGAGGGCGGAGCTCCCGCTGCGAAGCGCCAGCTGGAGGGAAATGCGACCGCTGCCGGGCTCGTCGAGACGCCGGATCCTTCCTCCGTGCGCTGAACGGTAGTGGACGAGCAGGCGGAGCCCCCGAGGCCGACGAGGAGGAGCAGAAGCGATAGACCTGGACACCGTGCGTGAGATCTCATGGTGGCCAAGCTATCGCGGAATGACGGGGTGGGGAACGTCCCCGCCCGGAACGGGCGGCGAGTGGAGGACGCACCCATGGTAGCGCCTCCGCCGGCCTTTACGTACCGTCCCACCTTCCCAGCTACCCGGAGTGTCGCACTTGGCCCAGGAGAACAGATCCCTCAGGCTTTCTGCCTGGATGAACCTCGGTTGGGCCGCACTCGGTATCGCTTTCGGACTGGCGACCGAGTCCACGGCGATCATGCTGGATGGCTACTTCTCGCTCGTGGGATTCGTGATGGCGCTGGTCACCCTGCGGGTCGCGAAGCTCGTCGTCCAGCCGCCGGACGAGCATTTCCATTTTGGCTACGCGCAGTTCGAGCCCTTCCTCAACGCCGTCAAGGGTCTGTTGATGCTCGGCGTAGCCGGGTTCGCCCTCGCCACCGCCGTGACCGCATTGATTCACGGAGGACGCGAGGTGAATTCTGGTCTCGCGATCGTGTATGCCGTGACTGCAATGGTCGGCTGTTTCGTGGTGGGAGGCTTACAGCGGAGCGCCTCGCGGCGCATCGACTCGCCGATGCTCGCGGTGGATGCCCGGAACTGGCTCGTGGATGGCGCGATGTCCGCCGGCGTGGCCTTCGCCTTCGGGGTGGCCTGGTTCCTCGGCCGATCGTCCCGTGCGGATCTCGTGCCGTACGTCGATCCGCTTCTGGTGATCGTCATGGTGACCGCGATCGTCTTCATACCGATCGGGATTCTCAGGGAGAGTTTGAGGGAGATCCTGGCCTTCGCCCCGCGTCCCGACATTCAGGGCGAGGTGCGCTCTCGCGTGGAAGGTGCCCTCGGCGATCTGCCGGTCGCATCGAGCCAGGTGCGGATGATGAAGGTCGGCCGCTTCCTGTACGTGCTGAACCAGATCGTTGTGAGTCCCGAGTTTCGCCCCGGTCGAGTAGAGGAACTGGACCGGGTACGCGAACGGATCGCGACGGCCCTGGTTGGGGTCAACCCGACTCCGGTCGTCGACACGCTGTTCACGGAAGACGAGAAGTGGTCGGAGTGAACGCGCTTCTGGCGGCCCAGTTCGCAGCGGCCGGAGTCTGCCTGGCGCTCGGCTTGCAGCATGCATTCGTCTGGGCACGCGGTCGGCGGAACCCCGCGCGGCTGCTCATCTCGATCGCCGCACTGGCGGTACTCGGCAATGCGATGGTCGAGGTGAGGATGTACACGGCCGAAACGCCCGCGCAGTTCGGAGCGGCGCTGAAGTGGTCCGTCGTGTTCATCGACCTCTTTCTGGCGGCGCTGATCTGGTTCGTCGTCGCCTGGACGGGGAATGCCCGACGCTGGTTGGCGATTGCAGCGACGGCTGTGCTCGGCGTCGTGCTCGTGCTCAATCTGCTGTCGCCCTACAGCATCGTGTACACGGAGATCACTTCCATCGAAGCGATCGCGCTTCCCTGGGGCGGCAGCATTGCCTCCGCAGAGGGAAGCGCCGGGCGATGGAAGCTGCTCGGGGATCTGCCGGGCATCCTGCTCGCCATTCTCGTGCTCGATTCCTGCGTTCGTCTGTGGCGGGACGGTCAGCATCACGAGGCCTGGGTGATCGGGTTGAGCGTCGGTGCGTTCATCCCGGCGCTGACGATTCACGAGGTGCTCGTCGACCTCGGGGTGTATTCGTTTCCGTACGTGCTGACCTACGCATTCCTCGGGATTCTGCTCGTCCTGTCCTTCGAACTGGCGGGTCAGGTCGTCCGGGCCGCCGAGCTCGCAGACGAAGTCGTCGAGCGTGACCACCGCTGGCGAACCCTCATGGAGCGGGTCCGGCTGCTCGTCATGGGCCTCGACTCGGGCGGACGAATCGACTACGTCAACGCGTTCTTCCTCGAGGTGTCCGGGTACGATCGGGACCAGGTGATCGACAGACGATTCGAGGACCTGGTCCCCGAGTCCGATCGCGCAGACGTCGAGGCGTGCGTCCGTGACTCGCTGTCAGGGAGCGCACCGCCACACGTCATCCGCTCACTCCTCACGGCAGACGATGAAGTGCGGACGATTCGCTGGACGAATGTGGCACTGGGCGACTCCGTGAGGGAAAAGCCGGCCCTCCTGCGCGTCGGAGCCGACGTTACCGTTCAGCTGGAGGCTGAAAAGGCCCGGGACGAGGCCATCGCGGAACTGGAGGAATTCAAACACCAGCTGGAGGACGAGAACGTCTACCTGCGGCAGGAGCTCGAATCGAGCCACGGATTCGAGGAGATCGTCGGCGACAGCGACGTCCTCAGATACGTACTGCATCGGATCGAACAGGTCGCCGCCACGGATACGACCGTACTTGTCGAGGGTGAGACCGGGGTCGGGAAGGAGCTGGTGGCTCGGGCGATCCATCGCCGCAGTCCGAGGTCTGACAGACCGTTCATCACGGTGAACTGCGGGGCGCTGCCCGCGAACCTGGTGGAGAGCGAGCTGTTCGGGCACGAACGGGGCGCGTTCACCGGGGCGACCAGTCTGAGGAAGGGGCGGTTCGAAATGGCGGACCGCGGCACGATCTTCCTGGACGAGATCGGCGACCTTCCGCTCGACGTGCAGGTCAAGCTGCTGCGCGTGCTGCAGGAGGGGACATTCGAAAGAGTAGGGAGCTCTACAACGCGCACTACGGATGTGCGTGTCATCGCCGCGACGAATCGCAACCTGGAGAACGAGGTCGCGGCGGGACAGTTCCGTGAAGACCTGTTCTATCGTCTCAACGTGTATCCGTTGACCGTTCCTGCGCTCCGGGACCGGCGCGAGGACGTTCCTCTTCTGGTGCACCACCTTGTCCGTCGCCTCGCGGCACGGATCGGCAGGACGGTCGAGGAGGTTCCGGGGCCGGTGATCCGACGTCTGGCCGCGTACGACTGGCCGGGCAACGTACGGGAGCTGGAGAACGTCCTCGAGCGAGCCATCATCCTGTCATCCGAACGCTCCCTCGCCCTGCCACACGGCTTCGATTCGGCGATGGCCGATCGCCAGGCGACCACCGTGCCTGCGAAGCCGGTCACCCTCGCGGAGGCAGAAAGAGCTCATATCCTGGCCGCGCTGGAGGCATCGGACTGGCGGGTCGAAGGAGATGAGGGAGCTGCCTCCGTCCTCGGCCTGAATCCCAGCACTCTCCGCTCGCGAATGAAGAAGCACGGAATCCGCCGGCCGTCGAGCGGGAACACCGGTTGAATTCCCCGGCCTGACCCGATTCGTCTCCCCCCCTGAGCCGGTTGGCCGCGAAATGTCGCGGCTCGGCGATATGTCGTGGCCGTCCGCAGGTGTTCAATCCACCGGCCGTCGAACGCCGAATCTTATAAGTAGCTACAGCGTATACTGTTATATCTGTCTCCGGCGAATGCCTGGATGAAGCTTCGCATGGCACGCTAGCTGCCCTGCTGTCCGGAACGGCCAGTCAACGTCCAGAGGGCGGAGCGAACATGAACGGTCTGGAAATCCGAATCGACATCACGCCGGAGAAGCGACGCGAGTTCCTGATCACGGCGGAGGAGCTGCTGGATCGGGAAACGCTCACCGACGGCGCCTGCAGAGACTGCAGGATCTTCGAGCAGCACGGAGTGCCGAATCAGTTCCTCTGGCAGGAGGACTGGGAGGACCGGGAAGCGCTCGAGGCTCGCATGAACTCGAGCGAATTCCGGACGCTTCTCGGCGCGCTGCAGGTGCTCGGAAACACCCACGATGTCCGGATTACGAACGTGGAACACCGATCGAACCAGGAGACGATCTGATGAAGAGGAATCGGAATACGGGGCGATACGCCGGCTCGCTTCTGGCAGTCGGGTTTGCCCTGATGACGGCCGTGCCCGCGTCGGCGCAGGACCCGGTGGGGATGGTGCCGACGGACGCGGACGCGACCGACCTCAGAGCGCCCTCCTACTCTCCTTATGCCGGCCGGAATTTTCCGACGCAGGTTTTCTGGGGCGACACCCACGTTCACACGAACAACTCGCTCGACGCGCGTGGTTTCGGTGTGATCATCGGTCCGGAGGAAGCGTTCCGCTTCGCCCGTGGCGAAGAGGTGATCTCGAGCCACGGCGAGCCGTTCCAACTCAGCCGACCGCTCGACTGGCTGGTCGTGGCGGACCACTCGGACGGAATGGGTGCGATGAAGGAAATCATCGCAGGGAATCCCAGGCTTCTCGCCGATCCTACGGTCCGGGGATGGCACAACGCCTTCAAGGCCGGCGGCGAAGAAGCATTCCAGGCGACGATGGACGTGATCAACGCGTTCGCCCTCGGTAACACGCCCGAAGTCGTCCTCGACGTCGACTTCCAGCAGACCGTGTGGGACGAGTACATCGACATCGCCGAGACTTTCAACGAGCCCGGCCGGTTCACCGCGATGATCGGCTACGAGTGGACGTCCACGGAGGACGGAAACAACCTCCACCGCAACGTACTCTACCGGGACGACGGTGACGTGGCTCGCCGCATGGTCCCGTATACGACGGCAGAGAGCTTCAATCCGGAAGAGCTGTGGAAGTGGATGGCCCGCTACGAAGAGGCCACCGGCGGCCGGGTGCTGGCGCTGGCTCACAACGGCAACATGTCGAATGGGATCATGTTCCCGTACGAGACGAATCCCGCCACCGGCCAGCCTCTGACCGGCGACTACGCGGCTCAGCGGGCTCGCTGGGAGCCGCTGTACGAGGTCACGCAGATCAAGGGCGACGGGGAGACGCACCCCATGCTCTCCCCCACGGACGAATTCGCGGACTTCGAGACCCTTCAGCTCGGCAATCTGAATCTCACCGTGGTGAAGGAAGACTGGATGATTCCGCACGAGTACGCCCGGGAGGCCCTGAAGCAGGGTCTGAAGCTGGAGGGCGAGCTCGGAACGAACCCCTATCAGTTCGGGATGGTGGGCTCGTCGGACACGCACACGGCTCTCTCCGCGGTCGAGGAGGAGAATTACATCGGGAAGCATTCCGGCACGGAGCCTTCGCCGGAGCGCTGGAACCACCCGATGGCCAAGTTCGGGGACCTGCAGTATGACGGCTGGGCCATGTCGGCCTCGGGCTACGCAGGCGTGTGGGCCACGGAGAACACCCGTGAGGCTCTGTGGGATGCAATGATGCGGAAGGAGGTCTACGCCACGACGGGGCCCCGCATCCTGGTGCGCTTCTGGGGTGGTTGGGACTTCGAGGCCGCGGATGCGGCCAGCCGACTACCGGCCGAGACCGGGTACACCAAGGGCGTTGCGATGGGTGGGGAGCTCTCCGGCGCCCCGTCTGGCAAAGCGCCCACGTTCCTGGTGGCCGCCCTGAAAGACCCCTACAGCGGCAATCTCGATCGCATCCAGATCGTGAAGGGTTGGCTGGATGACGACGGCAACACACACGAGAGGGTCTACGACGTGGCATGGGGCGACGCCGATCGGCGTCAGCCCGGCCCGGACGGCAAGCTGCCCCCCGTGGGCAACACCGTGGATCTCGAGAATGCCACGTGGACGAATACGATCGGCGATCCGGAGCTGATTACCGTGTGGGAAGACGAGGACTTCGACCCGTCGGTGAAGGCGTTCTACTACGCGCGCGTGCTCGAGATACCGACTCCGCGCTGGGTGATGTACGACGCGAAGAGGTTCGGCGTCGAGCTCGGCGATGAAGTGTGGACGACGCTGCAGGAGCGGGCCTACACCAGCCCGATCTGGTACAACCCTTGAGCCAGGGACTGGAGAGCACGATGAAGCATCGAATTCGATGGAGGACGGGCTCGATAGCGCTCGCGATCCTGCTCGTCGCCGGAGCGCAGGCGCAGGCCCAGGATCAGGAGTTCCAGGGCAAGATCGGGAGGACGCTGAAAGACTCCGAGGAATACTGGCCGGAGCCAGTCCGGGCGCCGGAGGGTGCGCCGAACGTGCTCGTGTGGCTGATCGACGACATGGGATTCGGCCACGCCAGCCCATTTGGCGGTTTGACGCCGACTCCCACCCTGGATCGGCTCGCCGAGAACGGGCTTCGCTATAACAACTTCCACACCACGGCCCTGTGCTCGCCCACGCGAGCCGCGATCAACGCCGGCAGGAACCACCATCGAATCGGCATGGGATCACACTCTCTTACGGCGATGGGCTTTCCCGGATACAACGCGCACCCGCCGGAATCGGCGAAGGGCTTCGCGGACATTCTGAAGGGTGCCGGCTGGTCCACAATGTTCATCGGCAAGTGGGATCACACCCCGCAGTGGGAGTCCACATTTTCGGGGCCGTTCGACCGCTGGCCTTCCGGCGACGGCTGGGAGCATTTCTACGGCTTCATGTCCGGGGACATGAACAACTTCAACCCGATCATGTGGGTGGATCACACGCCGGTGCAGCCGAGCTATGACCAGCCCGGCTACCACGTGAACGAGGATATGGCCGACACGGCCATACGCTGGATCTCCATGCTCCGGGCGTCCGCCCACGACAAGCCGTTCGCCATGTTCTGGGCGACCGGAGCCGTGCACGCGCCTCACCAGGCGCCGCGCGAATGGCGCGAACGTTTCAAGGGACAGTTCGACATGGGCTACGACGCGGCCCGGGAGATCATTCTCGAACGCCAGATAGAGATGGGCATCGTTCCTGAGGGCACCCGGCTGTCGCCGCGGGATGAGGAGATCCCGGCGTGGAGCACCCTGAACGAGGAGGAGAAGGCGCTGTACGCCCGGCAGATGGAGGCGTTCGCGGCACAGCTCGCGTATTCCGACTTCGAATTCGGCCGCATCGTCAATTATCTCGAGACCATCGGAGAACTCGACAACACGGTCATCATTTTCACGTCCGACAATGGCGGCAGCGGCGAGGGCGGCCTGCACGGGACGTTCAACGAGAACGGCTTCTTCAACGGCGTACCGAACATCCCGTACGAGATCAACAGCAAGTACATGAACGACTGGGGCAGCCGGGTTGGAGTATGGCACGTGACAGCGGGCTGGACGCAGGCGGGCAATACGCCGTTCCAGTTTTACAAGCAGTCGGCCCACCGCGGGGGCAACGCAGATCCACTCATCGTCTCGTGGCCCGCCGGTATCGATGCCCGGTTCAACGGCGACATACGAGAGCAGTACAGCCACGTGATCGACATCGCGCCGACCATCCTGGCAGCCGCGGGCGTGGAGGCGCCGCCCGTGATCGACGGGGTGGAGCAGATGTCATTTGACGGCATTCCTCTCAACTACACGTTTGACGACCCGGATGCCGAGGACCGGCGAACGGTCCAGTACTACGAGCTGTTCGGAAATCGGGCCATTTACGCCGACGGTTGGATCGCGGTCACGCTGCATAAGGGGAAGCGCCCGTGGCAGCTGAACGCCGAGGGGACGCTCGAGGACGATGTCTGGGAGCTGTACAACCTCGAGGAAGATTTCTCTCAGAGTACGGACCTTGCCGACCGGTATCCCGAGAAGCTTGCCGAGCTTCAGGCGCTGTTCGAGGTGGAGGCGGAAAAGAACAACGTCTACCCCCTGGACGGAAACATCGGCCCCAGGCTCGCCGCCATGCAGGCGAGGGCCGCGCCACAGGGCAAGGAGCTGGTGTACTACCCGCCCGCCGCGATTCGCGTCCATGAATCGGTGGCACCGCCGATCAAGAACAAGTCGCACGAGCTAGTGGCAGAGCTGGACCTGCCGGCGGACGATCGGGACGGCATGCTCGTGACGGCGGGGGGCAGAACTGCGGGATACGCGCTGTACATCAAGAACCGCCGACTCACCTACGTCTACAATTACATCGGCATTGAGCGGACCGTCATCATCTCCACCGAGGAAGTACCGTCCGGCGAGTCGGTCGTTTCCATGCGATTCACCAGGACCGGAGACTTCGAAGGCGACGCCGAGCTGTTCATCGACGGTCGCAGCGTCGGAAAGGCACATATCGAGAATACCGTGCCGGCGACGTATTCGATCGAAGAGACGTTCGACGTCGGCGAGGACACGGGCTCTCCGATCATCGAGAACGGGTATGCGGTGCCGTTCCGGTCGAAGGGGCTGCAGAAGCTTACCGTGCGCGTGGGGGATGGCTGAGTCGAGCGTCCGCACGCCCGGCAGCGGAGGCCGTGATGAAGCGCAGAGACTTCAACCTGCCCTACGGGGGCGGAGCATGACGATGACAAGAGCGAGCTTGCCGAGGCGCGTCGTGGGGCTTCTGATTGCCATCGGCCTCGGATTTCCGTTGAGCGCCATGGCCCAGGAACAAAGCCGCGAGTCCGCGGCCCTCGACAATACGGCGGCGGCCTGGTCCTTCCAGCTGGCCTACCAGGCAATGCCCGACTACCGGGACGATCTCCTGGCGAGTGGCGAGATGAGGCCGGAGGGGAACAAGGGCTACCTTCAGTTCCGGATGGTCGCACCGCTGAAGCTGGGCGGGCTGAGCGTGCTCCCCCGGCTGACCGTCCGGTTGAGCGAGAACAAGGACGGCGACTGGGGATTCAGCCCCACCGACCTGTTCGCGCTGATCGTCCCCTTCGATTGGGGCACGGGGCGGGCAGGGTTCGGACCCGACATCGTAATTCCCGGCAGCTCAAGCGTCGGATCCAGCGAATGGGCATACGGTGTCGCCGGTGCCGTGATCCAGCGCTTCTTCAACGACCGGATGATGGCGGGCTTGCTGGTGCAGCAGACGTGGGGCCGGCGAACCGTGGTGGATCTCGGCCAGCCGGTTCCGATCGTGACCGACGAGATCGAGACGGGCGCTCACCCGATCATCATCAATCCATTCATCAACTTCCAGCTCGGCAAGGGCTGGTACATCGGGACGAACGACCTGCAGGCGCAGTACAGCTGGGAATTCGGGGGGTGGAAGGTCCCGGTGGGCGCCCGGCTGGGGTACGTGCTGGTGCAGCCGAAGAGCTCCTGGAACTTCTACGTCGAGTACGCCACGGACCTGGCGACCGACGACTGGCCGGGCGCGGCGGCGAAGAACAAGTACCGCGCCAATGTCTCGTACAGCGTGCCGGTCGGAGGGTAGCGGCTGATGAGCGACAGGCGCGCACCCGGGACGGACATGCTTCAAACCATGGAGATCGGCTCCCAGGCCGAGCTCCGGCGTGGGCGCAGCCAGCTTCGGCGGCTCGAGACGTTGACGGACGTGGTATACGGGGTCGCGATCTGGCGCGTGTTCATGCTGTTTCCCCGTCCCGATCAGCCCGAGTGGAACTGGCACACCTGGCGCGAATTTCTGGCTGCAGAAGGAATGACGATCGTACTGATCGCGATCGGGATCGCAGTGCTGATCATCTACTGGCTGCAGAGCAACACGCTGTTCGGTCTCACGGACCGGGCGGACGAGAAGTTCGCGGTTCGGGCGATCGTACAGCTGTTCTTCGTATTGTTGTTCCTGTTCTCGATCCGGGTGGGCACCGAGCTGCCCGCCTCCGCCTGGACCCGCGGATTCGAGAGCGTGGCGGCGCTGCTGCTGGGACTCACCTCGACCTGGATGTGGACGTACGCCGCAGAGGGGCGGCGCTTGCTGCACGCGGATGTGACGGACGTCGAGGCACGCGCGGTACGCAAACGGATCCAGGCCGAGCCGGCGACCGCCCTGTTCACACTTCCCTTCGTATTCACCCCGATCCTCTGGGAGCTCGCCTGGTTCAGCTACCCGGCTGTCCGACGGTTCTTCCGGCAGCAGGCGCGGAGGATCGCTGGCGCCCCCGTTTGAGCCTCCTGGAGCGGTCCGCGTGTGTTCGCGTTCGAGCGGCGGCCGCCCTCATGTGTGGAATCGGCGTCCTGCCAGCAGGCGCCTCGGCGGTCTCGGCCCAGGAGACCCTCTCGACCGGCCTGCGGGCTCCGCCGAAGAGCTTCACCCTCCCGCTGGAAGTCGAGCACGACTTCGGCGCGACGAACGGCGAGGCGACGTTCTTCCGTTTCCTCCCGCTCTGGAGCCTTCCGCTGAGCGAGGCGTTTCGTCTCGTCAACCTCGACCTGATCACGCTGGCGGACTCCCCTGGGGGTGTGCCGGGTGGCCCGGTCAATCCCAATCCGACGCCTGGCGATCGGGCGTTCGGGCTGAGCGACTTGCTGCATGCGAGTTTCCTTACGCCCGAGAATCAGGGCCGATTCATCTGGGGAGCCGGCGTCGCTCTCGGCATTCCCACGGCGACCGCGGACGTGCTCGGAAGCGGGCAATGGGCGGCGGGACCGGCGGTCCGGCTCACCTACAGGAGCGGACCCTGGAACCTCGGCGCCGTCGCGGCGCAGCGCTGGTCGTTCGCCGGCGACGATTCGCGCCCCGATCTCAACGCGCTGCTGATTCGAGGCACATTCCGGTTCCAGTTGCCAGGACCCTGGTACCTGGTGTCCTCGCCTGTCGTTACGGCCAACTGGAACGCTCCTTCGCCGGAACGCTGGGTGGTGCCCATAGGCGGTGGGCCGGGAATTACCTTCGATGTGGGGGGGCATCGCTGGGCCACCTCGCTGCAGGCCTACTACAACGCGATTCGACCGGACGGCGCTCCCGACTGGGCACTGCGTCTCCAGCTGATCGCGGCGATCCCGACCTGAGAATGGTCTCGAGAGGAGCCGTCCCATGAAGGTCGCCCCGTTCCCGGGAATCGTCCAGCTCGCCGCAGCGATCCTGGTGGCGGCGCTCGTCACCCCGGCGGCCGTGTCCGGTCAGGAGACGCACGACGAGCCGGAGGCACACGCCGAGGAGCCCCCATGGTCGGGCTTCCGCGTCGGGTCCTGGCGGAACTGGATCTTCCGCAGCTTCATGGTGGACGAGGGGGATGATGCCCTGACCCTCGGGCTCGAGCTCGAGAGCTACCTGGGTCTCGGTGGATACCAGGTCAAGAACATCGCCTACATCGAGCTGGACGACTATCCGCGCGCGATTCCGGGACAGCCGCCAGGAAATCCGGAGCCGGACACGGCAGCCGTGTCAGGCTTATCCGATCTGCTCACGGGCTTCTGGGTGTCGAAGCAGGGCGGGCATCATGGCAAGCACCACTTCGCGCCCGGTTTCGCCATGCAGTTCCCAACGGCTTCGTCAGAGACTCTGGGAAGCGGCAAGTGGTCGATCGGCCCGAGCTTCGATTACGAGTACGAGAGCGGAAGTCTTTTCGCCGGCGCGATCGCGCTCCAGATCTGGTCCTTCGCGGGCGACGACGACCGGAAAGCCGTCAGCATGCTGATGATCAAGCCGTTCGTCTACTATTCGCTATCTGATCACTGGGATCTGATGTACGTGCCGTATGGGATTTCCGTCTACTGGAATAAGCCATCCGGCGAGGCGGTGTATGTGCCGATCGGCGGCGGAGGACAGTACAAGACGCACCTCGGATCGCTGGGGATGAACCTGGGTGCACAGCTGTTTTACAACGTCGTGCGGCCGACGAAGGGGACCGTTTGGGATCTCCGGTTCCTGGTGGAGCTGGTGTTCTGACCGGGCCTGTCAGATGAGACGGAGGCCCCCCGGGTACCTGCTCAAAGTGGTGAGCCGCGTTCCGATTCGCCATTCTGATACGGGTCCTTTTCCAACCATTCCGAGTAGAATGTGAGAATGCGACGTTTCGTTTGACGCGGACTGTTCGGCTTCGCCGCGGTCCTACTCGAGCATCACGTGTACGCGACCGGGCAGTTTGGAGAGAACCACCTCGGCGAGCTTCACGAGACGGTGCACGACGTCGCCTGGTCCGGAGGCCGACTTCTGCCTCGGATCGGAGGCCATCTCCTGTGGGCAACACGGGAGACGTGCCGAACGCCACG
>CBDTXM010000024.1:0-26516 GCA_965364445.1 uncultured bacterium | reverse complement strand
CTCGGGACGATTCAGAACCGTTCCTTCCCTCTGGTTCAACCCGATGAAATCGATCGCCCCCACTTTGCCGAGCGACCAGGTACCGGTGAGGCCGAATATGCTGCGGTTGGCCAGCTGGAAGATCGGTTTCTGCTCGAACACGACTTCGAGATCGGGGTTCTGGGCACCTGCCAGCAGCTCCTCGGGTCTGAGCAGGGTGAGCTGGCCGATCTCGTAGTCGATCGTGTAGTCCTGACCGTAGATCAGATCCCGGTCATTGAGGCGCACCTGCTCGCTTCCCTGCCGGATGCCGATCGCACCCAGCGAGAAAGAGCTCGCCACACCGCTGCTGCGGGCCCGGTAGTTCAGATTCAGGCGATACAGGAAGCTCGACCCTCTGACCTGGTCCACCGGCTCGTCGTATATGGCGGAGTTCCTGTCGCCATCCGACAGGGGAAACGGACTTCCCTGAAGGGTCGTGAGGCGGGAATCCTTGATCGGCGGCGGGTCCTTGAATGGCTCGAGCGCCGGGAATACCAGGTAGCTGCCGGTCACTACGTTCGAGCCGGCGAACTCTCCCGACGCCGCGGGCCGCCAGATGCGGGCCACATCCACGATGTCGTCGCGGGGGGAGTCGTCCAGCCCGAAGATCTCGAGAAAGGCGAATTCCGTGTTCTGTTCGAAGCGGACCACCGGACCCGACTCGACCGGGCCCTGCGAGATCACGAGATCTACCGATCCGACCTCCAGATCGTCAGATGAAGAGATCCGGTAGATCTGGTGCATCTCCCGCTCCCAGGTCAGTCCGCCCGGACGGTGCGTCGGGGGATCCCGGAGCAGGGACAGCCGCGGAAGATCACCGCTGCCGGTATTCGCGTAGTCACGGAAGATCTCTTCGGCGTCGTAGTCTCCAATGCTGTCCCCGGAGACGGAGATGTACGCGACGGCCAGCGCCTCCTCGCGCAGGATCCGCGACTTCATGACGATCCACAGTCCGCTGCGATGAACGATGTAATCCTCGCCCTCGACGAGCGGCCTGAAGAAGCCGTCGAATGCGACACTGTCCGGAAGGGTCGGGTCCGCATCAGGCGGTCGGTAAGAGACCGCCCGGGCCTGGATCACGCCCGACTGGACATTCTGCTGCTGGAGAATCTGCACCTCGTGCCGGTACAGCTTGATCGAGGAGCCGGGCTGCAGCGTCGTCGGAGCCTCGGGCCCCTCGAGGTTGATGACGTCGAGATAGGGGTACCCATCGAGTTCGCGCGGATCGACGACGAAGAAGAACTGGCCGCTCGTGTATGCGGCATCGTCGAGAATCACCTCGACGTCCTGATAGGTGCCCGCCTCCGGACCTCCGACATCGAGCGTAATCGCCCGGCTTTCGACACTTCCCTTCTGCTCGGCAAACACACCGCGCAGATTGAGAGGCCCGAGCCGCGCATCTCCCCTGATTCCGAAGTTGCCTGCCGGAACGGCCTGCGAGATGAACCTGGAGCGGGGCAGCGGCAGAGTTACCTGGCCGAGCTCCACGAACTTGAGAATCTCGTCCGATTTCCCCTCGTAGTAGACGTTGAGGTTGTTCGTGGCATCGAACTCACGCGTCTGGTCGAAATCCACGTCGAGGTGCACGCGCTCCGAGATCGTTCCCCGGGCGATGGCTTTCAGCTGGAATTCGGGCGCAATGTCGGGCACCGCCCCGGCGTTGCAGCGCTGGCCGGTACCCAGCAGGCATGGATCGTACAGCTGCCATCGGGAGTTCAACTGGCCCTGACCCGAGATCTGAAGATCGAGGTCGGCGATTCCCTTCAGCGCGTCGGGTATGATCTCGATCCGCTGCTGGTCGCGGACCTCGAACGGGGTCCCCGCCGCCTCGATCTCCGGCGCCATCTGGTAGAAGCGTCGGGCCTCGAAGTCCGGCGGCAGCTTGTTCAGGGTGAGCCCGGCCAGCCACATCGTATCCCGGCGGGCGGCCAGCTTGCGATCGAGATCACCGAGTTCGGTCGCGAGCCAGCCTTCAGCCGGATCACCGGGCCACAACGGCCTCGGGTCGGTCCAGCGAGGGGGAAGGAGTTCGATGTCCCACGGATATGGCAGCCGGGTCAGACCGAAGTCGAGCTCGGGGCGATCCTGCGCCTCGGTGCCGGCAGCCGGCACCTGAACCACCTCCTGCGCTCGCAGCAGATCGGGGGACAGGGTGGAGATCGAGGCCAGCGCAGCGATCGCTGCGAGCAGGCTCGAGGCGCGCCCCCCCCGGATTCGAAACAAGCCCGTCAAACCACCCCGACGCGAGGTCTACGGGCGTAACGGGTTTCCTGAAAGGCATTGTCGTGACTGCCTCGGCCGGCGTCCCGGCGGGAGCCCGGCGTGCTGATGCCTCGGGGTATCACAGCCATGGGGCGGGAATATAGGGAGGCGACGAACGACCGGAAACGACGATCCCGATCGGGCGGCGAACCGGGCGGGTGGCCCCCGGGGGATCAGAAAACGCGTGTGATTACTGCCCAGTCCCTCACCGGACGGCCATTCCGGAGCGCCGGCTTGAATTCCATTTCCATGGCCGTCTCGATCAGCTTGCGATTGAATCGATCGTTGGGAGTCGGCGGCTCCAGCTCGACGTCGACGGCATTCCCGAGTTCGTCCACGAGGACCCTCATCCGGACGCGCATGCCCTTCACTTCACTCGGCGGATCCCAGTCCGGGATGATCACACGGGGTTCGGGTACCGTATTCCGATAGCGGCCTTCCGCGTCTGAACCTCCGTCGCCCTCGCCGGTTCCGCCTGGCAGTCCGGGAGAGAAGCCGGCCTGTCTACCTGCCATCGAGCCCGGTCGCTCGAGTTGTCCGGTGGCGAAGCTCGGCGGGCGCGTCTCGACGATCGTCACTTCGGGCGCATCGAGGCTCGGTAAGGGAGCAGGGGGCGGCGGAATCTCTATGCTCCGAACCTCGGCGAAGGCGATCGCCTGGAGGGCTCCACCACCGGCGGCGGCGTAACTGTCGCCGGCCCGCGGGCCGGCGGCGACGGACGCACCCCCCTGCGGACGATCCGTCCGGAACGCGAAGAACAGGGCGACGTGCGCCAGCAGCGAGATGAGCAGACCGGCGCGCATCGCGCGTCGGTGTTTCTGGTCGTTCCGACCTGCTGTCGTCCTCGGTCGATCCACAGCACCCGCTCCCTCACCGGCTCCCTGGAGAGCTCGACCGTACCGGGCCGCCGCTCCGCCGATTCTCGACGGCTCCGTCCATCAGGGCGTGCCCGGTGATTGTATCGCTCTTCCGTCACACAGGTTCCGCTTGCCGCCATTCCTCACCGTCCGCATCTTCGCCCGGCGAGGATTGCCCTCGCACGGTCGCGAGAGCGTCCTCACCTCTCATACCCCGTGCACACGGAGCCGGATCTCTGTTCCGCAGCTCGCTCCCTCTCCTGGCGCTGCTCGCCACTTCCGCCTGCTGGCGGATCGGTGAGCCCACCGAGCACCCGGCTCAGGTGACGTGGGCCGCGTACCCGGATACCGTGGTCACGGGATCCGTCTTCTCGTTCGAATTCGCGGGACCCATCTCTCCCGACGCCTGCGGCCGGCTGGACACGGTCGTGGTCGAGGTCGGCGACTCGGCGCTGGTTCTCTCGGGAACGCGCAGTGTGTACGATACGATGTGCGCCGACAGCCGGGTCAGCTTCTACGAGGCGCGGCCGCTGGAAATCCCAGCGCCGGGGCGCTGGGCCATTCGCACCGCGGAAGGGCGCGAGCTCGGCTCGCTGGTCGCCGTTGACTCGGGCTCCTTCTCGCCGATGCGTGCCGTGGGCGAAGGAACGCTTCACGCCGCGGGAGGATGCCTGCTGTTCGGGCCGGGCTGGATCGGCAACCAGCGCCCCTTCGCTCTCCGAGGCGACACTACGGGACTCGGACAGCACGCCGGAACCGATCGGAGGGTTCGGATCGAAGGGCGCCTTGCTGGCTTCACGACCTGTGGTGCCTGGGGCTCGCGGCCCGTCATCCGGACCGACCGTTTCTTGGTGACGGACAGCACCGGAGCGCAGTATTACGAGAAGTAGCGAACCGCAGTGAAGGGAAGCCAGGTTGCATGCGTAGCAGTATGACGGTTGGGTCGCCGCGGTCGGACAGGCCGACAGCCAGAACGGAGGGGCACGAATGACCTTGTACGAGGAAGGGGACGTATCGACCAGCCCGGTCAACGAGGGCCTGAACCGGCGCCTGTCGAGCGAACTGTCGGAGATGCGTGCCCAGGGTGTGCTGAAGCAGCTGCAGCACATCTGTGGCCCCCAGGGTCCAGTGGTGGATCTCGAAGGCTACGGCGAGACGATCAATCTCTGCTCGAACAATTACCTCGGCCTCTGCGACGTGCCCGAAGTCGTCGCAGCGGTGCGGGATGGAGCCGATCGCTACGGGGCCGGGACCTCCTCCGTACGGTTCATCTGCGGGACCTTCGATGTGCACCGGGACCTCGAGGATCGAATCGCCGACTTCCTCGAGACCGAGGCCTCGATCACCTTCACGTCCTGCTGGAACGCGAACGAGGGGCTGTTCGCTCCCCTGTTGAACGAAGAGGACGCACTGATCAGCGATGAACTGAATCACGCGTCGATCATCGATGGAATCAGGTTGTGCAAGGCGAAGAGACACATTTACCGCCACATGGACATGGACTCCCTCGAGGAATCGCTCAGGGATTCGCAGTCTGCGCGTCATCGCATGGTGATCACGGACGGCGTGTTTTCGATGGAAGGAGAGATCGCTCCTCTGCCCGAGATCCGCGAGCTGTGTGACCGGTACGATGCGATCATGGCGGTCGACGATTCGCACGCCACCGGCGTGCTCGGAGATACCGGACGTGGCACACCGGAGCACTTCGGGATGCACGGCGAGGTGGACATCATCACGTCTACACTCGGGAAGGCCCTCGGCGGAATGGCCGGGGGATTCATTGCCAGCAGCCGGGAGGTCGTCGAGTATCTCGTGCAGCGATCCCGCACCCAGCTGTTCACCAACGCAATTCCGCCTCACTCGGCCGCGGGGGCCCTGGCGGCGATCGACCATCTGGAGTCCCACCCCGAGATGGTCACGCGACTTCGCGAGAATGCCGAGTATTTCCGGGCCGGCCTGAAGGCACTCGGCTACCAGCCGATCGAAGGGGACACGCCGATCATCCCCGTGATCATCGGCGAGACCGCTGACGCGATCGCCCTCAGCACACGTCTGCTCGACGAAGGGGTATTCGTGATCGGATTCGGATTCCCGGTCGTACCGCATGGGACCGCGCGGATCCGATCCCAGATCTCGGCCGCCCATACGAGAGAACACCTGGATCGGGCGCTCGAAGCGCTGGACCGCTCGGGCCGCGAACTCGGCCTGCTCTGATCCGATCTGACTCGGGAGACCCATGAGAGACAAGATCATCGCACCTTCGCTCCTCGCCGCCGACTTCGCCCGGCTTGGCGAGCAGGTGTCCGAGGCCGAGGAAGCGGGCGCATCCTGGTTTCATTTCGACGTGATGGACGGGCACTACGTGCCGAATCTGAGCATCGGAATTCCGGTGCTCGAGTCGTTGCGAGCCGTGACCGAGTCGTTTCTCGACGTACATCTGATGATCGACAATCCACAGATCTTCCTGGAGCCGTTCGCGAGGGCAGGCGCGAACATGATCACCATCCACCAGGAGGTCTCGGTCCACCTGCACCGCGACCTTCACGAGATCCGGCGCCTCGGAACGCGCGTCGGCGTGGCCCTGAACCCCTCGACACCGGCCGACACACTCTCCGAAGTCCTGCCGTTCGTGGATCTCGTCCTCGTCATGACCGTGAATCCGGGGTTCGGCGGGCAGGCCTTCATCGGAGCGGCGCTTCCCAAGGTCCAGCGGGTCCGGAAGATGGCTCGCGACATGGGCATCGAAGGTCTTCATGTCCAGGTGGACGGTGGCATCGGGCCCGAGACCGCGCCCGCGGCGGCGCGGGCTGGAGCTGACGTACTGGTGGCCGGCTCATCGGTGTTCAGGGGTCCGGGCTCCATCCGGGAGAACTACGAGTCCATCCGGACGTCGCTTTCCGTCAGTGTCTGAGTCTGGTGCGCCCCGATTCGAGGCCCTGCCGATGGCAGCGTCAATCCGCGACCGTATCGCGCGTCACGCCGAGGCGGCGTACCCGGACGAGGCCTGCGGCGCGCTGTTCGCACTCCGGACCGGCCGATCGCTCCCCGTCGTGACCGGCGCCCTGCCCCTGCTGAACCGGGCGTCGCTTCGCCGCGAGGCATTTCGAGTGGATCCCGGCGAGCTCGAGCAGTTGTGTCGGGCCCGGCACGCAGTCGGTGAATCACTCGTCGGCTTCTACCACTCGCACCCCGACCGCAGCGCGACACCGTCGCGATCCGACCTGGAGCTGGCGGTACCGGGCTTCTGGCAGATCACGATTCCGGTCATCGGAGGACGCAGTGGAGCGCGCCGTGCCTGGCGAAGGGAAGGAGCGGTGGCGTGCCGGAATTGAGAGTCCGGATCCCGGCTGCGCTCCGGTCTCATGCCGAAGAGCGTGAGGAACTGCGTTTCGAGACGGAATCGCTCCACGGGCTGTTCCGCCAGCTGACCGAGTCCGAACCGCTCCTTGCGAGCCGGTTGCTGGCCGACGACGGAACGCAGCGCCCCTACGTGCGCCTGTTTCTCGACGGGCGAGAGGTCGATCTGGCGACCGAGGGTATGGCGCCGATCACGCGCGACTCCGTTTTGACGGTCGTCGCATCGATCGCGGGAGGAACGTACGCCGAAGATCGGTCGTTCTCTCCGGACGAGGAGTTCCGTTACCATCGACAACTGATTCTCCCTGGATTCGGCGAACAGGGCCAGGCGCGGCTTCGCGAGGCGGGTGTGCTGCTGATCGGCGCAGGGGGGCTGGGATCCCCTGCCGCTCTGTATCTGGCCGCGGCCGGTGTCGGTCGCATTGGCCTCGTAGACGCCGACACCGTGGATCTGTCGAACCTGCACCGTCAGGTCCTGCACGGCACCGGTACCGTCGGTCGGTCGAAGGTGGAATCTGCCGTCGAGACCCTGGCCCGGCTGAATCCGGAGGTGGAGGTCGTACCGCTGGAACTGCGGCTGACGGCCGCGAACGCGTTCGACACGCTCGCGGGCTGGGACGTGGTGATCGACGGCAGCGACAACTTCCCGACCCGGTATCTCGTCAACGATGCGTGCGTGCTGCTCGGCATCCCCCTCGCGTACGGCGCGGTGTTTCGATTCGAGGGTCAGGCGTCGGTATTCGGCACCGAAGAAGGGCCCTGCTACCGATGCCTGTTCCGCGATCCGCCCCCGGCAGACCTGGTGCCCGGTTGCGAGGAGGCGGGTGTCCTGGGCGTGCTGCCGGGGCTGATCGGCATGATCCAGGCAACCGAGACCCTGAAGCTCCTGCTCGGCGCCGGGCGCTCTCTATCGGGTCGTCTGTTGCTCGTCGACGCATGGTCCATGGAATTCAGGGAAATCGAGATTCGTCGGGATCCCGACTGTCCCCTGTGTGGATTGAATCCGACCATCACGGGGCTCATCGACTACGAGCAATTCTGCGGGTCGGGCGGGTCCACATCGCCGGGAACCGAGACGGCTCCGGGTTCAGCCGATGCGGTCGCCGGAGTGCCCGATCTGATCGACCTGGCTTCGACGGATCCGAACGGTGTTCCCGAGATCGACGTGGAACAGCTGCAGGTCATCCTCGACCGCGGCGGCAGACCCCGACTGGTGGACGTCAGAGAGGCTCACGAATGGGAAATCAGCAATCTCGAATTCGCGGGCGCGAAGCTGATTCCGCTGGGCCAGCTGTTCGATCGGCTCGATGAACTCGATCCGAGCGAGGACACCGTGGTCTACTGCCGGAGCGGCAGCCGAAGCGCCATGGCAGTGAAGTACCTGCAGGCCCACGGATTCGACCGGTCGGTAAACCTGCGGGGCGGGATCAACGACTGGGCGTTGCGGATCGACCCGGAGATGCCCCGATACTGATCCGCCTCGCCTCTCAGGCCTCCCACATCGGTCCGGAACCCGGATTCAGTCGCTCAGGTCCACCTGACGGACGTCGAGAACGTCATCGAGTGCCAGCAGCTGCTCGACGAGCGCCGGCGAGAGACCGGCGTCGAGCCCGATCACGGCGAGTGCTTCTCCGCTGTCGGCGTCCCGGGACTGGTGGAACTCACCGATGTTGACCCCGGCGTCTCCGAGCTGCGTGCCTACCCTTCCGATGACGCCGGGCACGTCTCGATTCCAGACGAAGAGCAGAGAGCCGACCGGGCTCACGTTCACGGGATACGCGTCCACCCGCACCAGCGTGGCTGACCCGTCTTCGCGCAGCGAGCCGGCGATCGTCCGGTCCGAATCCCTCCCGTGCACCGACACCTCGATCCAGGCGGAGTGCCCGGCCAGTGGCTTCACCCGTGATCGGACGATCTCGATACCCCGCTCCTCGGCGAGAAGCAGCGAGTTGACCAGATTGAGCGGCCCCGCCAGCGATCGACGAAGCAGACCCTCGGCCACGGCCGAGGCCACGAGCCGCAGACCGGTGGGCATCTGCCCCGCCAGCCGCACGCTCACTCTGTCGATCCGGCTCTCCGAGAGTTCGGCCGCGACGATACCGAGCCGGCGGCCGAGATCGATCACGGGGCGGAGTCTCTCGAGATCTGCGGTCCCGGCCGACGGGACGTTCACGGCGTTGCGGAGCTTGCCCTCCAGGAGGGCATCACGCATCGCGTGAGCGATCTCGATCGAAATCTCCCGCTGCGCCTCCGGCGTAGAAGCCCCGAGATGCGGGGTGAGCACCAGGTTGCGCACGTGTCGCAGCGGGTGGTCGGCCGGCAGGGGCTCGATCTCGTACACATCCAGAGCCGCCGCGCGAAGTCGGCCTTCCTCGAGTGCGGCGACCAGTGCCTCCTCGTCGACCAGCCCGCCGCGTGCCGCGTTGATCAGCACGGCCTCCGGTCGCATGAGCCGGATCCGTTCCTCGTCGATCAGGTTCGTGGTTTCCTCGGTGAGCGGCAGATGCAGGGTGACGTAGTCGGACCGCCGCAGCAGGTCATCGAGGTCCGCGGCCTCCACGTTGAGATCGGCGATCCGGTCGGGTGTGAGATAGGGATCGGCGACCAGGACGTGCATGCCGAATGCGCGGGCCCGCAGGATGACTTCGGTTCCGATCCTCCCGGCGCCCACCACGCCGAGCGTCTTGCCGCTCACCTGGGTACCGCGGATGCGTCCGCGGTCCCATCTGAGTTCGTGCATCGAGCGGTCGGCTTCGGCGATCCCCCGAGCCGTCGCCAGCAGCAGTCCGAATGTGAGCTCAGCGGTGGAGAGCGTATTTCCCGCCGGCGCGTTCAGTACCGCCACGCCACGCCTCGTGGCCACGTCGAGATCGATGTTGTCGGTGCCGACACCCGCCCGGCCGATCACTTCGAGTCCCTCGGCCGCCTCGATCAATTCCCGGTCTGCCTGTGTGCGACTCCGAACGACCAGCCCCGCGGATCCGGATAGCCGCCGCTTGAGTTCCTCGCGCGGAAGCGAGGAGAGATCCTCGACACGGATCGCACCCGTCTCTTCCAGGATCCTCACGCCTTCGGCCGACAACGGATCGGCCAGCACCAGTCGCTTCGCCTCGCTCATCGCAGTGCTCCTTCCGTCGTGGAAAGCGCATCGCCCGGCGCGAGCTCCCCGATCACATCCCGGGTCACCGCGAGCAGGGCTTCGAGTTCCTCGAGAGAGTGATCCCCCATGTGACCGATGCGAATGCACCGGTCCTTCAGCTCTCCGTAGCCGGTGGCGATCGTGAACCCCCTGTCCTTCAAGGAGGCCACGACCCGGGTTCCCGAAATCGACTCGGGAAGCGTGACGGCGGTCACGGTCGGCGATCGGAAGCCGGGCGCGGCCAGGATGCCATACCCGGGTCCCAGGTTCGCTCGGAGTTCGTCCACCCACGCCGCGGTGCGAGCCGCCATCGTCGCGTGCCGCTCGAACCTCGAGGCCAGACCCTCGCTCGCGATGCGCTCCAGTTGTCGCTCGAGCGCATAGAAGAGGGACACGGCCGGCGTGTTCGTGGTCTGATGCTCACGCGCTCTGCGATCGAAGGCGAGCAGGTCGAAATAAAAACTCCGGGCCGGGATCTGTGCTGCCCGCTGAAGCGCTCGATCCGACGCCACGCCGAACGCCAGGCCGGGCGGAAGGGCGATCGCCTTCTGCGAACCGGTCAGGAGGAAGTCCACGTCCCAATCGTCGAAACGGATGGGAGCGCCTCCCACGGACGTCACACCGTCCACGGCCAGAAGCACGCCTTCGTAGCGCCGCACGGCATCGGCGATCTCGGCAACCGGATTCAGAACGCCGGTCGAGGTCTCGGAATGGACGACCGTCACCAGGTCCCAGCGGCCCGGGTCATCGGCCAGAGCCAGCTCCAGCTGCCGCGCCGTGTTCGGCTCCCCTGGATCGACCCGAATGACGTCTACCGCCCGCCCGCACCTCTCGGCGATCGCACGGAACCGGTCTCCGAATGCACCGCAGACCAGGGCGAGCACGCGCGTCGACGACAGGTTCATGATCGCCGTTTCCATCAGACCCGTCGCAGAACTGGTCGACAGATATACCGGGCGCTCGGTGCCGAACAGTTCCTGCAGGCCCGGCTCCACGCGTTCGAGGAGTGCGCGCATTTCGGGCCCTCGATGACCCATTACGGGCTTCTGCATGGCGGCGAGGACCTCAGGGTGCACCTCCGTGGGTCCCGGGAGGAAGAACCGACCGAATTCGTGAATGGGGCTCATCGACGCGACATCCATTGGATCCATGGGAACCGGCGGCGAGATTTTCGACCGCAGGAAGATCCGCTGCGAACGCGACGCGGGCAAGGTTGACGGGGCCGGACCCCGGTGGGAAGTTGCACGCACGCCGGGCGCCGGCGAAAACGCGTGCGATGCCGATGCCGCCAGATCGGCACTCGATCCGAATCCTGCTATCGGGCCTTGAAGATGCGATATCACGTGATGACAGAGGTGTCTCCGGAGGAAGTCCTGCAGCGCGCCCGTGACTGGTACACCGGGAACGCGAGGCTGGAAGTCGAAGAGCTGAGTCCGAATGCTCTCCGTATCTCCGGAGAGCTGGGCGTGGCCGAAATCCGGGTTGACCGGCACCACGGCCACACGAACGTCCACGCCGACACCGACCGCGTGACCGGCCTGGACATTACGGATCTCACGAAGCGATTCCTCTACACATTGGGGCACGTATGAGCCACGACACTCCGGCGGCGGAAGGGTCGGCGCGAGTGGACACGGTCACCGTCCGACTGGTGATGCCGGACCGGTGGCTCGAGCATGTCGAGCAGCTCCCGCTGTCCACCACGCTCCGGGAAGCCAAGACGCATGGCCTGCACACACTGTTGCAGAGGTCTACGGACGATCCATCCGACTACTACGTGGAATACGCGGAGCGCAGGATCAGGGACGAGGGGCTCACGCTGGCCGATCTCGGGTTCCGACCCCGGGAGATCCTCTCGATCCGGGCCTACGATCTGGGCCACTACAAGAGATTCGAAGGCTGACGGGAACACGTACTCCGTAGACGCATCCACCGGGAGCGAATTGTGACTGAGAACGAGGGCGGCGGCATCCATGCCGTCGCCGGACGGCTCGGATGGGCAACGGTGCCGGAGGTCCTCGCCGCCAGCGAGACCGCACTCGGCAGGGGGCACCATCTCGCCGTCATCGCCAGCGAGGGCTCCGGGGTGGAAGCCGTCTATGCCGCAGCGGCGCTTCTGATCGGCGAGGCCGATCCGAACGTGGACGCCGGTGCGGTCAGGGCGCTCGTCCTGTGCCCGACGGACGAGAGGGCCGCGCGCGTGGCGAGGTCGATGCGAAGGGCGATCGGACCGGACGGGGGCAACGTCTACCTGGTCGGCGCCGGAATGGAGGCCGACGGCGTCCCCGCGGGAACCATGATCGTCGTCTCGCGCCCTTCCCGGGTCCTTCCCGCCATTCGCTCGGGGCGATTGGGGACGGGTGCACTGGACCTTCTGGTGCTGGATGGCGTCGCCGACCTCGAGCATCTCGACGAGTGGTCCTCCGTAGAGCCGCTCCTCGAAGCCGTCGGGCCGGATGTCAGAAAGATCGCGGCCACCGGGCGGGCGGATGTCGGTTTTCGGCAGTTACTCGATCGCCAGCTCCCGCGCGCGCGCCGCTGGCCCGAGGACCTGTTGCCGGCGGCGGGCCCCGAAGGCGAAGCGAGTGGCGAGATCGAACGGGCGGGGCCCCCCGTTCGCGTCGCAGTCGGTCCGGAGGCCGAATGGCTCGAGCTTCTCGAATCCTGCATTGCAGAGACCGGCAATCCGGATGGCACGATCCGAGTGACCTGCGCCGATCCGGACCAGGCCGACGAGGTGGCCGCTGGACTGGCCGTCGGGGGGCGCGAAGTGGATCGAGACGGACCTGCGATCCGCGTCGGAGCGATCGATCCCGAAGGCACGGTCTCCACCGGAATCCTGTTCGGCGCTCCCGTGAATCTGAGCGTATTCGAGACGGCCTTCGCCGGCTGTGATGACCGGTTCGCCATCGTCGACCCGGCCCGCCTGAACCATCTCGAGACGCTCTCGAGAAGGGCGGGACTGCCGACGATCCCGGCGGGCGGGGCCCCGCTGACGGATCCCCTGGACGCAGTCGTCAACTATCGCCGCCGGCTCGAGGACGCGGTTCGCTCGGCCGACTTCGTGCCCGAGCTACTCGTGCTGGAGCCGCTCATCATCCGTTACGGAGCGGCGCGGGTGGCGGCCGGGCTGTCCGCTCTGCTTCGCCGAAGGGACGATGATGTCGGCTCGGTCATTCCCTGGCCGGATATCGAAGCTGCGTCTCTCACCGGCGTTCCGGCGGACCAGGGACCGCCGCGGGGTGAATCCGCGAGCCAGCCCCGAAGACGGGGCGAGGTCGGGTCGGTCGGTGAACGCAGCCACGGCGCGACGCCGAGGGGCGCTCGATCGGCATGGACGAAGCTCTACTTCGGCATCGGCCGGAAGGACGAAATCAAGCCGGGCGACCTGGTGGGCGCGATCACCGGTGAAACCGGCATCGTGGGTGGTCAGATCGGGAAGATCGACATCCGGGGCGGCTTCTCGCTGGTGGAGGTCGATTCACAGGTAGTGGACGATGTCCTGCGACGATTGCAGGGAGTCACCATCCGCGGTCGGGACGTTCCGGTACGAGCCGACCGGGAGCGGTGAGAGCTCGCAGGACAGGAGGAACCTCCCAAGCTCCGTGAGTCGATTCGCACGCCGCTTCGTCTGGGTCATCGCATTCGCCGCAGTGCTCGTGGCGGTAGGCACTGCCGCGTACCATTTCATTGCAGGCTGGAGCCTCCGGGAGTCGCTGTGGATGACCATCATCACGGTCACCGCAGTCGGCTACGAGGAGGTCCGGCCGATGTCCGCAGCCGCCGAGGCGATCGCAGCGGCTCTCCTGGTTGGTGGCATCACCATGATGGGCCTCTGGTTCGCGCTCCTCACATCGGCCATCGTGGAGATGGACCTCGCGCAGGTGTTCAGAATCCGGCGAACGATGAACAGAATCGAACAACTCAAGAATCACGTGGTCGTCTGCGGCGCGGGTCGAACCGGCAAACAGGTGATCCGAGAACTCATCGAGTCGAGCACTCCGTTCCTGGTGCTCGAGCGCTCCGCCGAGCGTGCGGAAGCTCTTCGGAAGGAGTTTCCCGACGCGCTGGTGATGGAGGCCGATGCGACCAAGGATGAATCCCTGGTGTCCGCCCGGATCGGTACGGCCCGGGGGCTGGCCGCCTGCCTCAGTCAGGACACCGACAATCTCTTCGTCTGCCTGAGCGCCAGGGACCTCCAGCCGAATCTCAACATCGTCGCCCGGGCATACGACGAGAATACCATGCAGAAGCTGTACGTGGCGGGGGCCGATCACGTCGTAAGCCCGAATCTTACCGGCGGAATCCGGATGGCCGCGATGATGCTGCGACCGGAAGTGGTCAGCTTCCTGGACGTGGTGACCCGGGGCGACGGGCTGACTCTCCGCCTCGAGGAAATCCGGATACAGCAGGGGTCAGCGCTGGCCGGTCAGACTCTCGCGGAGGCCAGAATCCCTCAGAAGACGGGATTGATCGTCATTGCGATCCGCCACCTCGACCCTCGCGGCCGCGAAGGTCCGTGGTCCTACAATCCGGGACCGCAGGAGGAGATCCGGATCGGCTCCGTAATGATCGTAATGGGGAATACCGATCAGATCGCTCGCCTGCACCGCGAGGCCCGAGCCTGAGGCGAATCAGCCCTCGTCGTCGTTCGACATGCGGCGCTTGAGTTCTTCCAGCTGAATCTCCGCCAGCGTCTCGGGGTCGGCCGCGAAGTCGCGGTCGAGTCCATCGAGGGCATCCTCCACATCGAGCTGGGCCGAGGCCTGAAGCTCCTCGTCCTCGATGTCCCGGGCCATGCGATCGAATTCGTCGAGGGGAGACGCGGCCCCACCGCGCAGTCCCCCGGTCGTCTTCGCCCGGCGGGCCTGCGCCACCAGCGCTTCTCTCCGCTTCATCGCCGACTTGAACTGCGCGGTCATCTCGGTCACGGCACGCTGCTGCAGCGCCAGCTCGGCCCGTGCGGCTTCCTGTTTCTGCGAGTAGACTTCGGCCCGTTCGCGGTGCTTCGCCTCGAAGCGGGCCGCGACCTCGACCGTTTCCGTGTCACCGATCGCCGCGGCCTGGGTGCCTCTTCGCGCCGCGTCCCCGGCCCGCTCCCGCTCCCGCTCGGCCAGGCGGCCCAGGGATACGATCTGCTTCTCGAGTCCGGGAATGGAGGCCTTCGCCTCGATCAGCTCCTCGCGCATGCCCGCGAGCAGCCGGGTGATGTCGTCTCCCGGATCGGATCCGGCGCGGTCCTCCAGCGCAGAGAGGAGACCTTCGAGTCTGGCCTTGAGTTTTCCGAACATGGGGCATACTACACGGACTCCGCCGGGCTCGTCTACCGTACGAGATCATGAGGGGGCGTGGACGCGCACGGGCCCGGCGCGGAACTGCCGGTGTATGGTGTAAGAGCGCGCGGAACCATTGCCGCGGGCCCGCAACTTCCAACCGGGAGGACGATGCAGCATGCCGTCGCGTACCGAAGTGTTCCTCGTAGAGGGTATGCACTGCGGCGCCTGCAGCGCAGCGGTGGAGAGGAGCCTGAATCGGATCGAGGGCGTCGAGGCTTCCGTCAGCCTCCCGGCCGAGACCGCCACGGTCCGGATCGCGGACGACACTGTCGACTTCGATCGACTCGCCAGCGAGGTCGAGGCGGCCGGTTTCCTTCTGATTCAGCGGGACTCGTCCGGGGACCGGGCGATGCGCGAGCGGCAGCGTCTCGAGCGGGAAGCAGAGAAGGTCCGAGCTGCGAGGCAGCGGATGATCGTGGCCTGGTCGCTCACGATCCCGATCATGCTCTGGATGATCCCGGAGATGGGATTCGGAATCCTCTGGCCCACGCCCCTGGTGTTCGAACTCGGCCTGCTGCTGCTGGCAGTTCCCGTCGTGATCGGCCCGGGTCGCGACACCCTTCGCAGCGGCATCTCCGCCCTCGCCAGACGCAGCCCGAACATGGACAGCCTGATCGCCCTGGGCAGCGGAGCCGCGGTCGTCACGGGGCTCTTCGCCGTCGCCCATCGCCTCGGGTTCGGCCCGATGATCATGAATTACGCGGGTGTCGGGGCCATGATCATGGCGATTCATCTGACGGGTCGATTCGTCGAGACACGGGCGCGTGGTCGGACATCGGCCGCGATCCAGAAGCTTCTCGCTCTGGAGCCGCGGACGGCGAGGATCGAGAGAGCAGGCGTCGAACTCGAAGTCCCGATCGCCGAGGTCCGTGTCGGAGACGTGATGGTCGTGCGACCGGGCGAGAAGGTCCCCACGGACGGAGTGGTGGTTGAAGGCCGGAGCGCGGTGGACGAGTCCCTCGCCACCGGAGAGTCGATCCCGGTGGACAAGGAGCCCGGAGACCCGGTGATCGGGGCGACGATCAACCGTCAGGGCTCACTTCGGGTCAGAGCGACGGGGGTCGGCGAAGATACCTTTCTCGCGGGTGTCGTCCGCATGGTCGAGCAGGCACAGGGCAGCAAGGTGCCCATTCAGGAGTTCGCCGACCGAGTAACGGCGGTATTCGTCCCGATCGTGCTCGCCATAGCGACCGTGACCCTGGTGGCATGGCTCGGATTCCCGGACGCGTTCCGGGCCGTCGCGGAGCGTGCCGCCCAATTCCTTCCCTGGGTACATCCCGAACTGGGCCGCGTGTCGCTGGCCGTGTTCGCCGCCCTGGCCGTGCTCGTCATCGCATGCCCCTGTGCACTCGGTCTCGCGACCCCGACGGCCCTCATGGTGGGCACCGGAATGGGAGCCGAGAATGGCGTGTTGATCCGCGACGGGGCGGCGATACAGGTGCTCGAAGGCGCCGACGTGATCGTGTTCGACAAGACCGGTACGGTAACCCGGGGCGCACCCGAGCTCACGGCGATCCGCCCGGCACCCGGTGTCGAGGAATCGGATCTGCTGGGACTCGCGGCCGCGCTGGAGGACCGCTCGGAACATCCGCTCGGTTCGGCGATCGTGGCCGCTGCACGGGAGCGGCGGATCTCCCTGCCGGTCACCACGGCCTTCGAGGCCGTGCCCGGCATGGGAGTCGCGGGCGAGGCGGACGGCCGGGAGGTCCGGGTAGGAAGCCGACGGTTGCTGGCCCGCGACGAGATCGCGACCGACGACCTGGTCGCCGAAGCCGAGCGCCTCGAGGACGAAGGCCAGACGGTCATGTTCGTGGCCATCGATGGGAAGCCGGCGGGACTCCTCGCCGTGGCGGACCGCGTGAAGCCGGACAGCCGGGAGGCGATCCGTCTCCTTCACGAGATGGGGCTCTCGACCGTGATGCTGACGGGCGACAACGAGCGGACGGCGGCAGCGGTCGGGGCTGCAGTCGGAATTCAGGACGTTCGCGCCGGGCTTCTTCCGGGCGACAAGGTAGAGGCGATCCGTGAGATCCAGGAATCCGGACGCACGGTCGCAATGGTGGGAGATGGAATCAACGATGCGCCTTCCCTGATTCGCGCGGACGTGGGAATCGCAATCGGAACCGGTACCGACATCGCGATCGAGTCGGCGGACATGATCGTCGTCCAGGGAAGCCTGATGGGAGTCGTGAAGGCGGTGCGCCTCTCACGCGCCACCTTCCGGAAGATCCGCCAGAACCTGTTCTGGGCCTACTTCTACAACACGATCGCGATTCCGATCGCGGTCCTCGGCCTTCTGCACCCGATCCTGGCCGAGGCCGCGATGGCCGGCAGTTCGATCACCGTCGTCGCCAACGCCAACTCCCTGCGGAGAGCCCCGATCGACGGCTGACGAAAGAGGGACGGGTCAACCGGCCCCGGTCACCTCCCGGGCGCGGGCCGTCTCGATGTCGATCAACGATCCGTGCATCTGGTATTCGGTCAGGCCGCTTCCCATTTCCGCGTCGAGTGACTCGAGGAACCGGGTGTAGGCGGCTGCCTCGGCCGCGACATCCCCCCGGGCCCGAGCGACCTGCGCGGAAAGCGCGAGGCCGAGCAGGTGGTCGGGGCGTACGGAGAGAATCGTCTGGGCTTCGGTCTCGGCGGCCTCGAGATTCTCCTGCAGAAGCTGCAGCAGGCCGAGATGGAAGTGGGCATCGAGGTCGATCTCGGCGGGCGGGACCTGCCCGTAGGCCTGAACTGCCATGTTGGCGAAGAACTTCGCGCGCTCCGTATCGCCCCCGTCTTCTTCGCGCATGGCGCGCTCGAAGAGCCGGTCCGCAGCCTGCCGGGGCGACATCTGGGAGAGATCCGCCATTCCACCCGACGGTGCGCCCGCGCCCCCGGCGGACCCGCTGATCGCCTCACCCTGCGGCGCCTCCGGCAGTCCGCCGGTCATCCCCATGTCTCCGATTCGGGGCGCCGCCTGTCCCCGGATGAAGAATGCGATCGCCACGGCGAACGCGACCAGCGCGAGTGCCGAGAACATCCATGGGAGCATGGCCGTCTTCGGCTTCTCGGGCTTGATTCCCGTGGGAGTGCCACACTCGGCACAGAACACGGCGTCGGGCTCGAGCGCCGAGCTGCATTTCTTGCAGCGCGGTCCCTTCACGGCGATCTTCGCGCCGCAACTCGCGCAGAACTTCCCGGTCTCTTCACTGCCACACTTCGGACAACGCATCTCTCCTCCGCTCGTATCCGTTTCGGGTCAGGCCCCGAACTTCGTGAGCCGGCCGGCCCGGGCCGCGAGTAGCGGCATGAGTTCGCAACCGCGAATCGCGCCGATCGTTCCCGTCCGACAGGCTTTCTCTCCGAACTTCACCCCACCAGATTCACCCCGTCCCGGGCCGCCCGCGAACAGGAACGGGACCGGGTGCCAGGAATGCGCGCGCATCGTGGACGGGGTCGAATGATCGCCGGTCACGAGCACGGTGTCGGGTCCTCCCTCCAGCAACGACGGAAGCACGGCATCGACCGCTTCGATCGTAGCCACCTTCTTGTCGAAGTCGCCGTCCTCCCCGGCCTTGTCGGTCCCCTTGACGTGCAGGAAGAAGAAATCGTAGTCGTCGCGAGCTGCCTTCAATGCAGGCACCAGGGCTTCGGGACCATCAGCCACCTCTCTGGCGTCCATGCCCACGAGACGCGCTACTCCCCGGTACATCGGGTACGCCGCAATGGCCAGAGAGCGCCAGCCGAACACCTCGGGGAACAGAGGCCAGTCGGGCAGCTGCGCGAAGCCTCGCAGCACTCCCATGTTCGCGCTGTCGCGTTCTCCGAGGACGCCGGGCAGTTCTGCCAGCCAGTTCCGGACCAGTGTGGCCGCCGGAGAGGCCGAAGGTTTCAGCGCCGTCACGTCGAGGGGCGCCAGTCCCGTGCGACCCGGATCGGTGTCCTCGATCTCGGCCGTGGTCGGTTGGTCGGGACGCAACACGAGCAGAAACCGATGTTCCTTCACCGGCCGCACGATCACCTCGCCACCGGGCACCTCGATCGCGTCCATCGACTCGACGATCGGGATCGCTTCCTCGGTGGAGATCCGTCCCGCCCGGCGATCGATCACCCGCCCCTCGCCGTCCACCGTGCAGAGGTTTCCGCGAACCGCGACATCGCCGGGCCGCAGCTCGAATCCGACTCCGAGGGCCTCGAGCACTCCGCGTCCGATCCGGTAGACGAGTGGATCGTACCCGAACAGCGACAGGTGTCCGGGACCGCTACCCGGGGTAATTCCGGACGCGACCGGAATGTGCATCCCGAGGTCCCCTCCGCCTGCCAGCGAATCGAAATTGGGGGTATTCGCGGCTTCGAGTTCCGTCGGCCCGCCGGGCTTTCTCGGCAGTCCGCCCAGCCCGTCGAGCACGAGCAGCAACGCCTTCGACTCACTCGGCTGCGCCAGTTCCCGGATGTCCTGGAGATTCAAGCTCCACTCCCCTGCTGTCTCACCCGAATCGGGTCGAGTATGTGCGCTGCCGGCCCAACCGGACCGGGTGCTTCGGCGGGCGAACATACCGACAGGAAGGGTCGGATGCGAGATCGGCGGGCGGCGGCGAAGCGCAGGAACGCGGAAGCGGAAGAATGGTGGCCCTGACGCTCCGGGGCACGTATCTTCCCGGCCGGTTTCGACCGGGTATGAGATGGATTCCGCACCCGAGAGGAGCCCGGATGCGGCGGGTCTGGCAGCAGGTGCAAGACTCGCGTCCGGGTCGGACCCGTTCCGAGGAGGCAGTCCGATGACGGCAACACGCGTTCGCGCCGCGTTCCTATCGTCGCTTTTTGTTGCTCCGATCCTCGTCGGGGCCTGCTCGAGCGGTGCACAGTCATCCGGTATCGCGCGCGGACCTTCGGATTCCGCGATCGAAGCCAGAATCGCCGCTCCGCCCGATTCGGTCATCCAGACGGCGTGGGAGACCTTGAGGGCCGACGGGATCACCCCCCGCTCGTACCAGAGAGCGGCAGGGGACACGTCGAATGTCGCCACGATGGAAAGCGAGTGGATCTACGTACCGAACGTGTATCCCTCCGCTCCGCTCGGTTCGCTGCGCGAGCCCGAGAAGTTCATCAAGATGCTGTTCTGGGCCCAACCGTTCCGAGGCGGTACGGTCCTTTACATAGAAGCCCTCTACGATCCGACCACGATGCCTACGGAGCCGACCAACTGGGCGCGCGTACGCACTCTCCCGCCGGCTCACCCGGCGTGGCAGTACGTCCAGTACACCGGAACCCAGCTGGCACGACGGTTGGAGCAGTAGACGGGCCCAGGAGGCGGTCATCACATCCTCGTCCCACATGAGCCCCGCGGTCGAGCTGAAGGACCTCTCGAAGCGGTTTGGCTGGAATCGCGTTCTGCGCGGCATCGATCTCCGGGTGGAAAGAGGTACGACGCTGGCGCTGGTCGGGCCCAACGGGGCCGGGAAGACCACGCTGCTGAAGTGCCTCGTGACGTTGCTGCATCCGTCGGGTGGAAGCGGGACCGTGTGCGGTTTCGACCTGATCGAGCAGACGGATGAGATTCGCGAGAGAGTCGGACTCCTGACGGTCCGGGGATACATCTACGACGATCTCTCGGCCGAAGAGAACCTCCGCTTCACCGCCCGCATGTGCGGGCTGGATCTCCGGGATGAGGACTATGCGTCGGCGCTCACCCGGGTCGGACTCGAGCGGGTGGCCGACCAGCGCGTCCGCACCTTCTCCACCGGCATGCGCAAGCGCGTCGTCCTCGCCCAGCTCCGCTTGCGCCCCCTCGAGCTGGCACTGCTGGACGAGCCCTATGCGGGTCTCGATCGACAGGGCATGTCACTGGTCGACGAGTTCGTGCGGGAATTCCGGGCGGCGGGAACCACCGTGATCATCGCTTCGCATCAGGCGGGCGAGGCCACCCGGTCGGCCGAGCAGACGCTGGTCCTGAGGGAGGGCCGGCTGGAGTCGATGGACCACGACGAGGCAGCCCGGTCGCACCTGTCGGCGCAGAATATCGGCGCGGAGCAGGCCTGAATGGAGCTCCTGCGCCGATCCTGGGCCATCGTCTGGAAAGACCTTCTGATCGAGGCCCGCACCAAGCAGGCATTCAACGCGATGGTGTTCTTCGCCGCGCTGGTGCTTTTCATCTTCAGCTTCGCCCTCGGTCCCGACACACAGCTTCTTCGCGAAGTCTCCGGAGGGCTTCTCTGGGTGGGCATCGCGTTTACGGGGATTCTCTCGCTGAACCGGACCTACCAGAGCGAGGAGACGAGCGGCGGCATCGAAGGCCTCCGGGTCTACCCGGGCGACCCCAGGGCCATCTTCCTGGGGAAGCTGTTCGGCAACATCATCGTGCTTCTCGCGGTCGAGGCGGTGCTGTTTCCCGCAGCCGCCGTACTCTTTCAGATCGAGATGCTGCCGCACGCATGGGAGCTCGCGGGCGTCGCGCTGCTCGGCACGATCGGCTTCTCGATCGTCGGGACCTTCTACGCCGCCCTGACGGTAAATCTCAGGGCGCGTGAAGTAATGCTGCCGCTGCTGCTGTTTCCGGCGCTGGTCCCGATGCTGCTCGGTGCGGTGAACGCCACGACCCTGATTCTGGTCGGCGATCCGATGCAGGACTCCGACATCTGGATTCGTCTCCTGATCGCCTTTGATGTGATCTTCTTCGTTATCAGTACATGGATCTTCCCGATCGCTCTGGAGGAATGATCGTGACAAGCAAGTCGGGCACGGCGAGACTGATCGGTGTCGCCGCCCTCGTGACCATGCTGATCGGCTCGTTCGTCGGCCTGTTCGTCGTCTCGCCGGATCGACTGCAGGGAGACGTGCAGCGCCTGATGTACGTGCACGTGCCGGCGGCCTGGCTGGCCTTCCTGGCGTTCTTCATCGTCTTCCTGATGAGTGTTCTCTACCTCATCCAGCGTGACCTGAAGTGGGATCGGGTCGCACATGCCTCGGCCGAAATCGGGGTCGTGTTTACCGTGCTCACTCTCGCGCTCGGGTCGATGTGGGGGAAGCCGACCTGGGGTGTCTGGTGGACGTGGGATCCGCGCCTGACGACCACGGCCATCATGCTCGCGATCTACGTCGGTTACCTCGCGATCCGGAGCTTTGCGGACGATCCTGACAAGCGGGCCCGCTGGGCGGCGATCGTCGGAATCATAGGATTCGCGAACGTCCCCATCGTCTACCTCTCGGTGATCTGGTGGCGCACCCTGCATCAGCCGCCCTCCAGCCCGCGGTCGGTGTCGCCGGAAATCCTCTGGACCCTGCTGTTCAATCTGCTGGCGTTCACCCTCGTGTACGTCTATCTGATGATGCGCCGGATCCGGCTTGCGAAGGTCGAAGGGGAACTCGAACAGCGTGTGGCGTACAATGGATAACCTCGGTTTCATCGTGGCCGGGTACACACTTACCTGGGTCACCCTGGTCTGGTACGCGTGGCGCACGAATCGTCGCCTCGATGCGGCGGCTCACGCGCTTGATGAGTGGACACAGACGAGCGCAGGGACCGGCCGGACGGCCGGCGACCCCGGCGCCTGAGATTCGGAGAAGAGCGACTGATGAGCAGTTCTAAGAAGATCTGGGCAGGGATCGGAGTGCTGGCGATCGTCGGGGCCATCGCGTTCCTGATCGCCGGCGGACTCAAGGAGAACGTGGTTTACTTCCTCACCCCGACCGAGCTGCTGGCTCGTGGCGCCGAAGTGGTCGACCAGCCCCTGCGCCTGGGCGGACAGGTCAAGCCCGGTTCGCTCGACTGGAATCCGGAGACCATGGATCTGCGGTTCGTGGTTCAGGACAGTCTCCAGGAAGTCCGTGTGCACAGCACCGGAGCGCCGCCGGCCATGTTCCAGGAAGGTCAGGGCGTGATCATGGAAGGGCAGTACCGCAACGACGGCACCTTCGAGTCCACCAACGTGATGGTGAAGCACTCCAACGAGTACGAGGCTCCGCACGAGGGACAGGACCCGAAGAAGATGTACGAGTCCCTGGTCAAGCCCGGCGACGAGTAAGGGGGCCCGATGCTCAGCATGATCGGGTCCGTCAGCGTCATCGTTGCGCTGCTGGCGGCCGTCGTGGTCGCCTTTTCGGGGATCGTCGGAGGGTTCCGGCGCAGCGAGACACTCACGAACGTCGCGCGGTGGGGATCCTACCTGATGTTCGCTGCCATGACGGTGGCGTTCGTCACCATGGAAATCGCACTGCTGACGCACGACTTCAGCGTCGACTACGTGGCTCGGGTCGGAAGCCGGGAGACGCCCACCTATTACACGGCGATCTCCCTGTGGAGCAGCCTCGACGGCTCCATCCTGTTCTGGGGCTGGATTCTCGCGGCCTACCAGGCGCTGGTGGCGTTCGTCCAGCGGGATTCCGAGTCCGTCCTCACGCCCTTCGCCCTGGGCGTCATGGGTGTCGTATCGATCTTCTTCTTCGGGCTCCTGGTAGGACCTGCCAGCCCGTTCGGCCTGATCTCCCCGGCTCCGGCCAACGGCCCCGGGCCCAATCCGCTGCTCCAGAACCACCCGTTGATGGGTCTCCACCCGCCGATGCTGTACTTCGGGTACGTGGGCCTGACGGTGCCGTTCGCGTTCGCGATCGCGGCCCTGCTCTCGGGTAAGCTGGACGAGGAGTGGATCCGGACCACGCGACGCTGGACGGTAGCCCCGTGGGCGTTCCTCTCCGTCGGGATCATCGGCGGCGCCTGGTGGTCCTACGAAGTGCTGGGCTGGGGTGGGTACTGGGCCTGGGACCCGGTGGAGAACGCCTCGTTCCTGCCGTGGCTGACAGCGACCGCATTCCTGCATTCCGTGATGGTGCAGGAGCGGCGCGGCATGCTGAAGACGTGGAACCTGACCCTGATCATCTCGACGTTCCTGCTCGTCCTGTTCGGCACATTTCTGACCCGGTCGGGCGTGCTCGAATCCGTGCATGCGTTCACCGAGGGAATCATCGGTCCCCTCTTCCTGGCCTTCATCGCTTTCGTGGCGATCATCTCGCTCGGGCTGATCGGCTGGCGGTCGGACCGCCTGCACGCGCCGGGACATCTCGATGGGGTGGTATCCCGGGAAAGCGCATTCATTCTCAACAACCTGCTTCTCGTGGCCTTCACCTTCACGGTCCTCCTCGGCACGACCTTCCCGTTGATCGTCGAGGCGGTGAATCAGAACCGCGTGAGCGTCGGACCCCCGTACTTCAACAAGGTGTCCGTCCCGCTCGGTCTGATGCTTCTCTTCCTCATGGGAATCGGGCCGGCGCTTCCGTGGCGGCGCACCACGCCGGAGAAGATGATGCGGACCTTCGTGGTCCCCGCGCTGGTGGGACTCGCGTCGGCCGCTCTGGCCTTCGTGCTGGGTCTGCGCAGCGTCTGGCCGATCGTCACGATCGGCTTCGCCGGCTTCGTAATGGCCACGATCGTGGAGGAGTTCCGCAAGGGGATCAGCGCCCGCAAGAGGATCGCCGGCGTGAGCACGCCTGTGGCGTTCTGGCAGATCCTGACGCGTAACAACCGCCGATACGGCGGCTACGTCGTGCATGCGGGCATCGTGGTGATCATCGTCGCGCTGGCGCTCTCGGGAACCGGCCGGACGGAACGCGAGGTCACGCTCAACCAGGGCGAGCACATGGTGCTCGGCGACTACGTGATCCAGTACGACGAGGTGTGGGGCGAGCAGGAGCCGCAGAGGTTCGTCGTGGGCAGCACCTTCACGATCTTCCGGGAGGGCGAAGACCTCGGTCAGATGCAGCCCCGGATGAACTACTACACGGGCTCTCAGCAGCCGATCGCGACGCCTGCCGTCAAGTCGAGCCTCAAGGAAGACCTGTACCTGACGCTGATGGCATTCGACCAGGAGCGGGGAGCGTACGCCACGGTTCGGGCGATCGTGAATCCGGCGGTTCCGTGGCTGTGGATCGGCGGGATGATCGTCGCGCTCGGCGGGATCCTCGCCGTGGCCCCGCAGAGGAAGGCGGGTCGTCCGGTCGTCGCCACGAGCATGGAAGATGTGGCCCTGGCTCGGCAGCAGGCGCAAGAAGAACCGGCTACGGTCTGACGGACGGGATAGATCATGAGGAAACACCTGACGTGGATTCTGCCGCTGGCGGCGTTGCCGGCCCTGTGGTTGCTGTTCCAGGGGATGGGCGTGGACAAGTACGAGCTGCCGTCTCCGCTCGAAGGCAACACCGCGCCCGAGTTCGTCCTCGAGACGATGAACGGCGACACGGTGGCGCTGGCTGACCTCGCCGGTAAGGCCGTGGTGCTCAATTTCTGGGCTTCCTGGTGCATTCCGTGCCGCCAGGAGCATGACGTACTGAAGATGACCGAGGCGACTTACGATCCGGAACAGGCGGTGGTTCTCGGCGTCGTCTACCAGGACACGGAACAGAACGCGCGACGGTTTCTGGACGCGCTCGGCGGTGACTGGACTCACCTTCTGGATCCGACCCAGCGTACGGCGATCGATTACGGCGTGTACGGCGTTCCGGAGACCTTCTTCATCAGCCCGGACGGCCAGATCGCCCGAAAGAAGGTCGGTCCCGTGACCTGGGACATCGTCAAGCCGACCGTTGATTCGCTGATCGCGGCGCAGAGCCCGGCGGCCGCCTCGCTCGGAGGTGCCGAGTGAGGGTGCGCGCGCGG
Source organism: uncultured bacterium (assembly GCA_965364445.1). Lineage (GTDB taxonomy): Bacteria > Gemmatimonadota > Gemmatimonadetes > Palauibacterales > Palauibacteraceae > Carthagonibacter. Next base: position 911 of record CBDTXM010000024.1, on the reverse strand, counting down.
GCAGGCCGCATTGCCGTGCTCGCCGCGCTTCTGTGCGCGGCCCCGCTGGCTGCGCAGGACGCCGTACCCGGCCAGCCCGACGCGCCGGCCCAGAGCGACCCGGCCCTGATGGACCGGGAGGCCGAGGAGCTCGATGCCAGGGCCGCCGAGATCGCAGCCGAGCTGCGCTGCCCCGTCTGTCGCAACCAGTCCGTGGTCGAGTCGAACGCGGATCTGTCGAGGGAGATGCAGGCGCTGGTCCGCGAGCGACTGGTGGCGGGCGATTCTCCGGACGAGGTCAAGGAATACTTCGTCAGTCGCTACGGTGAGTGGATCCTGCTCGAGCCGCAGCGGCGGGGGATCAACTGGGTCGTCTGGGGGCTCCCGTTCATCGCCCTGGCGATCGGCGCCGTACTGGCCGTGACGCTGGTTCGGAAGTGGGCGGCATCCGGCTCCGGCGCCGAAGAAGCGGCCGAACCGGCCGTCGTCCTTTCGGACGAGAACGAGCGCTGGATTCGCGAGGCGGTTCGAAACGGCTGAGACCGCAATGGACTCTGCGGAACCCGCCCCGACTTCGTTGGTATCAGGCAGGTTTGGAAGTGAGGCTTCGAGCGCCGCGGCGACCACGGGGGTCGCTCGCGTGCGCCCGATTCGTCTCGTCTGAAACGCGACGGGAGGAAAATGTTCTTCGACGCACGTGCTCTCGACTCTTTCGACCAGTACCTCCAGGATGTCGAGCGGTATCCGCTCATCGACAACCCGGAGACGGAACGCGAAATCGCCCGCCGCGCTCGCGCGGGGGACCGAGAGGCCGCCGAGCGCCTGGTTACGGCGAATCTCCGGTTCGTGATCTCGTACGTGAAGAAGTACCAGGGTCGGGGTCTCAACCTCGCCGAGCTGGTCTGCATCGGTAACGAGGGGCTGCTCAAGGC
>CBDTXM010000023.1:0-26749 GCA_965364445.1 uncultured bacterium | reverse complement strand
CCAGGATGCCCTCACGGAACGCACCTGTCATCGTCGCGCTCGGGGCGTATGCCGTCTTCAGAAGGCCCGCGACCTCCGGAGCGAACTCCGATTCGCCCGCCGCCTCGAGAAAGTGCCCCAGAAGCGGCACGATGCGGGTTCCCAGTTGCGCCGCTCCCACGGCCCTGCCCACCTCCCAGCTCTCCGGCTCGAGAACGACGCGCTGGACGGTTCCCCCGCGATCGACGAGACTCGCCGTGCCGACTTCGTCCCAGTCGTGATCGTCGCCGGCTATCCAGAAGCTGGCGAGAGCGGGTCGGCCGGTGGCGACCTCGATGCGCTGCGCGCAGGCAACGGCAGTAAGCAGCTTGTAGAGGGAGTAGAGCGGGCCCAGGAACAGGCCGGGCTGCTGACCGGTGCTGACCAGAACCCCGCCACCGCCGAGAATCGTCCGGAGCTTCTCATCCGCGCCCGCGGTGGTCGCTCGGAATGGCGCACTCCCTACGATGCCCGGTCTGCCGGCCGGAACCGCACGGTCCGGCCCGGCCGGATGGAGAAGATGCGCCGCCTGTCCCACACGGTCGTGGAGGTCTCCGGCGACACTGCCCCGAGGTCCAGGCCGCAGGCGACGGAATGCGAGAACCGACGCGTCGCCGTCGCTCACGCTGCCACGCCCGCGAGGATGAGACGGGAAGAATCCGCCTCGAAGGCACCTCCCTCGTAGTCTCCGAACCGATATCGCGTCTCCAGCCCGACGTCGCGCAGGACCTCAGCGAGCTGGTCGGACTCGTACAGTCGGACTCGCTCCTCGTAGCGGCGAATCTCGTCTCCTTCCAGGGCGCTCAACGTGATGGTCTTCACGACTGTGTCGTCATGGATCTCCCTTGCAACGCTAACCTCGTAGCCACGGATCCGGCTGGATTCGCTCGCGACCAGCTCGCGCCGGACTCTGTCCGCGTTGAGGAAGTCGAGCATGAAGCTTCCGCCCGGTCTCATCACCCGGCGCATCTCCTCTGCCGCCATCCGGTCCTGATCGGCTGTGGAGAAGTAGCCGAACGAGGTGAAGAAGCTCGTGAGCCCGGCGAAGCCGTGGTCTGCGAACGGCAATCGCCGCATGTCACCTCTTACCAGCTGCGCCTTCGGACTTTCCTCCCGCGCGCGTTCGAGCATCGTGATGGACAGGTCCAGACCGACCGCGTGGACACCGGCGGCAAGGAGCTCCCGGAGGTGACGCCCGGCACCGCACGCCAGGTCGAGCACGGACCCGCCGGGCGGCGGTACCCGATCGAGATAGAGCCGAACCGCCCTGCGCGCTTCCCGCACATCCCGGTGCGGATAGATCGCGAGATACTCGTCCCCGAACCAGGCACGGAACCAGTCCCTGGGGGCGGAATCTGACGCATGAGCCATCCTCAACGCACCTTGTGGTACGGTTCGCCGCGCAACAGCGTACCGGCGCGGTACAGCTGTTCCGTCAGGACGAGCCGGGCCAGGTCGTGGGGCAGGGTCATCGACGAGAGGGACAGCGATCGATCGCATCGCTCAATAATCGATGGATCGAGCCCGAATGCACCTCCGATCACGAAGGCGGCTCCCGGCCTGCCGTATGTCGCCATCTCCCCGAGACGGTCGGCCAGGTCCCGCGAGCCGATCGCTCTTCCCGTTCGCGTCAGCGCGTACGTCTCGAGGTCTTCCGGCAGCCGGCGAAGCAGCAGGGACCCCTCCTCGGATCGAACGCGCTCGGGGTTCCGAGAGCCTGATCTCCCGGGCTCCACGACCACGGACTCGTACCCGAAGTAGTGGGACAGGCGAGACTCGTACTCACGAATCGCCTCCGTGATGCCCGGCATCCGGGGGGCGCCGACACTCAATACCTTCAGGCGCAGACTCATCGCACGAGCACCGTGTCACGCAGGAATCGTTCATTGTCGCGGTAGGGATGGCTCTCCGTGAAATGGAGTCCCCGGCTCTCTCTTCGTCTCTGCGCTGAGCGCACGATCAGGGTGGCGACGTCACGCATGAATTCGACTTGCCGGGCCCGAAATCCACCCGGTCCGGTTCCGTCCCTCGCAATCGGCTGTTCGGAAAGGCGGTCGAGTTCGGCGCGCGCATCCTCCAGGCGCTGATCGGACCGAACGATGCCTACGCTTTCCCACATCAGCGATCGAATCCGGCCCTCTACCTCGTTCGGGTCCTGACCCTCCAGCCCGATGTCCGGAATCGGAACTTCCTGGGCGGCGAGTGGAGTGAGCTCCACCAGGTCACGGCGCAGTCGCTGGGCGGCCCGGTGTGAGAACACGACCGCCTCGAGCAGCGAATTCGACGCCAGGCGATTCGCTCCGTGAACTCCCGTGCAGGCGATTTCTCCGACGGCGAACAGCCCCGCCAGCGAGGTCCGTCCGTCCCAGTCGGTCAGCAGTCCGCCGCACTGGTAGTGCGCCGCTGGAACCACCGGGATGGGATCCGCCGGAATGTCGATCCCCTCTTCGAGGCAGACGCTGTGAATATAGGGAAACCGCTCGTTTACCCGTTCTGCTGGAATGGACGACAGATCCAGCAGAACGTGCGGATCTCCGGTGGACTTCATCTCGGCGTCAATCGCTCGAGCGACAATGTCTCGCGGCGCCAGGGAGGCGGCGGGATGATAGTCCTCCATGAACGTACTGCCGTCCAGCCGTCTCAGGATGGCGCCCTCACCCCGGACCGCCTCGGAGATCAGGTGCGCTCGGGACTCGGCCGGATAAAGGGCGGTCGGATGGAATTGCACGAACTCGAGATTCGCCACCGCGGCACCGGCGGCGTAGCCCATCGCGATCCCATCGCCCGTAGCGATGGCCGGGTTGGTCGTGTGACGGTAGAGGTAGGCACAGCCGCCGGCTGCCAGCACGACCGCCCTGGCGTCCACCTGTACCCAGCCCCCTCCGTGCACGTCGAGCACCAGGCCGCCCGAGCATCGGCTGCGCTGGGTCATCGGATCCTGTGCGGTCTGAAGTGACCAGACGACGTGGTCTTCCAGCACCCGGATGCGGGGGTCGGCCGCCACGGCGGCCAGAAGCGCGCGCTCGATTTCGCGGCCCGTCAGATCGGCCGCGTGCAGGATCCGTCTGCGGCTGTGTCCCGCTTCGCGGCCGAGAGCGAACCCGCCGTCCTCGCGCGAAAACTCCACCCCCCATGCGATGAGCTCCCGAATCCTGTCGGGGCCCTCGCGCACGAGCTCCTCGACGGCGCGAAGATGGCAGAGACCCGCCCCGGCCACGAGCGTATCCGACAGGTGAAGGTCCGCGGAGTCACCGGGATCGAAGACGGCAGCGACACCGCCCTGAGCGTAGTTGGTATTGGACTCGACCCGCTCCTTCTTCGTCGCGACGAGGACATCGGCGTACCTGGCCGCCTTGAGCGCGAAGCTCAACCCGGCGATCCCGCTGCCAACGACGAGTACGTCCGTTCGGATCTGCTCGGACCCCTTCATCCCCGTTCTCCTGGTTCCCCGGCTCGCTCGAACATTCTGACTCCGCCGCCCGTACGAATCACTCCGTTGCGCAGCCGGCGCTTCCCTGCCCCCCAGACCGTTCGCTCTTCCAGGTACCATACGGGGAGGTCGCCCGCGAGGAGAGGGCCGAGTTTGACCGCATCCTTCAAGGTACAAATCACACCGTTCGAACCGCCCGCCCGAATTCGGGCGAGCTCGGCCGGCCCGAACTCCTCGTGATCCCGGAACGCCAGTCGGGCGGAGGGCGTCAGTCCGAGGCGGTCAACGGCGTCGAAGAAGGGCTCCGGCCACATGACCCCCGCCACTGCTGCACACTCCGTCGATGGTTCCCGCCCTTCGGCCAGCTGATTCGCGGGTCTGAATCCCGAGATTTGCAGCATACATCGAACAATCAGCGTTGCGGGAGCGCCTCGCCGAACCTCGGATTCGAGGGTCCGCAAGCCGGTATCTTCAGGATCGCCCCGGTACACCAGCACGATCGCATCCGCCCGATCCAGGCTCGACCAGCGCTCCCGGAACGGCCCCGCTGGAAGCCTGCGTCTCGCCGTCATCGACGCGCTCAGCGGATCGATGCAGAGGAGCTGAAGATCGGACCGTATGCGTCGGTGCTGGAAGCCGGAATCCAGGACCACGGAACGGGCTCCCTTGGCGACGGCCCGGTACACCGCTGCTCGCCGATCTCTGTCGTCCTCGACCAGTACGTCCGGGTTCAGGAGTTTCTGGACTTCCGCTTCATCCGGGATTCCGCCGGTGATCATCGCCGGTCGACTCCCGCCTTCGAGCAGCCATCCGGCAATCGAGGCCGATACGGGCGTCTTTCCGCTTCCCCCAGAAGTCAGACCTCCCACCGAGATCACGGGGACGGGCACCCGCCTGCCGTGCAGGATTCCGGCGTCGTAGAGCAGATCCCGGCTATCGTGCACGAGAGCGAAGGCCATTGAGGCGAGATTCATCCCGAGGCCGGGTCGGTCCGTCCAGCCGTCCCGTACCCGACGTTCCAGCTCGGCCCGCAGGGCTGCGCGGTGCTCCGTCATGCTTGCCGGTGCTTCGGCCAACGCCGCTGCGCGGCCGACTCGCAGGGGTTCAGGAGGGACTCCAGCCGGGCATCCAGCGTGCGCTGCCACCCGCGCACTTCTCCCGGCGCAAGGGAGGCAGGGATCGGAATCGGTTCGCCGTAGGCCAGATACACTCTGGACCGGGGGTACGGGACGAGGAATCGGTCCCAGCTGTCGAGGCAACGGGCTGAATCCGGTATGGCCACTACGGGCACCAGCGGAACCCGGGCTCGCGACGCGATGAGCACGGCCCCAGGCTTCGAGCGGCGGGCCGGACCACGGGGTCCATCCACCGTCAAAGCGAGTGCGTGCCCGTCGTCCGCCGCGCGGACCATCTCATCGAGTGCCTGACTGCCCCCGCGACTGCTGGAGCCTCGAACGACCTGGTAGCCCAGATGCTCCACGATCGGGGTGGCCAGGTCGCCATCCCGGCTCCGCGAGATCATGACCGCGATACCTTCGTCCCTGTGTCGCAGCATGAGCATGAGGAGGTGCTGGTGCCACAGTGCATAGATCTCTCCCGTAGCTCGTCGCGCAGGAGGACCCACTGAGCCGTCGACCCCGTCGACCTCGGCGAACCGCCACGAGGCGGCGAGTGATCGCAGAATTCCGGGTCCGGCGACCACTGCAAGGCGGTTCAGCGCCGGGTTCACGAGGCGGCCCCGTTCGTCCGCTGCAGCGCTCTTACACATTGTCGTGCGACCCGATCTGCAGCTCCGGGCTCACCCAGCCTCGATCGGACGAGGGCCAGCCCGTCGAGGACCTCCTGCCGCTCCGGCGCGTCGGTATCCAGAAGCGGGCCCGCAGCCAGCGCCAGCTCCTCCGCCGTCATCCGCTCCTGGACGCGTTCGGGAACGACTTCCCGCTCGGCCACGAGGTTCACCAGGGCGATATGAGGGATCTTGAGAAGGCGCCGCGCAAGCATCGCCGTTCCACGATTCACACGGTATCCGACGACCATCGGTACGTCGCTCAACGCCAGCTGAAGCGTGATCGTCCCGGACTTGGTAATGGCTGCCGTCGAAGCGGCGGCGACGTGTTCGGGCGTCGAAATCGATCCGTGTGGACATGCATCGAACAAAGACGGCGGCAGGTCTCGGGATCGAGCCACCAGTACGCGCAGGTCCGGTCGCGTCGCCGACAGCCGCTCGGCCGCCTCGAGGAAGACCGGCAGCATGCGCAGGACTTCCTGCTCACGAGAGCCCGGGAACAGACCCAGTACCGGCCCCTCCGCACGCTCCGGCTCGACAGGATCGAGACGATCGAGAAGCGGATGGCCGACGAAGCGGACGTTCGCACCGTACTTCCGCAGGAAGGCCTCCTCGAAAGGCAGGACCACGCAGACCTCGTCCGACACCTCGGCGAGCCGCTTCGCTCGGGACTCGTGCCAGGCCCAGACCTGCGGCGCGATGTAGTAGACCACGGGAATGCCGCGGTCGTGTGCCCAGCTCGCCATGGGAAGATTGAACCCGGGGTAGTCGATCGGGACGAACAGATCCACGGAATCCTTCACGAAGCGCTCACGCACTTGGCGTCGCAGCTTCAGCATGTCGGGCAGATGGCGGACCACCTCGGCGAATCCGAGGATCGCCAGTCGGTCCAGGCCGGCGATCAGCTCGACGCCCGCCTCCTCCATTTCGCTTCCGCCGAGTCCGACGAGCCGGGCATCGGGAAGCTGGCGGCGAAGCGATCTCGCGAGTTCGGCCCCGTGCTGGTCGCCGGAGGCTTCACCGGCGGAGAGAAAGATCGTGGCCCTATCCGACACGATCGAGGTAGCCGATCAGCAGGATGACCAGCACCAGGAGGAGGATGAGCGTGATCGTCCGGGGGCCTCGTTTGGCACCGGAGCCCAGCTTCTTGCGCTCTTCGCGGATGTCATACAGGGACATGGGCGGATCGCTCGATTTCGTGTCCTATGCGCAGCGCGACCTCGAGGGCGGCTCTTCCGTCCCGTGCCGTCGCCGCATCGCTCGCTCTGCCGAGAATGATGTCACGAAAGGCTTCGAGTTCCAGTCGTAATGGCTCGGCCGGCTCGGCCTCGAGCGGAACTCTCTCCACGATCGTCGCGAGGGAAAGTTCGGGGGCGCCACCAGCGCGGAATACTTCCGCGGGATCTACACCGTCGCGTCGTCGCAGATACTCTCCCCGTCCCGCCGCCAGATCCAGACTGAAGTACCCCGAGGGCTGGAAGAGCCTGAGCTCGCGAGCGCGGACCGCGGAGGCACGACTCGCGCTGATGTCTGCCACGGCGCCGTTCCGGAAGGTGATCCGGGCGTTCGCCATATCAACGGAGTCGGTGAGCAGGGGTACCCCGATGGCGTGCACCGACTCGACTTCGCTGTCCACGAGACCGAGCACCAGATCAATGTCGTGAATCATCAGATCGAGCATCACCGGAACGTCCGTCCCGCGAGGCTGGAAAGTCGCGAGGCGCTGACAGGCCAGGAATCGCGGATCCTTCAGATACGGTCGGCACGCCCGGATCGCAGGATTGAATCTCTCGACGTGTCCGACGCCGAGGAACAGACCCATCTCCTCCGCCCGCGCGATCAGGTCGTCGGCCTCTTCGATCGTCGGGGTGAGAGGCTTCTCGACCAGCACGTGACTGCCGGCATCGAGCGCGGCCTTCGCCACGGCGTGGTGAGCCGAGGTCGTGACGGCCACGATGGCTGCGTCGGTATGATCGAGAAGATCGCCCAGTTCATCGTAGTGAGTCGCTCCGAGCCGCTCGGCCACCGCGGCACCGACAACAGCGTTCGCGTCGTGAACTCCGGCGAGTTCGACACCTGGCATCTCGGAGAGGATCCGGGCGTGCGCACTTCCCAGGTGCCCTGTCCCGACCACGCCGATGCGGAGACGACTCACGTGCAGACACCTCTCTCGCTCGCGCGAATGAAGGCGACGAGAGAAGTGACGTTCGGATCCAGTCCCGGCGTGGATTCGACGTGCTGCAGCGCCTGGCCGAGATGCATCTGCCGGTTCTTGAAGAGGGTCCGGAATGCTGCCCGCAGCTCGTCGATCGTCTCCTTGCTGTATCCCCTCCGCTGGAGACCGATCGCGTTGACGGACCGCAACCGGCAGGGATTTCCATCGGCCAGAACAAAGGGCGGTATGTCTTTCGTGATCTTCGTAGCCCCGCCAATGAAGGCATGGTCACCGATCCGGCAGAACTGATGCACGCCAGCCAGACCACCGAGAATCGCCCAGTCACCGATCTCCACGTGCCCGCCGACCGCCGCTCCGTTCGCCAACACGACGTGATCACCCACCCTGCAGTCGTGTGCTACGTGAGAGCCGGTCATCAGGAGGCAGTCGGAGCCGACCCGGGTCACGCCCGTGGACGCCGTCCCCCGGTGCAGCGAACAGAATTCGCGAATCGTCGTTCGCTCTCCGACTTCCAGCCGCGTCGGTTCCCCGGCGTATTTCAGATCCTGTGGGTCCGCACCGACGATCGCTCCGTGGAAGATCCGCGAATCGGCTCCGATCCGGGTGTCCTTGTCGATCACGGCGCACGCACCGATGACGACGCCCCGGGCGATCTGTACTCCGGGCCCGATCACGGTACCCGGGCCGACTGTCACCCCCGGAGCCAGCTCGGCGTCCGGGCTGATGAGGGCAGTCGGGTGGATGCCCTCTCCCAGTGTGACAGGTCCCGGGTTCATCGATCGACGACCTGTGCCATCAGCGTCGCTTCAGCAACTACCTGACCGTCCACCGTTCCGACGCCCTTCAGCCGGCAGACACGTCCGCGAAACTGGAGCATCTCCATGTCGAACAGGAGTGTGTCCCCCGGTCGGACGGGGCGCCGGAACTTCACGTCGTCCATCGACATGAAGTAGACCACCTTGTTCGACGATTCCGAGACCTCGTTCATCAGCATCAGGCCGCCCGTCTGCGCCATTCCCTCGACGATCAGCACACCCGGCATGATGGGGTGACCGGGAAAATGACCCGCGAAGAAGGGTTCGTTGATCGTGACGTTCTTGAGCCCGAGGATCCGCCGCCCGGGCTCGAACTCGAGGATTCGATCGACCAGCAGGAATGGATACCGGTGCGGGAGAAAGTCGAAGATTCGATCCGAGTCGAGCACGGGTGTTCCGTCGGCCGGCCGGAACTGCAGGCGGCGAAGCCGCCGCGCGAGCATGACGTTCCCTCTGTGACTGGGCCGCTCGGCGATCACGTGGGCCTGAATTCGGGCTCCGGCAAGGGCCAGATCGCCCACGACATCGATGATCTTGTGACGGACGAATTCGTCCGGAAACCGCAGCTCGATGCCATCCGCGATTCCGTCATCGGTGAGCGCGATCGTGTTCTCGAAGTCTGCCCCCATCGCGAGACCGCGAGCGTGGAGTGCCTTGGCCCAGCTCTGCAGTCCGAAGGTTCGGGCCGGGGCCACATCGCGGCAGAATTCTCCTGCCCGGATCTCCGCCGAGGCATACTGGCGCTGAATCACAGGGTGATCGAATTCGATGCCTGCGCTCACGCGATATCCGTCGTAGGGCGCCACCGCATACCGCGAAGCCCCGTCTTCGAGACTGAACGCCTCTGTTACCTCGATCTTCCGGGCGGGCGCATCCTGCTCGACGATGCCCGCAGCCTCGATGGCCGCACACCAGAGTGCGCTGCTCCCGTCCAGTGATGGCGGCTCCGATCCCTGCAGTCGGACTTCGACGTTGTCGATTCGGTGGGTGGCGAGGGCCGCCAGGAGGTGCTCCACGGTTCGAACCGATGAATCGGCGGGTCCCAGTACAGTTTCCCACTCGACACCGGAGACCAGTTCGACATCCGCGGGGATCGTCGGCTCTCCCTTCAAGTCGAGGCGCCGGAAGATGATCCCAGTGTCGGGTTCGGCGGGATGGACCTCGGCATGAGCGGGAAGACCGCTGTGCAATCCGGTCCCCTGCTCCGCGAAGGAAGCCGCGATCGTGCGCTGCACGAGGACTTCTTCCGCCGGGTCGCTCACCGGGAATCCTCTCCGAAGGACCGGCCGAGGGCTTCGATACGACGGGCGAGTTCAGGGAGCTTGTAGAAGTACGAAGTCGCCCGCAGCCACATGCGGTGAGGTCGCGCAGGGTAGCCGGACCAGATCTCGCCAGGCGGGATATCTGTCATCACGCCCGACTGCGCTCCCACCGACGCCCCCGCTCCGACTGTCAGGTGACCCGCGAGGCCGACCTGTCCGGCCAGACGTGCACCATCCTCGACCACACTGCTTCCCGCGATCCCCACTTGCGCGACGATGAAGCAATTCCGTCCGATACGACAGTTGTGACCGATGTGAACCAGGTTGTCGATCTTGGTGCCGTCGCCGACACTCGTATCCCCCAGCGATCCCCGGTCGATCGTACTGTTCGCGCCGATCTCGACATCGTTGCCGATGACGCACCGCCCGACCTGGGGAATCTTCACGGGTCCATCCGGACTCGCGGCGTAGCCGAATCCATCAACGGAGAGCCGGACACCCGTGTGGAGCCTGACTCGATTCTTCAAAACTGCACCCTCCAGAAGCGTGCAGTTGGCCCCGATGAAGCAATCATCGCCGATGGACACCCCCGGCCCGATGTGAACACCCGGTCCGATCTCACAGCGATCGCCGATCCTGCACCCTCGGCCGAGCGTCACGTAGGCTCCGAGCGAGACATCGGCGCCGAGAGCCGTCCCCTCTCCGAGCACGGCCGTCGGGTGAACGCCGGGGGGCACGGGCTCGGAAGGCAGGAACAGGGCGATCAGCTGGCTGAACGCGAGTTCCGGGTTCTCCACCCGAATCAGGGTTGTTCCGTTGGCATCCAGGTCCAGGTCCACCGGGACCAGGGCTGCGCCGGCCTCATTGCGTTCCAGCTGCCGCGCATACTTTTCGTTGACGACGTACGTAAGATGCTCCGGGCCCGCGTTACCCGCAGGGGCGATCCCTGCGAGACGACGGTCCGGGTCTCCCTCGACGCGTCCGGAGACTCGCTCCGCGAGTTCTCTGGCCGTAAAGGTCATCCGATTATCCGTTCCGCTGGTGTCCGGATTCAGGGCCGGACGTACCGCAATGGGTCAGGGCGTGCCGCCAGAGGCGGGCGCCGCCGTGCCCATCCGCTGCATGACGAGAGACGTAATATCGAGTTCCGGAGCCGCCGCCACCACACCCTCCGTGGAGATGTCAAATATCATGGCGTAGTTGTTCTCCGAACGGATCTGCTCGATCAGGCCGGTCACGCTCTCGAGAATGGGACGCAGCAGCTCCTGCTGGCGCTGTTGTGCCTGATTCTCGAGCTCCAGCCGACGATTCTGAAGCTCCTGCTGGCGCGTCTGGATCTCCCCCTGCTTCTGCTCCTTCGCCTGGGGGCTGAGCATCACTTCCTGTCGCTGGTAGTCTCGCAGGAGGGAGTCCACCACGGCAGCCTGCTGTTCGAGCTCCTGGCGCCATTCTCCCAATTCCCGGTCGAACGTGCGCTGGGCATCGGCCGATCCCGGTGCAGCCTGGAGAATCTCCGCCGAATTCAAGTAGACGAAAGTGGTCCCTGCCGGCGGCACGTTCTGCGCCTGGGCGGAGGGAACGGCAAGCAGTGAAATGGCCGCGAAGGCCGCCGCGGTCGTTCGAACCAGGAACATCGATACGCTCTCCGAAAAAGGTACAGAAGATTGCTCCGGTCCTCGCCGTGCTAGGACCGGCTCGACAAGTACGGCGATCAGAACAGGCGGCCGAACCTGAAGTGGAGCTGCCAGCCCGGATCTGCTCGTCCCAGCACATCGCGCCGATCGAATCCGTAGGCATAATCGATTCCGATCGGTCCGAATGGGGTGACGAGGGAAACTCCTAACCCCGCTCCCAGCAGAAGGTCCGTAGGATTGAACTCCCCTGCATTCTCCCAGACGTTGCCCCCGTCGACGAATGCGCTGCCGAAAATGTTGTCCGTCAGCTTGACTCCGAACTGCGCCGTGGTCGTGAAGTACGCTTCGCCCACCCGGTCGAGGCTGCTGATCGGAGCCGAGCGCGGAACGTGCCCCCGGGGCGTGATTGTCGCTTCCTCGTATCCCCGCACCTGCTGACCGACCTGCGTGCCTCCGACGTAGTACCGCTCCACGAAGAACGGATTGTCGCCAAACACGAGTCCGCCACGAAATGCGAGGCCGAGAACGAGCTCGATCGGCACTCCTCCTCCCCCGCCGCCGATCTGTCCAACTGGTGCGAACCATTCGCTGGTAAGGTCCCAGCGATTGTAGTTCCCATCCCCGCCCAGGATGCCTCCCGTGAACCGGGCCGCAATGGAGTTCCGGCTTCCCGATACCGGAAACAGCCCGCCCGCCCGATTGTCCCGAACCAGGCGCAGGCTGATGGTGCTCCGGGTGCCCTGGGTTATGAGATCTTCCTGTCCTTCCGGAATCCCGAAGGTGTCGAGATCCGAGATCTCGTCGTTGAACAGAGAGTATCCCGCATAGAACCGGGTCGATCGCAAACGGAAGATCGGGACTCCGAACTCGAAGAATCCGCCTGTCTGACGGCGGGTGCCGAGGCTGAACGTCTGAAACTGGTCCCGTGCGCTCTGGAGGCCCACGGAGAGACTGTTCCGCGACCCGAAGATCTCGGGGTCCGTGTAGCTGATCTCGATGTCCTGGGAGCGTCGTCCGAACAGCCAGCGGAAGTGTCCGACTTTTGCCTGACCGAACAGATTCGGCTGATCGTACCCGATGAAGCCCGCAAGACCGGTTGCCGCAGCCGCCGAGATTCCGAAGTTGACGTTGCCGGTCTGTTTCTCCTTCACCCGGTAGACGAGATCGATGTCTCCATCATCGCGCGGCTTGATTTGAATCGCCTCGTCCGGCGGCAGAGTCTCGAAGAACCCGAGCGACTGAAGATTGCGAATGCTCTGCACGAGAAGCTGCTGAGAGTAGACGTCGCCGGGAAGGGTCAGAAGCACTTTCCGGATCACGGCGTCGTGCGTGTAGTCGTTTCCTACGATGCTGACGGTCCGGATATAGGCCGGCTGACCTTCCTGCACGAGCAGGCGTGTCTCAACGGTCGGATTCGCTTCGCCCTCTTCCGCCGGGTGTCGACGGACCTCCGGAGCAATGTTTACCGAGAGATAGCCGGCGTCCCTGTACAGATCCGCGATCTTCTGGCTCGCCTCGTCGAAGGCCGACCGATCGAACGGTGGTCGGATCTCATCGAGCGCCTCCTGAGAGCGGGCGCCACCCAGCAGTCCTTCGACTACGTCCGGGAAGTACTCCGCGAGCTGCGACGAGGGAAACCGACGGTTCCCCTCGATCTCAAAGGATCGTATGAGGTATTGCGGTCCTTCGTTGACCGCGATCTCGATGCGGCCCTTCCCCGTAAGGGTGTCGACCACGATCGTATCGCCCAGGACCTCCATGTCGATGTAGCCGTATCGCGCATAGAACTCCGGGATTCGTTCGGCCAGATCCCGCCTGTACTCGTCCCGATGCAATTCGCCGGGCTTGAACCAGAAGAAGCCCTCTTCGGACGTCTTCATGGCGCCGCGAATCTGCGAGTCCGTGAATGCCTGATTGCCGGTGAACTCGACCCTCGCCAGGGCCAGGCGCGGTCCCTCGACCACCTCGAACACGACATTGACCTGGTCCAGACCCGATGGATCCGCGACGAGGCTGGTATCGACCGTGGCCTGTGGAAACCCAGCGTTGGCCAGCAGTTGCCTCGTGAGCACCGAGGCCTGTGCGACGCGCGCCGGGTCGAGTGCCGTTCCGCCTACGAGACCCACGGAATCGCGGATCGTGCTTTCGCCGACGTGATCCAGCCCATCGAATACGAAGTCTCCGACGAGCGGGCGCTCGGAGACTTCGATGTAGAAGATGTTCGGCTCGCGCGCCGTGACGCGGATCGTGACATCTTCGAACTCACCGGTCGCGAACAGCCTCTGGATCGAGGCCTGAACATCGGGACCGTTGACGACCTCCCCCTGGCGGAGCCCCGCGATTCGCCGCACACCTTCGTCGGAGAAACGGAATGCCCCGGACACGACGACGCTGTCTACCCGTACCTGGTAGAGCGTCTGCTCCTGCCCCCACAAAGGGACGACCCTCGCCGCCAGCAGCGTGGCGAGGGTCAACCCAACCCGAAGAAACCGGCCTGATCTCACGTAGCGGAACTGTGCGATACCACCTGGAACACGAGGGACTCGCCATCCTCTGATACACTGACGGCGATCTCGTCTCCCGGGGCGAATTCTCCCATCAGAATCTTCTCTGAAAGCGCGTCCTCCACATACCTCTGGATCGTCCTCTTGAGCGGACGCGCACCGAACTTGTCATCATACCCCCGCTCCACGAGGAAGTCCACGGCCGCGTCATCGAGCGAAAGGGTCAATTCTTCCTCGGACAGACGCTTCTGGACATCGCGCAACATGATGTGCACGATCTGCCCGATCTCCACCTTCGACAGCGGATGGAAGACGATCGTCTCATCGATCCGGTTGAGGAACTCGGGCGTGAACACGCGATCGATCTCGTCCCGGATCCGCTCTGCCATCCGATCGTAGTCGATTCCCGAGCCTTCCTCCGATGCGAAGCCCAGCGACTTGGACCCGGCAATGTCCCTCGCGCCGACGTTCGAGGTCATGATCAGGACCGTGTTCTTGAAGTCGATCACGCGACCGTAGTTATCGGTCAGGCGACCCTCGTCGAGCACCTGGAGCAGGATGTTGAACACGTCGGGGTGCGCCTTCTCGATCTCGTCCAGCAGCACCACGCTGTACGGTCTGCGACGGACCGCCTTGGTCAGCGCTCCACTGTCCTCGTATCCGACGTAGCCGGGAGGCGCGCCGATCAGGCGGCTGACCGAGAACTTCTCCATGTACTCGGACATGTCCACCCGGATGAGGGCCTGGTCGTCGGCGAACAGGAACCGGGCGAGCTGTCGGGCGAGCTCGGTCTTTCCAACTCCGGTGGGACCGCAGAAAATGAAGCTTCCGATCGGTCGGTCCGGGTCCTTGAGCCCCGCACGCGTCCGGCGGATCGCCCGGCTGAGCGCCTCGATCGCTTCCTGCTGTCCGACGACCGTGTCGTGCAGCTCATCCTCCATCTTCAGCAGTCGTTCCGTCTCCTCCTCCCGCAGGCGGCTGACCGGAATTCCCGTCCAGCGTGAGACAATGAACGAGATCGCTTCCTCGTCGACGATCGGTCGGAAGTCCCTCTGCTGCTTCTCCCACTCCTCTTTCCTGCGCCGGATCTCGGCGTTGAGCTCCTTCTCGCGGTCGCGAAGCAGGGCTGCCTTTTCGAAGTCCTGGCCCCGGATCGCCTCGTCCTTGCGCTCGCTCAGGTCGTCCATTTCCTCCTGGAGCTGCTGCACCTCCGGCGGCGGCACCTGGGCGCTGAGGCGGGAACGCGCCCCGGCCTCGTCGAGCACATCGATCGCCTTGTCGGGCAGGAATCGATCGGTGATGTACCGGTCGCTCAACTTCGCGGCCGCGATCAGCGACGGGTCCGGAAGTTCCACGTTGTGGTGGTCCTCGTAGTGCTTCCTCAGGCCCTGCAGGATCTCGAAGGTCTCGTCGATCGACGGCGGCTCCACGATGACGGTCTGGAAGCGCCGCTCGAGGGCTCCGTCCTTCTCGATGTACTTCCGGTACTCATTCAGAGTCGAGGCGCCGACGCACTGCAACTCTCCGCGTGCGAGGGCCGGCTTGAGCATGTTCGAGGCGTCGATGGCGCCTTCCGCCGCGCCCGCGCCCACGAGGGTATGAAGCTCATCGATGAACAGGATGATCCCGTCATTCTGCGAAATCTCGTTCACGATCGCCTTGAGTCGTTCCTCGAACTGACCTCGATACTTGGTGCCGGCGATGACGGCTGCCATGTCCAGCGCCAGCACCCGGTGATCCTTGAGGCTGTCAGGGACGTCGGCGCGCACGATCTTCTGGGCCAGGCCCTCGACGATCGCCGTCTTACCCACGCCGGGCTCTCCGATCAGGACGGGATTGTTCTTCTTCCGACGCGAGAGCACCTCCATGACCCGCTCGATCTCCGGAGCGCGTCCGATCGTCGGATCGAGCTTGCCTTCCGCGGCCAGCTCGGTGAGGTCCCGGCAGAAGTGATCGAGTGCCGGCGTCTTCGACTTCCCTTCGCCCCGAGGTGTCCCCGGCGGCTGTGCCGATTCCTGCGGCGTGGCCGGCATGTCGGTGCCGAGCAGCTTCAACATCTCTGCACGGGCTTCGTCGAGTCCGATCCCGAGCTCTCCGAGTACGCGCGCCGCGAGCCCCTTCTCCTCGCGCAGCAGGCCGAGCAGCAGGTGCTCGGTGCCGACGTAGCTGTGATTCAGCTCGCGGGACTCGGCCATCGCGTACTCGAGGACCTTCTTGGCGCGAGTCGTATACGGCAACTCGCCGATCGGCGTCGTCGCCTTCCCGGCCCTGATGTTCTCTTCGACGAGACGCAGCAGGTCATCGAGATCCGCGGCGAGATTGCGCAGGACTTCCGCCGCGACGCCCTCTCCTTCCCGGATCAGGCCGAGGAGAATGTGCTCGGTCCCCACGTAGTCGTGCTGCAGGCGCACCGCCTCCTCGCGCGCCATCGCGAGCACCTTTCGGACACGGTCGGTGAAATTGTAGTTCATCCACACCTCTGACGGCGGAGCGGCCCGCCGCGGTTCAATTCAGATTTCGCCCTGGATCGTCAGCCGATGATCCGGGCGTTTCGTCCTCCGCCAGTCGTTCGCGGACATACGCGGCGCGCGCTACATCGGCATCCGTCTCGTCGAGCGAGCTCCCGACATCGCGCGACCTGTGCGCCGTCTGGCCAAGAACGAGAATCTCGTTCAGCGTCTCTACCCTGGGCATGGGCAGTAGTTTCAGGGAAACTCCCAACCGCAGGCCCGACAGGAGATTCAGCATCTCCCCCGTCGAAAGACTGCGAGACGTACGCAGGATCCCGAATGCGCGCCAGACCTTGTCCTCGAGCACGGTCGGGGCCTCCCGGAGCAGCACGCTCCGGGCGCTTCGTTCGTACTCGATCACCTTTCCGGTGACCCGGGCGAGGTGCTCTACGAGGTCTTCTTCCGTCTTGCCCAGCGTGGTCTGATTGGAGAGTTGGAACAGGTTGCCGACGACCTCCGAGCCTTCCCCGTGAAAGCCACGGTATGTCAGGCCCACCTGGGAGATCCCCTCGAGGACCTTGTTGATCTCCTTCGTCAGAACGAGACCCGGGAGGTGGATCAGCACCGAGGCCCGCAGACCCGTGCCGACGTTCGTCGGGCAGGACGTCAGGAATCCCAGCTCGTGGTGAAAAGCGAAAGGGAGCAGAGCTCCGAGTTCCTCGTCGAGGCGGTCCACCCGTCTCCACGTATCCTCGAGCGCGAATCCCGCCCCGAACGCCTGCAGTCGAAGGTGGTCCTCCTCGTTGATCATCACCCCGATCGCATCGTCCGTCGAGAGAACGAGGGCTGCATGGGACGGCCCCTCCGAGGCGCGCTCCAGCAACTCCCGGCTGACGAGGTGACGTTCGAGCAGCAGCTCTCTGTCGCGGGCCTCCATCGCATCCACTGTCCAGATGTCGGCTCCGCTCAGGGAGTCGGCCGCTTCGATTGCGGCCCGCGCCCGCTCCAGAATGCGAGCCGAGTCTTCCGCGCCTGCCCGGATGGGAAACGGGAATCCCTGCAGGTTGCGAGCAAGTCGGACGCGGGTCGAGAGGACGATCTCCGACTCGTCGCCACCACCGGACAACCAGGCCAGCCCCCTGCCGTCGAGGCTTCCGCGTTCTTCCATCAGGAGCTCGCCTCGATCTCACGGATCCGGTCGCGGAATTCGGCTGCCGCCTCGAAGTCCTCGGTGTCGACCGCGCGCTGAAGCCGGCGGCGAAGTGCCGCCAGCTCGCCAATCCGGTCACCGATCTCCGAACCGGCATGCACGTAAAGCTTGCCGACGTGCTGAACGGAGCCCTGGAGTCGCCGTACCAGACCCCGGAGTCGTTCCTCGAAATGCACCCAGCACTCCGCGCACCCGAGTCGTCCGGTCCGGCGGAAGTCGGCGGCCGTCGTGCCGCAGTACGGGCAGGGGTCGAGCGGTGGGCGTCCCGACTCGGTCTCGCTGCTCTTGCCGAGCTGCGCGAGAAAGTCGACCAGAGGTTCCTTGGCCGGGACCGAGGCAGACACGCCCTTCTCGCTCGCGCACACCGAGCAGAGGTGGAGTGTCGACATCTCGCCGTCCTCGATCGTGGTCAGCTGAATCTCAGCCGGACGCTCGCCGCAGTTGTCGCAGGTAATTCCTTCGCTCACTCGATTCCCCCGGTCCCGCTCAAGTCTACCCCACGTGGCCGTCGAGTCGGCGCAGGATGCCGTCCCGGAGTTCGAGCACCCTGTCCGTGCGATCGGCGAGAGAAGTGTTGTGGGTGACGACTACGAGCGCCGTTTCGTGCTGCTCGACCAGGTCGAAGAGAATGTCGTGAAGGCGCTCGCTCGTTTCCCGGTCCAGGTTACCCGAGGGCTCATCGGCCAGCAACACGGGCGGCTCGTTGGCCAGGGCCCGCGCGACAGCGACCCGCTGCTGCTCCCCGCCCGAGAGCTTCGCGGGGCGATGTTCCATCCGCTTCTCGAGCCCGACCTGCGTCAACAGCCTGGCGGCGCGGTCTCGCGCCTCGACTCGATCGGCACCTGCAATCACCTGCGGCATCATCACGTTCTCGAGCGCCGTGAAATCCCTCAGGAGATGATGGAATTGAAACACGAAGCCGACGTAGCGATTCCGAACCCGCGCGAGCTCTTCATCGCCGAGCCGCGAGAGCTCGCTTCCCCCGAGGTGGACTCGACCGGAGGTGGGAAGATCGAGGCCTCCCAGCACGTGCAGCAGCGTCGACTTCCCCGCACCGCTCGGCCCGACGATCGAGACCGTCTCGCCTCGCTCCACCTCGAGGTCGATCCCCCGAAGCACCCGGATCGGCTCCCCGGTCGCACCCTCGAACGTCCGCTCCACGTCCTGCGCGGAGATCGGCAGTGACTCGCGAGGCACATCTTCCTGCCGGCCCGTTCCAAACTCATTCATGCCGGATCGCCTCCACCGGCGTGTACTCCGCCGCGCGGCGAGCCGGATAGAGGGTCGCCAGGAAGGAGATGAGAAGCGAGGCGCCGACGATGGTGAGTACATCGAGGGGCTGCACATCGACCGGCAGCCTGTCCACGAAATACACGTCCCCCGGCAGGCTGATGAACTCGTACTCGTAGAGCAGCCATGACAGAAGCAACCCGAATATCGTTCCGATCGCCGTGCCGATCAGCCCGATCACGACGCCCTGGACGACGAAGATCCGGGTCACGTCCTTCTCCGTGAGTCCCATCGCCCGCAGAATCCCGATCTCACGGATCTTGTCCGTGACCACCATGATCAACGTCGAAACGATGTTGAACGAAGCGACGAGAACGATGAGCAGCAGAATCACTCCCATGGCGAACTTCTCGAGCTTCAGGGCCGAGAAGAGGCTCGCGTTCTGCTTCTGCCAGTCGTCCACCCGGTACGGGAATCCCAGCTCCGCCTCCAGCCGGTCGGAGACCTCACCGGATTTCCAGGGATCCTCGACGTTGAATTCCACACCCGTGACCGTAGTGCCCATGCGCAGCAGCGTCTGGGCGGCAGCGAGGTCGACATAAGCGAACTTCGTATCGTACTGGTACAACCCGGTTTCGAAGAGTCCTGTCACCTCGAACAGGCGCATCTGCGGCTGAATGCCGGTCGGCGTCAGTTCGGCACCCTGAAAGGAGACGAGTGTCACCTGTCGCCCGGGGAACAGCCCTAGACGATCGGCGAGGCTGGCACCCAGAACGATCCCGGGGCGGCCCGATTCCGTCTCACCGAACGGCATGACGCCCGAGACAAGATGCTCGTCGATCTCGGTCACCTCGAGCGCGGTCGAGTCATTGAGGATTCCGCGCAGCACGGCGCCCTCCGAATAGCTTCCGCCGGGCACGTTGAGTCCGACTTCCGTATAGATGAAGGGAGCCGCGGCGACCACGTCTTCGTCACTCCGGATTCGCTCCAGCACCGATGGCCACGACTCCATGCGAACCGTTTCGCCCAGCTCCAGCACCATGCCGTGCGAATTCGCTCCGAGGATCTTTTCGCGAAGGTCGGTCTGGAGCCCCGACATGACCGCGATGACCACGATCAGGGCCATTACGCCGACAGCGACTCCCCCGATCGCGATCCAGGTGATCAGGTTGAGGAATCCACGCCCCCTCCGGCTCGACAGGTAACGCCGGGCAATGTAGCGGTGGAGACCCCGCCGGCTCGCTCCGGACCCCATCCTAGTCCTCGTCCTCGCGCAGGATCGGATACAGGATCACTTCCCGGATCGTGGTCATTCCCGTCAGAAGCATCACGAGCCTGTCGATCCCGAGGCCCAGTCCGCCCGTCGGAGGCAATCCGTACTCGAGGGCCCGGACGTAATCGCGATCGAGGCCCTGGGCCTCGTCGTCACCTCCAGCCCGGGCGCGTGCCTGTTCGGCGAAGCGCTTCCACTGGTCAACCGGGTCGTTGAGCTCGCTGAAGGCGTTCACGAGCTCGGTGCCCGCCACGATGACCTCGAATCGCTCGGCCAACTCCGGATCGCCCCGCTTCGGCTTGGCCAGGGGACTCATCTCGATCGGATAGTCGTAGACGATCGTCGGATCGACGAGCTCGGGTTCGACCCACTCCGAGAAGACCGCGTCCAGGAGACGCGTACGATTCATCGAATCCGTATCGTCGCGACCGGCCCTCTTCAGTTTCTCCGCGAGAATCGAGGTGTCGGCAGCTCGAGCGTCGAATCCCGCGTGCCTCTCGATCGCCCCGAAAAACGTCACGCGCTGCCAGGGCGGCGCGAGATTCACCGGGTGCCCGTCCCACTCGACTCGGGCTTCGCCGAGAACCTCCCGAGCCGTCCCCGAAACCAGACTCTCCGCCAGGTCCATCATCGTCTCGTAGTCGGCGAAGGCCTGATAGAGCTCGAGCATCGTGAATTCCGGATTGTGGGTCCGGTCGATCCCCTCGTTTCGGAAGTTCTTGCCGATCTCGTATACACGATCGAGGGATCCCACGATCAACCGCTTCAGGTAGAGTTCATCGGCGATACGCAGGTAGAGCTGCCGGTCGAGGGTGTTGTGGTGCGTGGTGAAGGGCCGCGCAAAAGCCCCGCCATACAGAGGCTGGAGGATCGGGGTCTCGACTTCGACGAATCCGGATTCGTCCAGGCGCCGCCTCAGAGACGCGATCACACGAGCTCGCACCAGGAAGATTTCGCGGACGTCCGGGTTCACGGCCAGGTCTGCGTAGCGCTGACGGTACCGGGCCTCCGTGTCGGCGAATCCGCTGTGAACGATTCTCTCACCGGACTCGTCTACCTCCACCTTCCCGTACGGGAGGGGCCGAAGCGACTTGGAGAGGAGGGTGAGCCGGTCGCCTCGCACCGTCACTTCTCCGGTCCGCGTCTCGAAGAGCGGGCCCTCCACGCCGATCCAGTCGCCGAGATCGAGCAGGTCGAGCAGCTGGGCATCCCGGTCATCCAGTTGCTGGCGCTTGAAGTACGCCTGCAGGCGGCCTGTCCGGTCACCCAGGTGGAGGAAGGCGCTCTTGCCCATGTCCCGCAGCGACTCCACACGGCCCGCGACACGCACCGCGGGGCCTTCTCCTTCTCCTGGCCAGGCATCCCGGGCCGTGGCGAGGTCGTGACTCGGATCCCAGGTGTACGCGTAGGGCTCGAATCCGAGCTCGCGCAATCGGGTGAGCTTCGCCCATCGGTCCCGAATCGGCTTCGGGCGCTCCGGCGCCTGGTACCACTGCTCGATCGGCAGGTCGTCCCTCAGACCGATGCCCGTGGTACCCGAATCGCCCTTCGCCTCGGACCTCTCACCCGTGCCGCCGGTCATGCCCCGGATTCCCCCATTCGCCGAAGGTAGGCCTCGACGAACGTCTCGATGTCGCCGTCCAGCACCCCCTGCGCGTTCCCGACTTCCACGTCGGTCCGGTGGTCCTTGACCATCGTATAGGGCTGGAGCACGTACGAACGGATCTGGTTCCCCCAGGCGATATCCGTCTTCGACTGCTCGAGCTTCTGACGTTCGGCTTCCTTCTCGTCCTGGGCTCGCTGGTAGAGCGCCGCCTGGAGCATTTTCATCGCCTTCGCCCGGTTCTTGTGCTGGCTGCGTTCCTGCTGACAGGACACCACGATTCCCGTGGGTTCGTGCGTGATCCGGACGGCCGAATCGGTCTTGTTCACGTGCTGCCCGCCGGCGCCGGATGCGCGATACGTATCGATGCGGAGATCCCCTTCGTCAATCTCGATCTCGACGTCGTCCTCGACCACCGGGTAGACGAACACCGACGCGAATGACGTATGACGTCTTCCCTGCGCGTCGAACGGTGAGATGCGCACGAGGCGGTGCACCCCGTTCTCGGCTGTCAGATAGCCATACGCGTGGTCGCCCGTGATCTCGAGAGCGGCGGACTTGATACCTGCCTCGTCACCCGGAATCAGGTCGAGGACCTCCACGCTCCAGCCGCGCCGTTCGGCGAATCGGGAATACATGCGCACGAGCATCTCGGCCCAATCCTGAGACTCCGTACCTCCGGCTCCCGGGTGGACCGTCAGAATGGCATCGCGATGGGCGTCGGGGCCTCGGAGCATGTTTCGGAACTCGAGCTTCTCGAGCTCGCGCGACGCCTGCTCGACTTCCCTCTCGATCTCGCTCTCGAGCTCGGCTTCGTCCGACTCGGCGAGCAGGACCGCCATCTCCAGCAGATCGTCCACGCGATGCGAAAGCGAAGACCAGGGTTCGGTCCACGCTTTCAAGGCCTTCGAACGGGCTATGGTCGAGCGCGCGTCTTCCTGATTGTCCCAGAATCCGGGACTCGCCATCTTCGCGTCGAGAGCCTCGAGCTCCTGCGCTTTCGCGTCGATGTCAAAGAAACCCCCTGAGCTCGTCGAGACGCGCACGCTGCTCTTCGAGCCTCTGGAGGCTGGCATCCGATACGGCCATTACGCTCGTGCTCCTAGCAGGAATGAAACAGGGGTCTCCGCCCGGCGAAGACCCCGAATCGGGGCGAGTCTAGCCCGAGCCACGACCCGGGTCAAGCGGACCTTCCAGCAGATCCAGGTCGATTTCGCGGTTTTCGGGATCCACTCGCACGACCTGGACTCTCACCCGGTCCCCCAGCCGGAGCCGCCGCCGACTTCGTCGCCCGGTCAGCGTAAACGTCTCGGCGTCGAATACATAGTAATCATCCACCAGCGAGCTTACCCGGATGAGACCTTCCGCCAGGACTTCATCCATCATCACGAACAGCCCGAATCCCGTCACCCCACTGATCGTTCCCTCGAATTCGTCGCCGAGGTGTCTCTCCATGTAGCGGATCGTCATCAGCTCGATCGACTCTCGCTCTGCGGCCTCGGCTCTACGCTCCCTGACGGAGCAGTGACGCGCGAGCGTCTCCAGATCATCAGTCGTCAGCCTCGAGCGCCCGGCGCGTCCCTCGATCCAGCCTGTCACGATCCGGTGCACGTGAAGGTCCGGATAGCGCCGGATGGGCGAAGTGAAGTGCGAGTACGCCTCCGACGCCAGACCGAAGTGGCCGAGATTGCTGCCTGAGTATCGAGCCTGCTTCATGCTTCGTAGCGCGACCGCGGAAACCAGGTACTCGCGCCGCGTGCCGCTCTGCGATTCGACGAGATCGGCGATGTCGCGGGGCCGGATCTCGCCCTCGGGAAGCGGATGACCCAGAAGCCGGGCGAGAGATCGGAGCCCCTCCAATCGGTCCTCGGACGGCGGCTCGTGGTTCCGGAACAGGATCGGAAGCTCTTCCTTCTCCCCCAGTCGCGCGACCGTCTCATTGGCGAGAATCATGAGGTCCTCGATCAGCCTGTGGGCCTCGAGACGCTCTCGTGGCGCGATCGCGATGGGTTCTCCCTCGTCATTCAGCTCTACCTTCGCCTCGGGCATCGCGAAGTCGATCGCGCCCGCCTCGAAGCGGGCCGCCCGAAGCCCGCGGGCGAATCCGGACAACTGCTGCAGGCTGAGCGTCAGAGGATCCTGCTCGAGCTTGCCCGGCGTCGTGTTGTCGAGACGCGTCTGGGCCTGCTCGTACGAGAGACGATGGCGGCTGCGAATCACACCGCGCACGATCCTGCTGTCCCGGACCCTCCCGTCTCCGTCCACCCGGAACAGGACCGAGACGACGAGCCGGTCCTCCCCGGGAACCAGCGAGCAGATGCTGTTCGAAAGGGCCTCGGGGAGCATTGGAACGACACGATCGACCAGATAGACGCTGGTCGCCCGCTCGGCGCCTTCCCGGTCTACAGCACTGCCCCGCTTGACGTAAAAGGATACGTCGGCGATGTGGACTCCGACTTCGAGCGTCCCGTCGTCGAGCTCCCGGACCGAGACGGCGTCGTCGTGGTCTCGAGCATCGGAAGGATCGATCGTGTAGACGAGCTGGTCCCGGAAGTCCTCGCGACCGTCGAGGTCCTCGGGCCGGATCCCCCGCCGCGCGATCCGCTCCGCCTCGTGCTCCACACGCGAGGGGAATTCGAGGGGGAGCTGGTGCCCGAAGAGGATCGAGAGGACCGCTACACCCGGATCTTCCGGTCGGCCCAGAATGCGCGTCACCCGGCCGATGGGACGCGGACCCCTGGCGCCCCAATCCTGGATCTCCACCAGGACGACCTGTCCTTCTTCGGCGCCGCCGCTGCGGTCCTGGGGAACGAGGACATCGGTCGTCAGCGGGGGCTCCTGCGCGACGACGTAGCCCTGGCCCTTCTGCTTGTGATATACGCCGACTACCTGTGCGGCCGCCCGCTCGAGAACCCGGACGATCCGCCCCTCGGGATTGCGTCCACGGGGCCGCTTGTCGATCCGGACCACGACCCGGTCACCGTCCTGAGCCGTCGCGAGCTCACGGGCCGGCACGTAGACATCCTCGGAGCCTGCGTCATCAGGTATGACGAATCCGTCGCCGGCGCGGGTGATCTGGAGCCTTCCGCTGACGGCTTCGAATTGAGCTGGCAGCCCGTACCGGCCCTTCCGCTGCCGAAACAGCAGGGCGTCAGCTTCCATCTCAGTGAGAAGTCTTCGAAACGCGCGATAGTCCTCGGTCCCGACGCCGAGTGCTCGCGCGAGCTCGCGCGCCGTGAACGGTCGCTCGGAATGATCGGAAAGATAGGAGAGTACCTGCTGGCGAGTGATCGGGGACTCGGACATGGGCTCGCCTCTTCCGCTCTAGAAACCGTAGCCGACGGACAGCTGCAAAGGGGTGCCCGTGGCGAAGCGAGCAAAGTCGTTGAAGGCATATCCGAGATCGAGGACGAGGCCCGCGTAGCGGATCCCCAGGCCGATCGTGGGGCCGGACCTCCCTTCGCTGGATCCCGCGTAGCCGCCCCGGACGAGGAGAAGGTCGCGCCAGCCGAGCTCGACGCCGATGTGAGCGTCGAAGTCGTCGAATTCGCTGAGCGTCTGCTGCAGGTCGACGCGGACCAGGAGATCGAGTTCACCCTCCATCCAGGCGTCGGGGGAACTGAACAGTGCGGGAAGATCGGCCTCGACGCCCAGTCGAATACGTGCGGGAAGCGGATCGGCGGGACCATCGGCATAGCCGATTCCCGCCCCCAGATTGCGGAGCAGGAGGCCTCCCCTGAGAGCCCGATTTCCGGGCAGGCTGGCGACGGCGCCCACGTCGAAGGCACTTCCCGAGGACGTGTCATCGAGCGAACCGCAGGCGATCGAGCAGGAGGCCGAGAGACGAAGCAGCTTCCAGCTTGCGCCCAGGTCGAGCCAGTCGAGCACCGGATATCCGGCCGAGAGAACGAAAGCTGTCTGCGCCGGCTCGATCTCGCCCAACGAGTTGTTGCCGCCGTCTCGGGCCTCGACGGTTCCGAGGTCATAATGGAGTACCGTGAGGCCCGCTCGCACCCTGCCCAGGGCGAGCACGCCACCCAGGACGCGAGAGGAGGCCGCGAAGTCCTCGCCGCCCATGATGAACAGCGCGCTGCCTCCGAGTCCGACGATCGAGGCGGGATTCCACAACGAGCCTTCGATGTCTCCGCGCGCCGAACTCACCGCCCCACCCAGTCCGATGGAACGAGCGCCTACCGGCACGAGGAGGAAGGTCGCGGTCTCGGCCGCGGAGCCCTTGTCGCTGCGTTCGATCTCCGTTCCCGTCCCCTGGCCGACCGCGCCGGAAGCCGAGATCAGGAGAAGAATGAACGCCAGGGTGGCTCTAATAGGGCTCCGCCTCATCGATCAACAGGATCGGGATGTCGTCCTCGATGCGGTAGACCAGTCGGCAGCTCGGACAGCGCAACTGCTGCTCGTCCTCCCGGTACTCCAGTTCGCCCCGGCACTTGGGGCAGACCAGGATCTCGAGAAGCTGGGGGTCGAGAGACATTCTCACACCTTCCGCGAAGGTACGGGGTACCCGAGCAGCTTAAGACGGGCCGGATTTCTGCGCCAGTTGCGGAGCACCTTCACCCGGAGGTCGAGGTAGACGCGGGTCTCGACCATCGTTTCCAGCTTCTTCCGCGCCGATGTGCCAATTCGCCGAATCATCGAGCCCCCCTTCCCGATCACCATGCCCTTCTGTGAGTCCCGCTCGACGAAAATCGTCGCACCCACATAGATCGGCACCTCGGATTCCCTGAATTCCTCGATCCCGACGGCAATGCTGTACGGCAGCTCCTGTCCCAGCTCTTCGAAGCACGTCTCGCGTACCAGCTCGGCCGCGAAGAACCGGAGCGGGGCCGTCGCGACCTCGTCCTCGGGATAGAGGAGGGGTCCCGCCGGAAGCGCATTCAGCACCTCGGAACGGAGAGACTCGATGCCTTCTCCACGGGTCGCCACGGTGCCGTGCACCGACCTCCAGGCCCCTGACGCCTCGAATCCAGCTCGCAGGTCCAATAAGTCCTCAGGGTCGATCCGATCGGTCTTGTTCAGGCAAAGCATGGCCGGCGCGCCGGGCGGGCCCTGCCAGTCTTTCGCGTGAGCGACGCTCCTCGGATAGCCCACGTCCACCACGTACAGGATGAGGTCTGCATCGACCGCCGCGGCATCCGCTTCCTCCCGCATTCGCTCCTGCAGCAGGTAGCGGGGCTCGAGCAGCCCGGGTGTGTCGACGAACACGGCCTGGTGCTCGTCATCCGTGTAAATGGCGAGCATACGCTGCCGCGTGGTCTGGGCTTTCGCGGTGACGATCGACAGCTTCTGGCCGACGAGACTGTTGACGAGAGTGGACTTGCCCACGTTCGGAAGCCCGATCAC
>CBDTXM010000022.1:0-26814 GCA_965364445.1 uncultured bacterium | reverse complement strand
ATCACATCGGTCCCGGCGGCATGTTCTCCATCAGGAACCGGGTGAGCAGCTCCTGCAGGTGCCGCCGCGTGCCCTGTCCCTCGAAGATCCCGTGCGAACGGTTCGGATACGCCATCATCGTGAACGCCTTGTTGTGCTTGATCAGCTCGTTGATCAGCACTTCGGTGTTCTGATAATGGACGTTGTCGTCGCCCGTACCGTGGACGATCAGCAGGTCCCCTTCCAGGCCGCTCGCGTAGGTGAGCGGCGCGGACGCTTCGAAGCCCTTCTCGTTCTCCGCGGGCAGGCCCATGTACCGTTCGGTGTAGATCGTGTCGTAGAACTTCTCGTGCGTCACCGGTGCCACCGCCATCCCGAGGCTGTAGAGGTCCGGATAGCGGAACATCTGATTCAGCGTGTACGTCCCGCCCCCGCTCCATCCCCAGGCGCCGACCCGGTCGGGATCGATGTAGCTCCGCTCGCGCAGCAGCTGGCGCACCGCGGCGGCCTGGTCCTCGGAAGCCACCGTGCCGTAGTTGCGGTAGATCGCCTTCCGGAAGTCGCGTCCCTTGGGTGACGGGGTGCCGCGGTTGTCTACGGTGGCCACGATGTAGCCCTGCTGGGTAAGCATCAGGTGCCACAGGTAGTTGAACCCGCCCCAGGAGTCGGTGGCCGTCGCCCCCGCCGGTCCCGTGTAGCCGTACATCAGGATCGGATACTTGCGGCCGGGAATGATGTCCAGCGGCTTCATCATCCAGCCGTCCAGGTCGACCCCGTTGACGTTGACCTTAAAGAACTCGTACTCCCCCCGGTCGAGGGATTCCACGGTGGCCTTCAGATCGGCGTTGTCCACCAGCGTTCGGATCGTCTGATGATCCGGGAGACTGATCAGCTCCGTAATCGGCGGAGTCCCGAACTGCGACCAGGTGTGAAACGCGAATTGCCCGTTCGGCGAGATGTTGTAGCCGTGCGTACCCGGCTGTCCCTCAGGCGTGACGCGCTGGGCCGGATTGCTGCCGTCGAGCCGGGCCCGATACAGATAGCGCTGGGTTGCGTTCGCCGGCGAGGCCCGGAACCACAGCCAGCCGTTCTCGGTGTCCACGAGGTCGATGCCGATCACGTCCCAGCCGCCGAAGGTGATCGGACGTGTCGAACCTCCATCTCGCGTCACGCGGTACACGTGCCGGAAGCCCGTGCTCTCGCTTTCCCAGATGAAAGCGAGCCCGCGGTCGTAGAACTCCCAGTCATCCATCGTGTTGACCCAGGCCCGGTCCTGCTCTGTCTTGATCGGGACCATGGCGCCCGTGTTCACGTCTCCGAGCATCACCGTGTTGGTGTTCTGCAGTCGATTCATCCGCTGGATGACGACCGCGTCCGACGAGCCGGCCCACTCCATTCGGGGGATGTAGTTGTCACGGAGGTCACCGGGTACGTCGAACCAGCGAGTCTCTCCTCCCGTAGCGGCGACCACACCCACGCGTGCGGCGGAATTCATGTCTCCCGCTTTCGGGTACTGCACCGGAATCGTGTACGAGTAGAGCGAATCGGTGTTGTTGATCATCAGGAACTCGCCGATTCCTTCCGCATCCAGCTGCCAGTAGGCGATCCAGCGGCCGTCGGGGCTCCAGCGGAACCCGTCCCGGGCGTCGAACTCCTCTTCGTACACCCAGTCGAAGGTGCCGTTGATGATGGTGCGGGATCCGTCATCGGTCAGGCGGGTCAGCTCCCCGCTGGCCAGGTCCTCGACGTACAGGTCGTAGCCGCGTCGGTAGGCGACCCGCGTGCCGTTCGGATCGAACTTGGCGAACATCAGCGAGGAAGGCTCGGCGCCGCCACCCAGCTGTCTCAGATCCCCTGTGCGGGTATCGTAAACCCAGTAGTCGCCCCTGGTGTTGCGCCGCCAGACCCGCTGCGAATTCGTGTAGATCAGCAGCTTGTCACCGTCGGGCGACCACTCGTACCCCTCTATGGCGATCGGCGTCGTACCGCCCGTCGGAACCAGGCTCGAGCCGCGGATGAGGGTCGAGCGCTCTCCGGTGCGAGTGTCGTACCGGACCAGGTCGCGTCCCTGTCCATCCTCGGACCGCTCGAGGGTCGTGTACGCATCGCCGTCGTCCAGCCAGCGGGCGGGACCGAAGAAATCCCCCCGGAACTCGGCCGAGAAGAGACGGTCCAGGGTCAACTGGCCGGAATCCGCTTCCTGAGACGAGACCGGTGCGGGCGAGATAGCGAAGATGGCCGCGACTGCGAGGGCCCACGGCCGGAAGATCCGGTGCATGCTGCGTCCTTCCGTTTCTGGTGACCGGGCGGAACAGACCGGTCCCGCCTCCTTCAGCCCTTCATGATGGGCCGCGGCAATCTAACACGGCGGAAGTCGCAGGGAAGCCCGCGGGTCGGGCTCAGTGACCGAACAGGCGGAGCAGGTCGTTGAGAAGTGCGAAGGTCATGAAGCAGACGACGACGGTCGTGCCGGCCAGGGTCCCGTATCTCCGGATCGAAGACGGGAGGGGTCTTCCCCGTACGCCCTCGGCGAGGAGAAGGGCGAAGTGGCCTCCGTCCAGCACGGGAATCGGCAGGGCGTTCAGGATGGCCAGGTTCAGCGACAGGAACGCGACGAATGCCAGGAACTGGCTGAGGCTCATGCG
This sequence comes from uncultured bacterium, assembly GCA_965364445.1. Classification (GTDB taxonomy): domain Bacteria; phylum Gemmatimonadota; class Gemmatimonadetes; order Palauibacterales; family Palauibacteraceae; genus Carthagonibacter. The sequence continues at coordinate 24,190 of CBDTXM010000022.1, read as the reverse complement.
AAGGGTCCGTTCGCTGACCCGCGCCAGTTCGATCGGACCGTTGAGCTGACGGATGCCGATCGATCCCGTAGCCAGCAGCTTGCCGCTTTCGGCGATCAGCTTCGCGGTTCGGGTTACCTCACGTCCGCCGGCAGCGACCCCTTCACCGAAGTCGTGGTCCACAGGTTCCGGAACCGCTGGAATGAGGGCCTCGAGCAGCTGGATCTTTGCCGCCTCCGAGCCCGGGATCCAGACGCGGTGGCCCGACCCGTCATCCAGCTCGAGAGTGTGGAAACCCTCGTCGAGGCCGAGCAGGACCAGCGCCATCTCGCTCCAGTCAGACACGGGGCGATCGTCGATCTGGTTGATCGTCCGATCCGGCGGGATCGAAGACCAGCCCGCCGTCGGCGGGAGGATCGTGTCATCGACCTCGACCACCCGGGCATCGACCGGGCCACTCCACTTGCCCGCTACCGAGACCCCGCTGTACAGGACGAGCGCAAGCAGCGCGTTCGCGGTCACCCCGGCACCGATGACGATGAGTCGCTTCCAGAGTGGCTGGAAGGCGAATCCGTTCGGCCACCGGACCCGGTCCTCTTCGGTACCGTTCATTCCCTCGATCCGCACGTACCCGCCGAGCGGGATCAGGGCCAGCCGGAATTCGGTACCTCGCCAGGTGCGCTTCAGGAGAGCCGGTCCGAAGCCGACGGAGAAAGAGGTCGCGGGCATGCCGAGGGTGCGTGCCGCCATCAGATGACCGATCTCGTGGACGAAGATCAGCAGGTCCGCGACCAGGATCATCAGCAAGGCGGTGAACAAATGGCTCTCCCTCTCCCGAGCTCGAATTCGCGATTCCGTCCAACATCCGGAGGTTCCGGGTACCGCTGCCGGCGGGGGTTGCAAGATGTGGACGGGCGCCTTGGGATGCTCCTCATCCGGCATTCCGATCCGCGTCGCGACCCGTCGGTAGACCGCACAACTCCGGGCCATCGTGGTGTTAAACGAACTCGCATGCGTTGCCACGGAATCTCGCGGAGAGGGCCGGTACCGCCGTCCTCTGTTGCACCCGGGCCACGTGAGCCTGCGGCGTCTCTCCCACGCCCATCGTGTGGATCGTGCGCAGGCATCCACATCGGAGTTGCCCCTTATTCCGGGTCTGCTATCTTCGTCGGCTCTCGACGGCACGGCAGCATTGGCTGTCCCGTGATTTCGAACCAGCCGGTCGCGGTCCAGATCGGTGGGAGGAGGATGTGACGATGCGGCAGAGGATGACGGTGGGTATCCGGTCACCCGGTCGATATCAGGTCGCCGCCGCGGCGATTCTGGCCATCGGCGGGCTTTCGGCCTGTTACCCCGGCGAGATATCGAACGTGTCGGAAACTCAGGTCGTGCTCACGACCTACAACGAGGAATTCGACTTCGCCGAACAGCGAACCTACGCGATTCCGGACACCGTTGTCGAAGTGTGCGACATTCCCAACCCGCCCGAGCAGGGGCCGATCAATTGCGACAATGACAGTCGTCTGGAATACGATCACGCGCTCGACGCGACCTTCGTGAACCGGGTCGTTCAGAACATGAACGCTCTGGGGTACCGCCGGATTCCGACCGAGGAAGTAACGGAGTCGAATCTGCCGGATGTCGCCGTGATCGTGATGGTCGCGGTGAACGAGTGGACCGCCTACACCTACTGGCCATGCGGCGGCTATTGGGGCTGGTGGGGCTGGTATCCCCCGGGGTACGGCTGCTGGTATCCGGGATACGTGAGCACGACGAGCTGGGACGAGGGAACCCTCTTCCTGGACATGCTTCATCCCGACGGCCGTGATGATACGGGCGAACAGATTCCGTCGGTCTGGACCGGCGCGATCAACGCGGTCCTGTCGAGCAGCGGACAGTCGAACGTGAACCTGGCGCTGTCCGGAATCGACCAGGCGTTCGATCAGTCCGCCGACTACCTGATGGTCCCGTAGGGCCAGGGCACAGATCCGAGATTGGAGACGATGATGAGACTGCTCAAGGGAGCGCTCGCCTCGGTTGCCCTGCTCGTGGGCACAAGCGGTGAAGCGCAGGCACAGGACTGGTGGTGGGGCATTACCTACAACATGTCGGCCACCTCCAGTCTTCCGGGAAGCTCGGACTCCGATGTGACCTTCGTCGATGACTTCAGCTTCCGCGGTGTCGGGCTCGAGGCCCGGTACGTACCGAATCGCGGCGGCAACCTGTCCTACGGCTTCTCGGGAAGCTGGAACGTCCTCAATGAGAAGACGGATGAAGTCGTCAGCCTGCCCGGCGCGTCAATCAGCGGCACACAGCTGCGCTATTTCAACGCCGTTCCGCTACTGGTCAACGCCCACTACTACTTCGGTTCCCGGGGAGGCATTCGCCCGTACGCCGGCATCAACGCGGGGACCTACTGGATCGAGCGAAGGGTGGATATCGGGATCAGCTCGGTCAAGGATGACAACTGGCACTTCGGTTGGGCGCCCGAGCTCGGTATCATCGTACCGATGGGCCGACCCGAGGTCGCCCTGATCGCGAATGCGCGCTACAACTGGGCCTTCAGCGCCGGTGGCTCCGGGGACCAGAAGTACTGGGGCTTCAACGTCGGATTCATGTACCGATGACCTCCAGAAAGATCCGCTCGACGAGGATCCCGGTCCCGGCCGCACTTCTGCTGGCCGGGCTGGCGTTGACGGGCTGTTCGGGGCTCGAATCCTGGTCCGACTTCGACCCGGCGAAGGCAGACGAGATCCGCGCGTACGAGACGTGGGACTGGGCGCCTTTCGAAGAGGACAAGGCGGGCGATATCCGCTCCAACGACCGGCTGGTCGACGATCCGATGACCGACAGGCGGATTCGCTCATCCGTCGAGGCGGAGCTGGCCGAGAAGGGGTTCCGTCGAGCTGATGGCGGATCGCCCGATTTTCGGATCGGCTATCACGTATCGATCGACGGTCGAATGGATGTGACGTACATCAACAGCTACTACGGGTATGGTTGGGGTGGCTACTGGGGTCCCTATGGACCTTCATTCGGGATGGGCTATTCGACGCCGTCGGTTCGGCAGTACAACGAAGGCACGCTGATCCTCGACATCGTCGATGGTGCGTCGAACGAGCTGGTCTGGCGAGGCGTCGTGTCCGGTGAAGTCCACGAGAAACGTGATGCGCAGGAACGCCAGGAGGCGATCGACAGAGCGATCGAAGAGGCACTCAAGGACTTCCCGCCGGGCGGCTGAGCCGGGATTCCCGGCCGCCGGCTGATCAGTCCCAGAACTCCTCGAAGACCCGATAGGACGACTCGAGCATTCCCATGGCCCGGTAGGTGGCCTGGGCGGGCTCGTTGTCTCGCTCGACGTACAGGCGAAGTCCCCTCACCCTGTCCTTCCTGGCCAGGCTCCGGGCGTACTCGTGGAGCTGTCGATAGACGCCGGACCGGCGATGCCGTTTCGATACGTAGACGCTCTGAATCCACCAGATCTCACCGTTTCGCCAGTCGCTCCACTCGATCGTGATCATCAGCTGTCCCACGATCTCGCCCTCCTTCTCGGCCACGAAGTAGCGCCCGAGCTCGGGCTGGGCGAGCAGCTTCTCGACGCCCTTCGTCAGCGTCCCGCGGTCCAGCTCCCGCCCTTCGGTCTCCCGGGCCAGGGCCTGGTTGAACAGCACGATCCTGTCACGGTCCTCCGCCGAAGCGGTACGAATGCTCGTGGACATGGCCCCGCCTTGTGAAGTTTCGACTGACTGGCGAGCGCATGATCGCAGCGTGAATCCCCGGCTTCAAGGGCTACGGGGCCTTGCGCGATACGGCATTCCGCGCGCGTTGCCCAGAATTTCGAGCTCGGGACTCGCGAATCCGTTGATTTTCGGGGGTCGAACGAGGGCACGCGGATTGCTTTCCCGTCATGAGACCATCGGCCACGGACGCGGACGCTCGCCCGAGGAGAGGAATGCACGGAATCAGGGCAGGATGGCGGCGCTTCTGGATGCCGCCCGATTCTACGTTGCTGCAGACCGGCGGCCAGGGCGAGAAGCTGATTTCCCTGGGTCGTCTGAGCCTCAGCTTCGCTGCGATCGCCTTCGCCTTCATCGGAGCGTGGATCACGCATCGTACCGAAGCCGCCCTGGTCTACCTGGCCGTGACCTACGTGTCGCTCCCTCTTGCCGGCCTCCTTCACCTGATCGTGAGCCGCGTGGACTATCGATGGTCGATCGGGTTCGTCACCAGCGCGCTCGACGTGTCGATCGTCAGTCTCACGCTCGCCGCGTTTCTCTTCATCGACCGGTTCGACCTGGCCCTGATGAACCCGGTCGCATTTCCGGTCTACTTCCTCGCCCTGTCGGCGACCAGCATGCGACTCGATCACCGGGCCTGTGCGGTTGCTGGCGCACTCGCCGTCGCACAGTACGGCGCCATCGTCGGGGCGGCGGTTCTGGCGGTCGGCGTGGCGGGACTCGGCACGATCGAGCTCGCCGCACAGGGTGCGAGAATCGCGCTGCTCGGGGCTATGGGGATACTCGGCACGCTGGTCAACCTGCGGATGCAGAAGCCGCACGTGCTCTCGGCGAATGACGGACTCACCGGTCTTCTGAACCGGCACGCCTTCGAGGACCGCTGGAGCGGCGAGGTCGCGAGAGCGCGGCGCTACGGTCGCCCGATTTCCATCGCGGCGATCGACATCGATTACTTCAAGCACTTCAATGACACGCACGGACACGCAGCCGGCGATCTCGCCCTGCAATCGGTGGCCCGGGTGATTCGCAGCCGGGTTCGGGGCGGAGATTTCGTGGCTCGACTCGGAGGAGAGGAATTCGTCGTCGCGCTTCCGGAGACCAATACGGCAGCTGCACTGAGGGTGGCGGAGCAGCTTCGCGAGGCGGTGGCCAACCACAAGATCTCGATGCCCGGGGGCCGGACGCCGGAATCGGTCACGATCAGTATCGGCGTCGCCAGCTGGCCCGATCACGGAGAAGAGGTCACGCGCCTGCTCGACCGTGCTGACGACAGACTGTATGAGGCGAAGCTCGCGGGACGCGACCAGGTCAAGGGCCCCCAGCAGCGAATCGAACGGGAGGTGGCCGGCCGATTCTGACGCTCGTTCCTGCGGGTAGCCGTCAGGTCGGATTCTCAAGTCGACGGTCGCGGCCGACCCCACCCACCGGGTATCTTTCCTCGAGACCGCTCCACAACGAACCGGCTCGGGGCCCGCCATGCGAATCGTTCACATCTCCTCCGAATCCGTGCCCTGGGCGAAGACAGGCGGGCTGGCAGACGTCGCGGGGGCATTGACCTCCTACCTGGCAGGGAACGGACACGAAGTCACCCTGTTTCTGCCGCTCTACCGCTCGGTGCGGGAAGCGGGCTTCGAGCCCGGGGCTCCGATGCTCGAACTGGGCCCGACGGAGCTCGGGCTGCCCGCCTCGGCGGCGATCCGACCGCTCGCAGCACCGGCCGGGCTGCAGGTCCGACTGATCGACGCACCCGAGTTGTTCAATCGCGCCGGGCTGTACGGCGATTCTTCAGGTGACTACCCGGACAACCTGCTGCGCTTCGCCGTGCTCTGCCGCGCGGCCCTGTGCGCACTCGTCGAGCCACCGGAGATTCTCCACTGCCACGACTGGCAGACCGCCCTGGCACCTGTATTGTTGCAGGCCGGTCTGCCACCGGGAGCCGGCACACTGTCCGGGGAGTCGCCTGCCTCGGTGATGACGATTCACAATCTCGCCTACCAGGGACGGTTTCCGGCGGAGGCGTGGGCCGACACGGGATTGCCGTCGGAATGGTTCCGCCCGGATCGACTCGAGTACTACGGGGGGATCAATCTCCTCAAGGGTGGAATGATCGCGGCAGACTTCGTCACCACCGTGAGCCCGACCTATGCGCGGGAGATCGCGACCCCTGAATTCGGGTTCGGGCTCGACGGCGTGATCGGCGCCCTGCCCAGGCCGGTCACGGGGATTCTCAACGGAATCGATACCGACACGTGGAACCCGGCGGATGACGCATACCTCGATACCGCCTTCGACGCCGCGGACAGATCCGGGAAGGCCGATCTGAAGCGCGAGCTCGTTGCGGAGTTCGGGCTCGCGGCCGAACCCGATCTTCCGGTGTTCGGGTTCGTCTCCCGGTTGGTCGACCAGAAAGGGCTTCCGCTGTTCGAGGCGCTGGCCGATCGATTCGCGACCTGGCCCGCCCGGTTCGTATTTCTCGGGACCGGTGAGTCGAGGTACGAGCAGCTGATCGAGAAGCTGGCCGCCGGGTCACCCAACGTGGGCTCGCGCGTGGCCTTTTCCGAACGCCTGGCGCACCTGATCGAGGCGGGCTCGGACTTCTTCCTGATGCCATCGGCGTTCGAGCCTTGCGGCCTGAATCAGATGATCAGCCAGCGGTATGGCACGATTCCGATCGTTCACGAAGTGGGCGGCCTGGCCGACAGCGTTGTGGCGGCCACACCGGAGTCCATCGCCGCGGGCCACGCGACGGGCATCGTGTTCCGGCGTTTCGACCCGGAGGCATTCGGATCGGCAATTGACGCGGCCCTCGACCTGTACAGCGTGTCGGCAGACATGGAGAGCGTGATCCGCGCCGCGATGGCGGCTGACCTCTCATGGGAGGCCAGCGGCCGGGCGTACGAGCAGTTGTATGAGGATATCGTGAACGACCGAGACCGATAATCAGATCCGACAGGTGGAAGGACAGCGACATGCGCAGCAACCTCCGGGTCCTGGGACTCGTGATGGCAGGAGGCGAGGGCAGCCGACTGGCTCCGCTCACCGAAGAGCGGAGCAAACCAGCGGTTCCGTTCGGCGGAAGCTACCGGATCGTGGACTTCGTTCTCTCGAACCTGCTCAACTCGGGGATCTATTCGACCTTCGTGCTGGTGCAGTACCGTTCGCAGTCGCTGATTCATCACCTGCGCGAGGGCTGGCGGTTGAGCACGCCCCACCCCGATGACTTTCTCACGGTCGTACCGCCGCAGATGCGGGTCGGAAAGGTCTGGTATCGCGGGACCGCCGACGCGGTGTTCCAGAACTTCAACCTGATCGCCGATTTCCGTCCCGACCTGATCGCGGTGTTCGGGGCCGACCACATCTACCGGATGGACATCGGGCACATGATCCGTTTCCACCGGAAGAAGGAGGCGCACCTCAGCGTCGCCATGCTGCCGGTTCCGACCGAAGAGGCTTCGGGCTTCGGGGTTGCCGAGGCCGCGACCGACGACCGGATCGTCAACTGGCTGGAGAAGCCCGATGCACCGCCGGAAATGCCGGATCGGCCGGGGTTCTCCTATTCGTCGATGGGCAACTACATCTTCGAGCCCGGGGCACTGGTGAACGTTCTCAAGGAGGTCGCGGCCGAGGACCTGGATCCGGACTTCGGAAAGACGATCGTACCGCGGATGGTGGAGGCGTCCAACTACCGGGTATTCGCCTACGACTTCCACCGGAATATCGTGCCCGGCGTCAAGCCGTACGAGGAGGCCGGATACTGGCGGGATGTCGGGACGCTGCCCGCCTACTGGGCGGCCCACATGGACCTTCTCGGGAAGCGACCGCGCTTCGATCTCAACAACCGCCTGTGGCCGATCCACTCGCAGGCGTATCACCGCTCGAGCCCCAGGGTGCTGTCGGGAGAGCTCGAGGACATCAGCCTGGGAGTCGGGAGCGTGGTCGATGAGGCCCGCATCGTGCGCTCCGTGGTCGGACGCGATGTCTGGGTCGAGAAGGGGGCCGAGATCGTCGATTCGGTCGTCATGGATCACTGCCGGATCGGACATGACGCCCGCATTCACAGGGGGATCGTCGATCGCTACAACTACATCCAGCCGGGAGAGACGATCGCAGCGGGCGAACCCACGCAGCGGGAGGGCAGTCGTACGGTGGATGATCTGATCGCCATCAGGCGGGGCCGAACGCGCCCGTTGTGATCGGATAACCCGGGTCAGAGCAGCAGCACTCCCAGCGCGAGCGCGCACACTCCGATCCCGACGGCCGCCTGCCAGGGGAAGCGGTGCTCGTAGCGAAGGCGGGCGATGACGAAGATGCCCAGGAACAGGGCCAGGATTCCGTATATGGCGATCAGCGCCGATCGCCACAGGCGGCTGTCTGGATAGACGAACACGGCGAGGCCGGTCACCAGACTCCCGATGAACAGAATCCGCTCGTCCAGCGTCTCTTCCGGTCGCGGACGCCGCGTGGCGGGTAGCCTCCCCGTCATCGAGAGCAGGAACAGCAGCACCGCTTCCACTCCTATCGACACTTTCCAGGCCGTGAGCGCCGGTCCCTGCGCGCTGAATGCGTCCGTGAAGGCCGCGAAGAGCAGCGAAGTGAGCGAGATCGCCCCGAACAGGTACATGCCGAAGCCGATCAGTCGATTGATGACCAGGTTCGCCGCATACCTCGCGGGATCGTCGCGGTGCAGGCGGAGGGAGCCGACACTTTCCAGAGGGTGACGCCGAACGATCGTCGGCGGCCAGCGACCCGCGCGGGCCGCGCGAAGTACGGCGTCGGCTTCGGCCTCTACACGTCGGGCCTCCTCCAGCGTGATGTGGCCTGCCTCCAGTGCGGCCTCCAGGTCATCCCTGTCCAGCAGCTTCGCCTCGCCCCCTGCCGGTTGCCAGACATCCAGATACAGGTCGGTAAGCTCCCATCGACCCTCGGAGATCTCGGGAGGACGCAGGAGATTCGTATACCAGCCCAGGAACTCTCCCCGGGCATCGTATACGCCCGCCACCTCGTACGAGCGGTCGGGGAAGAGGTACCAGAGGAGGGCGCCCCCGGGCTCCAGCTTGACCTCGCCTACATTCAGCGGCTCTTCACCCTCGGGGTGTACGAGCAAGGAGAATTTGCAGTTCGGTCCATCATGGAGGATCTCCTGCCGGAACGTCTTCACCCGGTCCGGGAGCCGTCGATAGAGAATCTCGACGTCCGGTGTCTCGCCTTCCTTGCCGGGCGCCGGAACCTTGTGCGCGGAGCGCGTGCCGAACCTCAGGCGCCTAGGAAGGATGCGTGAACGTCCCGTTCCGCTCCGCGAGCTCCCGCAACATGGGAGCCGGGGCGAATCGCGGCCCGAATTGCGACTCCAGCCGCAGCAGGCCTTCGAGGATGGACCCGATCCCCACGTCGTCGGCCCAGCGCAGGAGACCTCCCCGGAAGGGAGGAAACCCGGTGCCCATGATCATCGCCAGGTCGACCCGGTCCGGGGAATCCACGACGCCTTCTTCCAGTGCCCATGCCGCCTCGTTCACCATCGGCCAGAGGCACCGGTCACGAATCTCCGTCGGCGTCAGCTCGGCGCCTCGCGGTCCCAGCACGTCAGCCAGGCTCGGGTCCACTCCTGTCGACTTGCCTTTCTCGTACAGGTAAAAACCGCGACCGTTCTTCTTCCCCAGCCGGCCGTCCTCGATCATCCGATCGAGCAACTCTGGTGGAGCCAGCCGATCGCCGATTCCCCTCGCCATCTCACGCCCGGCGTGCGTGGCGACTTCGAACCCGATCTCGTCCAGCAGCCGGCAGGGGCCCATGGGCATGCCGAATTCGAGCAATGCACCGTCGATCGATTCGACCGCGAGTCCCTGCTCGAGCAGATGCCCGGCCTCGTTCAGGTACGGGCCGAGCAGTCGGTTTACCAGGAAGCCGGGAGTGTCGGCCACTACGACCGGTGTCTTTCCGAGCCCGAGCGCGAATCGGAATGCCGTGGCGAGTGCGGCATCGCCCGTCCGGTTCCCCCGGATGACTTCCACCAGAGGCATCTTGTGAACGGGATTGAAGAAGTGCAGCCCGACCACCTGCTCGGGTCGCGTGAGCCCGGACGCCATCTCGGTTACGGACAGGGACGAGGTATTGGTCGCCAGCACCGCTTCGGGGTTCATGGCCCCCTCGAGCTCCGAAAACACATGCTGCTTTACCGCCATCTTCTCGACGACGGCTTCGATCGCGAGGTCCACCTTCTCGAATCCCTCGTAGTCCAGTCGTCCGTCGATCCGTGCCAGCTTCAGGCCTGCTTCTTCCTCCGTGAAGACCTTCGCGCGCGTCGCCTTCCTGAGAAGGTCGGCGGCGTGCCTGAGCCCTGCGTCCAGCGCACCCTGGTCGATGTCCTTCAGAATCGTGTCGGTGTCGTTGGCCGCAACGATCTCGGCGATCGCCCCTCCCATGACACCAGCGCCGATCACGGCGACTCGATTCACCTCGATGGCTGCCTCGAGGACCGATTCCGGCAGCGCTCGCTTCGCATCCTGGGAAAGACCGAAGACGCGTACCAGCGCCTTGGAGACGTCGCCGACGAGCAACTCGGCCAGTGCCTCGGCCTCGATCCGATACGCCTCGTCGGGGGGCGCACCGTACGTGCGGGACAGGACCTCGATCGCCTTCAGAGGGGCAGGGTAGTGGCCCTTCGTCTCCTCTCGCACACCCTTCGCTGCGAGGGCGAACAACACGCGACGACCCAGGGGATTTCCTTCGATCAACCGGTCCCGCACCGATAGTCGGGGCTCTGCCCGCGGGACGCGACCGGCGAGCACATCCGCGACGAACTCGCGCAGCGCGCGATCTCGCTCGTGACTCGGGACCACGCGGTCCACGAGTCCCATCCGTTTTGCTCGTGACGCCGGGCTCGTCCTGCCGGTGAGAATCATGTCGAGCGCGCGCTGAAGTCCGATGACACCGGGCAACTTCACGCAGCCCCCGAATCCCGGTACGATGCCGAGACGGACCTCCGGGAGGCCGATCTTCGTGGATGAGGCGTCGGATGCCACCCGGTGGTCGCAGTGCAGAGACAGCTCCGTTCCACCGCCGAGGCAGGTACCGTGGATGTTGGCGATCGTCGGAATGCGCAGGCGCTCCAGGCGGCGGAAGATTCTCTGGCCCTCTGCGCTCGCCGTCCGGGCCTGCTCCAGCGATGACACGCTTCCGATCTCACCGACATCGGCGCCCGCGATGAAGCTTTCCTCCTTCGCGGATTCCACCACCAGAGCGGTCAGCTGTCCGTTCGCGATCCTCGATTCCAGCTGCGCGATCAACGAATCGAGTGCACGGAGAACGTCGGCCGACAGGAGGTTCACGGGAGCGTCGGGCCGATCGAACACGAGGTGGCCGACCCGGTCCGGCCCGATCTCGAGCCGGAGGGCCCCTCGGTCTTCGGCCGAACTCGCCTCGGTCGTCATATCAGGGGCTCTCCGATGTGGAGCCGGGACGGAAGCGGGTGTCCGTCCCGGCTGATGGGATCCGAATCCTGCGGAATCAGAGTCGGACTCGATCCTCGCCGTTGTCGCTGCTCAGTCGGAGGGTGTCGACGGCGCTCGGATCGACCTTCATGTTCCAGTAGAGTTCGCCCCGCGGGGTAGGCACCCTGGCTACGACCCACCAGTCACCTCCAGGCAGCGAGCGCGTAACCGTGCCGGCGACGCCGGTCGTATCGTAGATCACCTCGGCCTTGCGCGCCTTGAGGATCTCCTGTTCGACGTCGAAGTAGTCGGAATAGGCGGCCTCTTCCCAGCTGTCCCGGGCGATACGGAACGAGTCCACCCGGACTGCGACCGACTCCTGCATGCCGGTGAACTGCTCGAACAGCTCGACCTTTTCCCGCTCCAGCCGGTTCACCTGCGTCTCCAGGTCCCCGAACTCCTCGTACCTCTGCATGTAGTCGCGGGATCGACGGTCCAGTCCCTGCAACTCCCGGGAGAGATTCTGCAGACGGTCGCGGCCGTCGGCCCACTCGCTGTTCTTGGCGTTGTACTGTTCCTGCAGGGAGCGGATCTCCTCGAAGGTCGAGACCATGTCGGCTGGAATCTCCGGCTTCGGCGAAGACGCCTTCGCGTCCAGCGCGTCAAAGACCGAGTCCCGATCGAACGGGAAGAAGCCGACCTCGATATTCTCCTGGGCGACCGGCCCCTGTGGAGAATCCGAGAGCACCTCAACGGTCAGGTCGGAACCGCCGCAGGCGGCGAGGAAGAGAACCGCCCCGACGATCGGGGCCGGGCTGATTCGCTGTACGCGCATCCATCGTCTCCGTGTTGAGTGAGCCAGGGGGCTGGCCTCGGCGCGAGCCGGCAATTTAGAGAGGGTCGCGGACGGATTCAACAAAGCGCCCCCCGATGAACAACGGCGGGAAGCGCGAGTTGCGCTCCCCGCCGCGTTGAACAGCCTGTGGCGGAACGTGAAGTCTCCGGATCAGTGTACGCGGTCGTCCACCATGTACTCGTCCGGGTTCACCTGCCGGTCGTTCAGGATCACCTCGTAGTGAAGGTGCGGGGCCGTGGCGAGTCCCGACTTTCCGACCTCTCCCAGCACGTCTCCTCGTTCGACCTGCTGGCCCTTCTTCACGCTCAGCGCACCGGCATGTGCGTAGAGGGTCCGGTAGCCGTGACCGTGGTCGATCTCGACCGTCTTCCCATAGCCGGATCGATTCCCGGCGAACACGACGCGGCCCTTGCCGGTGGCGAGGATCGGTGTGCCTGCGGCCGCCGAAATGTCGACGCCCGGATGCGGCCGATTCACGAGAAGCAGCGGGTGGAATCGGCTGCGGCTGAACGACGAGCTGACCCACGCCTCTCCGGACTGCACCGGCCGGATCGACGGCCGGGCCAGGAAGAGCTCCTCGTGCAGGGCTACGGAATCGAGCGCCTCGCTCATGCTGGCCGAAAGCAATTCGACACGGCGGAGCAGACGATCGACATCATATGACGCCGCCAGGGTTCGACCGGCCAGAGACGGGGACGCGTCCAGGAATTCCTCCCGGGCCGGGTCGCCCAGGAGGGGACCACCGACACCCGCTTCCAGCACATCGGGATCGATGTGGGGCAGACCGGCGAGGAGCCGGAACCGCTGGTCCTGGTCCGACAGTTCATCGATCGCCGCACCGACCATCGCGAGCTCGGCCTCGACCTCAGACAGGTTACGAGTGAGATGCCGATTCTCGAGCCTCAACCGGGCCAGTTCGGCTTCCCGGGCCGTATTCGCCCCGAACACGACCATGCCGCCTGCCAGAACGAGAACGACGATGGCCGCGACGGCCGTCAGCCCCCGCACCCATCGTCGTGTGACCCGGAGCGATCGGATGCTTCCGCCGCCATCGGGCATTATCTGTACCGTCCAGTGCGTGGGCTTCAGAGCGCCCTCCCCCGGAATCCGTTGATCCTTCATGTAATCTTTTCCGTCTGTATATCGCACACAGTCCGCCCTGCCTACGCCTCGGGCGGGCGTTGTGTCACATTGCGAAGAATGGTGCTTTCAACTGCTCGGGCGGCATACGGACGCCGAGCGGGACGGTGAACGCTACCACGAATCGCGAGAGCGTGTCAAGCAAGAGCGGTGCCGCACGAATCTGAACACAGGCGCGCGGCTCAAGACTCCAGTCGTGGAAACAGCACGCCCGCTCCGGCTTCCGGGATCTGACGGGGCAGCCGTTCTTCGATTCGGGCGGGATCGGGCAGAGACCCGTCGCCCCCGAGACGCTGCCAGATCTCTTCGCACTTGCCGGGCATGAAAGGAGACAGCGCCACGGCCGTGCGAACCAGCGCACGGACCAGCGACCCGAGAACCTCGTCGAGCTCGGAAGCCGCGCCGGGATCCTTGGCAAGTTTCCAGGGCTGGCTCTTGTCCACGTATCCGTTCGCCTGCCGTACGATCGTCATCGCCGCTTCGATGCCATCGTGCAGGCGATAAGCATCCATGGCTTCGAGCCATTTCTCCATCGCGTTCCGGGAGGCGATGTCGAGCGAGGTGCCGATCCCGGCACCGGGATCCGAATCGAGATCGGACTCGGCCTCCGTGATCGGGATCGAACCTTCCCGGTACTTCCTGATCATCGACACGGTCCGGTTCAGCAGGTTGCCGAGGTCGTTGGCCAGGTCCGCCTCGTAGCGCGCGTCGAACTGATCGAAGAAGGCCTGTACGGTCGGGAAGTCCCGGTCGGAGTCCCACGCGGCCTCGCGGAGAAGGATGAATCTGAATGCATCCGGGCCATGCCGATCGATCAAGCGTTCGAGGTCGAGAAGCTGGGCCTCGGACTTCGAGAGTTTTCCACCGGCGATCATCACGAATCCGTGGGCCCAGACCGTCTCCGGGAGCTCGATGCCGGCGGACATCAGCATCGCCGGCCAGATCACGCAATGGAACCTCGTGATGTCCTTCCCGATCACGTGCAGGGCGGCGGGCCAGCGACGCTCGAAGCCGTCCTCGGGGTAGCCCACCGCGGAGATGTAGTTCGGCAGCGCGTCGAACCAGACGTACACCGTGTGCTCGGGGTCTCCGGGAAAGGGCACGCCCCAGGATACACGGGACCGCGAGGCCGAGATGTCTTCCAGTCCCCCCTGCAACAGCCCCAGGATCTCGTTGCGTCGACTGAGGGGCTGGATGAACTCCGGATTCTCCTCGATGTGCGTCACCAGCCTGTCCCTGTAGTCCGACAGCCGGAAGAAGTAGTTCTCTTCTTCCATCGAGAGGATCTCCCGCGTGGGATGCAGCGGGCAGCGACCGTCCACGAGCTCTGATTCCTTTCGGAAGGCCTCGCAGCCCGAACAGTAGTAGCCCTCGTAGCGGGCCGTGTAGATGTCTCCGTTTCGGTCGATCTTCTCGATCAGGGCGTCTACAGCACGTTCGTGGCGCGGCTCGGTGGTCCGGATGAAGTCATCGTTCGATATCTCCAGCCGCTCCCATACCCGCTGGAATTTCACGGCCACTTCGTCTACCCAGTCCTGGGGATCCCGGCCCTCGTTCTCGGCCTCCTGCTGGACCTTCTGCCCGTGCTCGTCCATGCCGATCACGAACCAGACGTCATCGCCTCGCAGCCGGCGGTAACGGGCGATCGCGTCAGCTCCGATCTTTTCGTAGGCATGCCCCATGTGAGGGTCGCCGTTCGCGTAGTCGATCGCGGTCGTCAGGTAGAAGCGTGCCAAGGGAGCCGTCCGTGGGGAGGTGAGATGTTCAGGTCTTCGAGCCGCGGGCCCCGGCGGTCTCGGCCTTGAGCTCGTCGAGCGGGATCGTACGTTGATCGCCTTCTGCCGTGCGGAGCGCGACCGTGTCGCGGAACAGGTCCCAGCCGGTGACCTTCTCCTCGCCTCGCGACGTGTTCAGAATCTTGCCGACTTTCGGAAATCGCTTGCGGGCCTGCACGTAGACTTCGTGCTCATAATGCAGGCAGGACATCAGTCGTCCGCAGGCTCCCGAAATCTGCGCCGGGTTCAGCGAGAGCCCCTGATCCTTCGCGAGCTGCAACGTGACCGGTTCGATCCGCGGAAGCCACAGCCGGCAGCACAGCTCGCGGCCGCAGCGACCGATTCCGCCGAGACGCTTCGCCTCGTCCCGGACACCGATCTGCCGAAGCTCGATCCGGGTCTTGAAGGTGCGCGCCATGTCCTTGACGAGCCCCCGGAAGTCCACACGCTTCTCGGCGGTGAAGTAGACGGTCAGCTTGTTCCGGTCCCACTGCCACTCGGCCTCGCTGATCTTCATCTTCAGATCGTGACGCGCAACCAGTTCGCGTGTCCGGCGGCGGATCTCCGGTTCCTCTTCCACCAACCGAGCGCGGCGCTCGACGTCCACCGGGGCAGCCCGCCGCAGGATTCTCCTGGACGGAAGCGCCATCGGGGGGTGGTGCTCGTGGTCATTCTCGCAACCGGCGTCGCAGCTGAGCGAGGCGGCGTCTTCCGCCCGCTTCACCCACCCGAGGTCCTGACCGCGATCGGCCTCGACGACCACGAACTCGTTCTCACGCAGCCCTGTGTCACCCCGGAACGTGTAGTACTCGGTGCGCACGCCCTTGAACATCACCTGGACCACCTGGGTGAGGTCACCCGAAGTCCTGGCCACGGGGGCAGGCGACGGACCGGCGCCTTCCTTGCGCCCCGGCCGCGGAGGCAGTCCACGCTTGCGGCCCTTCGAGTCGCGGGCCCCAGGGCCCTCCTCCTGCCGCCACCCGCCGATGGCAGGCGCCGCCGAGATGTCGCGCGCCGGGCGCGGCCCCTTCCGATCTCCCGGCCGCGAAGAATCACGACCGCGGTCTCGACGCCGAGCAGCGCCCGCCGGATTCTTCTCCTTGTCGTCGGAGGAGGCTCCGGGCCGCCCGGGCTCCCTGCGGGGCCCGAGCGGCCGGGGTAGGTTCTTCTTCCGATCGTCCCGCCTGTCGCGATCGTCGCCGTCAGGCATCCGCCCGCTCCTCCCAGTGTCCCATCGCGTAGTACTTCTCACGTCGCTCGCGCACCAGGTCCTCGGGATCCCGACCTTCGAGTTCATCGAGGTGGCGGACGATCGCTTCGCCCACGTTTCGCGCGGCTGCCTCCGGGTCGAGGTGCGCGCCGCCCGGAGGTTCGGCAATCACCTCATCGATCACACCCGAGTCCGCCAGATCGCTGGCGGTGAGCTTGAGCGCGTCCGCGGCGTCTTCGGCCCGGTCCCGGCTTCGCCAGAGGATGGCGGCGCAGCCCTCGGGAGAGATCACCGAGTAGATCGCGTTCTCCATCATCAGGACCCGATCAGCGACGGCGATACCCAGCGCGCCTCCACTCCCGCCTTCTCCGATGATCGTGGTGACGATCGGAACTCGAAGTCCGGCCATGACGATCAGATTGCGCGCGATCGCCTCGGCCTGGCCTCGCTCCTCGGCCCCGATTCCCGGATAGGCGCCCTGCGTGTCCACGAAGGTGATGACCGACCGCCCGAACTTCTCGGCGAGCCGGAAGAGTCGCTCGGCCTTTCGGTATCCCTCCGGGTGGGGAGAGCCGAAGTTCCGGCGGAGGTTCTCCTTCATGTCCCGGCCCTTCTGCTGACCGACGACCATCACCGTTCGACCCTCGAGCGTCGCCCAGCCGCCGACGATCGCGGGGTCGTCACGGTACTTCCGGTCCCCGTGCAACTCGATCCAGTCGGTGCACAGATACTCGATGAAATCGAGCGTGAAGGGGCGCTCCTGGTGCCGGGCCAGGTGCACCCGGTCGTAGCGGCTCAGCGTCTGCATCTCATCCCGGTGCGCCTCCTCGAGACGACGCTCCAGGTCGCCGACCTCGCTCTTCAGATCCAGCCCTCGTTCCTCGGCCCGAGCCCGCAGCTCATCCAGCTGCTGGCGGATCTCTTCGAGGCTTCCCTTGTCGGCCGTCATTGTCCCTGCCCGCGTATCAGGTGCACCCTCTCGCGTCCCAGCAGCGTGCGCAGCTCGGCCAGAACGGCCGCACTCGGCGCCACCCGCAGTGACTTCGAAGTGAGCAGAGGCGGTTCCGCGCCATTGCGCCCGCTCGGCATCCAGCGGATCATCACCGGACCGGGCCCGGGGGCCCCCTGGATCACCTTCCGAACGTGGTCGAACTCACCTGCCGGCGCTTCATCGCCCTGTCGCAGCTCGATACAGATGCCGATCTCACCGCTGGCACTCAATTCCTCGAGCCGTCGTACCGAATCGACAAAGATGGGTGGGTCGTCCTCGTCGCGCGAATTATCGGAGACCGTACCCTCGATCAGGACGGGACGGTCCTCCGAGAGAATCTCGCGATAGGTGGTCCAGGTGTCGGCAAACACGAGAGCCGGCGAGGTGCCGTGAAAATCTTCGAGCGTCATGCGGCTGTACTCCTTGCCGCTATTGCCGGAAATCTTCACGTCGAGGGCGGTAACGACACAGGCGAGCTCGATGCGCCGTCCCTTGAGCTCGGGCACCAGGCTCGTATTGCATTCCAGGGCCAGGAGATCGACGGTCTCGCGGAATCGCTCGAGCGGATGTCCCGAGATGTAGAAGCCGAGGACGGCCTTCTCCTCGCCCAGTCGTTCCGCCTCCGTCCAGGCGGGAACTTCGGGCAGAGCGGGCTCGGCAGGCTTCGCCTCCTCGACCGCGCCGAAGAGTGACTCCTGGCCCGTCTGTCGTTCCCGCTGGCGAAGCTGGGCCTCCGACAGGGCCGTCTCCAGTCCGGACTTGAGGGCGGCCCGCTCTCCGAATTCGTCCAGTGCGCCGGAGGCGATGAGGCACTCGAGCACCCGCTTGTTGTTGAGCCGGGTGTCGATCCGCTGGCAGAAGTCGAAAAGCGACTCGAAAGGAGCCTCTTCGCGAGCCGCGATGATCGAGCGGATCGCACTTCCGCCGATACCCTTGATCGCTCCGAGCCCGAACCGGATCCGGTCATCGTCCACGACCGTGAATTTGTAGCGGGACTCGCTGACGCTCGGCGGCAGCACCTCGAGTCCCATGGCACGGGCAGTCGTGATGTACTGGACGACCTTGTCGGTGTTGTCGATGTAGGAAGAAAGCTGTGCCGCCATGAACTCGGCCGGATAGTGCTTCTTGAGCCACGCCGTCCGGTAGGAGATCACCGCGTATGCCACGGAGTGGGCCTTCGGGAAGCCGTATCGGCCGAAGGTGCGGACCAGGTCCGCGATCTGTTCCGCCTTCTTCTCCGACAGTCCTTTCTTCGTCGCCCGCTCGCAGAATTCCTCGAGCACCTTCTGCGTCAACTCGGCGTCCTTCTTTCCCACCGCCTTCCGCAGCACGTCCGCTTCACCCAACGAGAAGCCAGCGAGCACGTTGGCCACCCGCATCACCTGCTCCTGGTAGGTGATGACTCCGTACGTGTCGGCCAGGGTTTCGGCGAGCTCGGGAACCGGATAAGCGACCGGCTCGAACCCTCGCTTCCGCCGGATGTAGACATCGGTCATTCCGCTGTCGAGCGGCCCGGGACGGATCAGGGCGTTGACCGCTACGAGATCCTCGAACCGGTCGCAGCGCATGGCGCGGAGCTTCTCGGTCGCCAGTGAGGACTCGAACTGGAACACGCCGGCCGTGCCCCCCGTGGCAAGCATCTCGAACACCTCGGAGTCATCGAGTCCGACTTCGTCCCAGTCCACGGTGACACCGTGCCGGCGGTGGATCGCTCCGAGGGCGTCGTGAATCACGGTCAGGGTGCGCAGACCGAGGAAGTCCACCTTCAGCATCCCGGCCTTCTCGAGCGCCTTCATGTCGTACTGGGTGATGACCGAGCCTTCGTCGCCGTTCTTCGTGTCCCGGCAGACCGGCACGTAATCCTCGAGCGGACCGGGCGCGATCACGACGCCGGCGGCATGGACGGAACTGTGCCGCTTCAGGCCCTCGATCCGGGTCACTTCGTCGAGGAGTCCCCGGACGCGCTCATCGGAGCGGTACAACTCGGCCAGCTCGGCGACCTTCTCGATCGCCTCGCCGGCGGTCATCGCCGACCCGGGATCGGAGGGGATCTGCTTGGCGATGCGGTCGGTCTCCTGGGGCGTGAAGCCCTGCACGCGGCCCACATCGCGCACGGCGGCACGGGCCAGCATCGTCCCGAAGGTGATGATCTGTCCGACCGAATCTGCTCCGTATTTTTCGCGCACGTAGTCGATGATCCGGCTGCGTCGCTCGAAACAGAAGTCGATGTCGATGTCGGGCATCGACACCCGCTCAGGGTTGAGAAACCGCTCGAAGAGCAGGTCGAAGCGGAGCGGGTCGACGTCGGTGATGCGGAGCGAGAAGGCGACGATCGAGCCGGCGGCGGAGCCGCGACCGGGTCCTACGGGGATCCCCAGCTCGCGGGCTGCCCGGCAGAAGTCCCACACGATCAGGAAGTAGCCGGCGTATCCGGTGCTGCCGATCACGTCCAGTTCGTACCTCAGGCGCTCGGCCACGCGATCCGGCAACGGGTCGCCGTAGCGCTCCTTCGCGCCGACCGTCGCGAGGTGGCGCAGGTAGGTCTCGTCGTCCTCGAACTCGTCCGGCAGCGGGAAGCCGGGCAGGTGGTAGCTCTTCTCGAATTGCACATCGCACATCTCGGCGACCTGCAACGTGGTCTCGAGCAGCTCCGGGCGGTCGGGGAAGAGCGCCGCCATCTCCTCGGCCGACTTGAAATAGCTCTCCTGCCCATGGAACGAGAGCCGATTCGTGTCGCTCTTCATCGCGCCGGTGCCGATGCAGAGAAGCGTGTCGTGAGCGTCCGCGTCCTCGCGCCGCAGGTAGTGCGCATCGTTGGTGGCCAGGACTGGCAGCCCGAGCTCCTCGGCGAACTGGAAGATCCCCTCGTTGATCTCGGCCTGGCCCGGAATCCCGTGGTCCTGCACTTCGAGGAAGTAGCGCCCGGGGAAGGTGCGGGCATACCACTCGGCCGCCTCACGCGCTCGATCCACGCGTCCGATCTGCAGGTTTTTCGCTACTTCTCCGGACATGCAGGCGGAGAGGATCACCAGTCCATCGGAATGTTCCTCGAGAAGGGCCCGGTCGATGCGGGGCTTCCGGTAGAAGCCTTCGAGGTAGCCTCGCGAGCTCAGCTTGATGAGGTTGCGGTAGCCTTCTGCATTCTGCGCCAGCACCACGAGATGCGCGTAGTCCCCCGGTGCGTCCTTCGCCTTCTCCCGCGCCCGACGGTCACCGTACGCCACGTAGGCTTCGAACCCGAGCACCGGTCGCAGGCCCCGTTTTCGGGCCCGCTCCTGGAAGTCCCAGGCTCCGTGCAGGTTGCCGTGGTCGGTGAGCGCGAGCGCCGACATCCCGAGCTCTTCGGCCCTGTCGAGCAGCGCGTCGATCCGGTTGGCCCCGTCGAGGAGGGAATACTCGCTATGCGTATGCAGATGAACGAACGACATCGCCGGGGTTCCGGGGTCAGTCGCCGAAACAGGCGAAGGAGCCCAGGATCTCCTCCATCTGCATGATGTACTGCCACTTGCTGCGGCGGGGGTTCGGCGAATACAGCCAGGCGTCGATGAAGTACGTCGCGTCCGGGCACGTAAGCGCCCTCGCGAAAAAGGGACCGCCGGCCGGATAGTCTCCTTCGTCCCTCCAGGCACCACGGACCTCGAGGCCCCGAGCCCCTCCGACCTCGATCGGGTGTCCCGGCCCCGGAGCAGCCTCGAAGCTCTGCGGGACGCTGTACTGCATCGAGTCGATACCGGCGCGCCAGTCGAGAATCGTTGCGGCGTCCAGGCTGTCGGTCCGCGGACGACGCTGCACCAGCAGCGAGCGAATCAGGTCGCTGGGGTCCGGGTTGTCGTTACGGATCACCACCAGCTCATCGTCCCGGAACTGGTAGCCGTACACAGCGGGAACCCGCAACGTGAATCCGAGCTGCTCCTCCAGCTGTCGCGTGAGGGTCGTGTCTTCTCCGCTCACCCACATGCGGTTCAGCGCCCAGAGCCTGTATTCCCGGTCCAGGAGCTCGTGAAGCTCGGGAAGAGACCCGCGCCAGGAAGCCGCTTCCCTTCCGGGTTCCAGCACCACCGCGGTCACCGCCTGTCCGCCCGCCCAGACGTTGGGAGTCTGGAAGATCTCCGGTGGGTTCAGCGATTCCCGATCTGCGGCCTCCGCCACCTGCTCGATCAGAGGGTCGCCGGGAACCCCGAACACGACCACCTGCTTCCAGAGCAGCAGCTGGTCGAGCTCGTTCGAATTCGGGGCGACGTGGGTGATGTGGAACTTCTTCTCGTCACGGATCGTGAACAGGGTCGTCTCGATCGCGTCGTACGTCTCCTGCTCCACCTCCGGCCAGAGCGCCCCATCGGCTACCACGATCAACGAATCGGCCTCGCCCATGGCCGCGGGACGTCCGCACGAGGTGAGGAGCGCCGCCAGCGCGGTCAGCGCGAGGCCCGCGGTTCGCATTCGAGAACGGGTGCCGGAGCGGAAGGTCATGGGGGCCAACTTACGGCCGATCGGCCGGGCCCAGCAACGTTGAAGAACCCCTTGTTTCGACGGGCTTTTCCGAGAGTCGACGGTTTGCCGCGAACTTCCGCGCTGAGGTGGGTGTACGCACCGCCCGCACCCCCACCGACGGGCCGAGGCAGGCCTCGGGAGGGCCCCGTTCATACCGGAATACGACGATGGAAAGGCGGAATTTCCGCGTGGACTCGATACGCAACATCGCGATCATCGCGCATGTCGATCACGGCAAGACGACGCTGGTGGACCAGCTGCTGCGCCAGGCGGGCGTGTTCCGCACCGGGCAGCAGGTCCAGGAGCGCGTGATGGACTCGAACCCGCTGGAGCGTGAGCGCGGCATCACGATCTTCTCGAAGAACGCCGCGGTTCACTGGAAGGCCGAGGACGGCACCGATGTGAAGATCAACCTGGTGGACACGCCGGGACACGCCGATTTCGGGGGCGAGGTGGAGCGCATTCTCCGGATGGTGGACGGCTGCCTTCTGCTGGTGGATGCGTTCGAGGGACCGATGCCGCAGACACGGTTCGTCACCCGCAAGGCCCTGGAGCTCGGCCTGCACCCCGTCATCGTGATCAACAAGGTAGACCGACCGGACGCGGATCCCGCGCGCGTGCACGACGAGGTGCTGGACCTGCTGATCGAGCTGGAAGCGAGCGACGAGCAGCTGGATGCGCCGTTCATCTACGCGTCGGCTCGCGAGGGCTGGGCCTCGACCGACCCGTCGTGCCGGGAGGGCACGCTGGCGCCGCTGTTCGACATGGTGGTCCGCACGGTGCCGCCGCCGCACGGAGTCCACGAAGGTCCCTTCCATCTGCTGGTATCGACGCTCGACTACTCCCCGTATCTGGGCCGCATGGCGATCGGCCGGATCGAGCACGGCAGCCTCAAGGTGGGGGATCCGGTGGCCGTGTGGCCGCTGGAGGACGAGGAGCCGGGCCCGACCGTCAGAGTTCCGACCCTGTTCGCGTTCGAATCGCTGGGCCGCGTCGAAATCGAGGAGGCCGCAGCGGGCGAGATCGTCGCCGTCGCCGGGGTCGAGGGCGCGGAGATCGGTGCGACCCTGTGCGACCCCGACGCGCCGATGCGACTGGAGGGGATCGCCGTCGAGCCGCCCACACTGTCGGTCGAGATGCGTGCGAACACCTCGCCGTTCTCCGGCCAGAGCGGCAAGTACGTGACCTCCCGCCAGATCCGTGAGCGGCTGTTCCGGGAAGCGCAGAGCAACGTGGCGCTGCGGGTGGAGGAAACGGACGAGCCGGACCGGTTGCGGGTGTCCGGCAGGGGTGAGCTGCACCTCGCGATCCTGATGGAGACGATGCGCCGCGAGGGATACGAATTCTCGGTCTCCCGGCCCCACGTGATCACCCGGCCCGGGCCCGACGGGAAGATCCAGGAGCCGTACGAGGAGATCGTGGCCGACGTGCCCGAGTCGATGGTGGGTGTGGTGATGCAGGGGCTGGGCGAGCGGAAGGGCGAGATGACCGACATGGAGAAGGGCGAGGGGGGTCTCGCACGCCTGCATTTCCTCGTGCCGTCGCGAGCCCTGACCGGATACCGGTCGGAATTCCTCACGGAGACGAGAGGCGAGGGCACCCTCCACCGGCAGTTCGCGCGTTACGGTCCGTGGGCCGGTGAAATCGAGAGCCGCAAGAACGGGGCGCTGGTCTCGATGGTCGGTGGCACCGCGAGCGGCTATTCGCTGTTCAACCTGCAGGAACGGGGCAAGCTGTTCGTCGAGCCCGGCGATCCGGTATATGACGGCATGGTCGTGGGCGAACATGCCCGGGAAAACGATCTCGAGGTCAACGTCACCAAGGGCAAGAAGTTGACCAACATTCGGGCAGCCGGCTCCGACGAAAACATCCTCCTCGAGCCCGCCCGGGAGGTGACGCTGGAATTCGGTCTGGAGTTCATCGTGGAGGACGAGCTTCTCGAGGTCACTCCTGACGCGATCCGGGTCCGGAAGCGGTCCCTGAACACGCACGATCGGAAGCGGGATCGGAAGGCGATCGAGGCCCGGGCCGCTGCGGGCCGGGCGGAGTGATTCGGGGCACCGGTCCCAGACCTTGACACGGAATCCGGGTGTCGCTAAATGCGCAGCACAGGTCCGCTGCGAGACGTTACCGGTCGTGGGAACGGCGCACGGATCGCGAGGATCGTCGCGGCCAGCGCCGGCCGCCGATCGACCGGGGCACACCACAGGAGGATCTGTCATGGCGCACGCGACCGTCGCCCGTCCGGGGCTGATCGACGAGACCCTTCCGTGGGTCGCCCGATTCGCCGAAGAGGAAGAAGACGACTTCGACGACTTCGACGACGATGATGACTGGGACGAGCTGGACGACCCGGAGGACCTCGAAGACTGGGAAGACGACTTCGACGACGACGAACTGGACGAGGACGAGCTCGAAGACCTCGTGGCGCCGGACGACGAAGAGGACGAGGAGGAGTGGTAGAATGCCGGAGCAGCCCGCCGGTCACAGTCGCCGAGCGTAGTTGACTCCCGCGATCGATCGACTACCTTGATCGACCGAAGCGCGAGCCGGCTTTCCGGCTCGCGCTTTTCGTCCGGGCTCG
>CBDTXM010000021.1:0-27334 GCA_965364445.1 uncultured bacterium | reverse complement strand
TGCGCGGAGAGCCACGATTCGAGGCCGCGCTCGCGAGCCTGGAGATTCCTGACCCTCCGCCGGAGGTGGCAGCGGTATCCTGGTGAGCGCGTGCCTTGGGGGGAGTCCAAAAGGCGGGACGACGGGCAGTGAGGATTTTCGGAGAACACGACGATAAGACGCTGGCGCAGCTGCGCAACGTCGCCGAGCGTGCCGAGCGCGCCGCGCTGATGGCGGATGGCCACCTGGGGTACATCATGCCGATCGGAGGCGTCGCGGCCTACCGGGACGAGGTATCGGTCGTCGGCGTGGGCTTCGACATCGCCTGCGGAAACGCGGCCATCCGGACCGATCTCGAGCTCGCAGACCTGGGCGCCGAGGGAGCGGTACTCCAGTCGCGCCTCGACCAGATCGCCGACGAAATCTACGGTACGGTCAGCTTCGGTCTCGGTCGAAGCAACAAGGCCGACGACGCCCCCGTCGATCACCCCCTGTTCGAGGATTCAGCCTGGGACGCCATTCCCGCCAGGCATCGCGGCAACCTGCGCGAGAAAGCGCGCGTCCAGCTCGGAACCGTGGGAAGCGGCAATCACTACGTGGACGTGTTCGCCGACGAGGAGGACCGGATCTGGGTCGGCGTCCACTTCGGCAGCCGCGGGTTCGGACACACGATCGCGTCTGCGTTCCTTGCACTCGGCCAGGGCGCACAGTGGGGCGAGCGCGTGCCGGAAGCCGAAGTGATCTTCCCTCTCGAGACTCCCCTGGGGCACGATTACTACGGCCTGATGGAACTCGCCGGGACCTACGCATACGCCGGCCGCGAGTGGGTGGTGCGCAAAGTGGTGGACCTGATCGGCGGCAAGGAGCTCGACCTCGTGCACAACCACCACAACTACGCCTGGCGGGAAACGCACGAGGACGAGGAGTTCATCGTCGTGCGGAAGGGCGCCACGCCGGCCTTTCCTGGACAGCGGGGCTTCATCGGCGGCTCGATGGGCGATGACGCGGTGATCGTGCGGGGAGCGAGCGCCGAGCCCGGAAGCGAGTTGGACACGATCCAGAAGGAAGCTCTCTACTCCACCGTGCACGGCGCCGGCAGGGTCATGAGCCGGACGGCGGCCCGCGGGAAGATCCGCCGCAAGACGGGAGAAGTGATCCGCCCCGGGCTCGTGACTCCGGAAATGATGCACGGCTGGGTGCGAGAGAAGGGCGTGATCCTGCGTGGCGGCGGACTGGACGAAAGCCCGCACGCGTATCGCAGGCTGCCGGACGTGCTCTCCGCGCAGGGGGACACGATCGAGGTCCTGCACACGCTGCGCCCGCTCATCGTCGTGATGGCGGGGGCGGATGTGTTCGACCCCTACAAGGACTGAGTGACACCGTAACCGCAGCGGGAAACGAACGGGTCCTGCTGCAAAGCCACTTCGACCTCCACGATCGTGGTCGTGGTGCCGCCGGAACTCAACGCATCACTGTCGGGGCCCCCCCTCGCATGTTACTTATGTACCAATCACCGTAGTACTACGGATCAGGGACATCCGTAAGTTTACGGTCAGCGAGGCGGAGGCCTCGTGTATGACCGAACAGTGCGGAACGCGGGTCAGGACCCCCGCAGGCTCAAGAGGAGAGCACCATGAAATTCAGTTTCGGTTGGAGCAGAGCTCTGGTTCTCGCAGGGGTGCTGGGAACAGTTGGTGCCTGTAACGACGACCCCCTGATTCCTCCGGGCGGCGGTGGACCAGACAATCCGCCGGAGATCGTCATGACGGCACCGACCGGGGGCACCGCCGTGCAGCCTGGCGACATGGTTCAGATCGCCTGGGACGCAACGGACGATATCGGAGTCACCGGAGTGGACCTCTACTACTCGGCGGACGGCATCGCCGAGACGGAGATCGCCACCGATGTCCAGGAGGCGACATTCGACTGGATGACACCGGATCAGACGCTCTACGGTGTGACCGTGCGGGGCGTGGCACGTGACGCCTCGGATCAGACCGCTGAAGACGTTACGAACGATATCTTCGCCGTGGTCACCCACTCCGAACGCGGATACGTCACGGGTGCAGCCTGCGCCGACTGCCATACGGACTACTACGACGACGTTTATCTGTCCTCCGGACACCCCTACAAGCTGAACAAGGTCGAGAACGGCGTTCCGCCGACCTATCCGAACGGTCCACAGGTCCCGAATCCGCCCGACGGAGTGACCTGGAACGATGTGAGCTACGTGATCGGCGGCTACGGTTGGAAGGCACGGTTCATTGGCACCGAGGAATTCAACCAGGGCTACATCATCACGGGCTTCGGAGGAGCCGGGCCATCGGGCGACAACCAGTGGAACCTGCTGCCCTCGACGTGGACGGATTACCACGTGGACGAACTGAAGCCGTACGACTGCGGGCAGTGCCACACGACGGGCTGGCAGTCGATCGATGAGAACGGTGGCATTCGCCAGGATGGACTGACCGGCTTCGAAGGCACGTACGAGGAGACCGGCATCGGCTGTGAGGCCTGCCACGGCGCGGGAGTCGGGCACGTATCGAGCCAGGCAGGTGACGACATCACAGTGGACGGGAGCGACGCGCTCTGCGGCACCTGCCACAATCGTGGCGGCGCGAATGCCGACATTCCCGCCAGCGGTGGATTCATCAGGCACCACGAGCAGTACAACGAATGGGCGACTTCCCCGCACTTCGGTGCGGTCGGCTGCAACACCTGTCACGACCCGCACCTCGGCACCCGCTACGAAATGGGAGGGATCATCGCCGAGTGCGAGACCTGCCACGCGGACCAGGTGGCCAACAACGCTCACTTCGCCGTGGGCTGCGTGACCTGTCACATGCCTCAGGCGACCAAGTCGGCCGTCGCAGATGCCACCAATCCGAACTTCGTGGGTGATGTGAAGACGCACATTTTCACGTTGAATCCGGATGCACAGAACAAGGACTACCTCTTCAGCCTGGACGGCTCGTCAGTCGCCACGGCAAGCGAGGGAGTGACACTCGACTTCGCCTGCTACCAGTGCCACCAGGATCCGGTGACCGGGACGGGCGGCGGCGGAAGCGAGAGGACGCTGGCGGAACTCTCGGCGCTCGCGACGGGGATTCACGACGCGCCCTGAGCTCCAACCCCATCAAGCCGAGCCGGAACGCGCTCTCCTGTTCCGGCGCGGAAGGGCGAAGGGTCGACCTCCACCTGGCGGTCGGCCCTTCGTTCATGCGCCCAGAGTAAGAGATGCACCGCGACTCGGCTCTGCCCGACTCAGCCCATCCAGAATCCCTTGCGGTGCGAGATTCCCAGGACTTTTCGGCAGCTGCCGCAGAAGTAGAGGAACCGTTTTCCCATCTTCCCCTCCAGCTGCTGATAGAGCACGCTGCGCAGCTCCGTCGAGCAGTGCGGGCAGATGGGCCGCGCGTCGTCGCGTCTCGTGCATTCGATCGTGGCCATTCTCTCCTCGGCTTTAAGGGTGACGTGACCCTGCCCTCGATCAGCCCACTCTGTCGCAGACGGCGCCGCTACTCCTGCTCGTCGGCCGATGGTCCGTAGATCGCCGGGAGGGGTACGTCGTGCATCCGCAGATACACGGTCAGCTGGGCGCGATGGTGGATCATGTGATTGAGGATGAAGCTGCGCATCACCGCTACCTTCGGCATCGAGAATACCGTCTCCCCCGCGTTCAGGAGCGACCACGTCTCCATCATGACCGCATCGCTGGCCCCGGCGAGGATCTCTCTCGCCTGCGCGACGTTCCGGTCGAAGGTCTCGAGGGCCTCGGCCGTCGAGCTCGCCGCCGGCTGTCTCGGGGGCTCACTGCCATCGGGCGGCGCCATGTCGATGCCGTTCTGCTGGATCGTGATCGCGGTCCACGCCGGCAGGTTCGCCAGGTGCGAGGCGAGATCCTGCATCGAAGACGACTTCTCGTGCGGCTTCCAGGCGAAGGCCGCATCGGGGACGCGTTCGAGGGTCTTCCTCGTATTGGCCATCTCGTGGTCGAATTCCGGCAACATCGCGGCACTGATCGACATCGGGCCCTCCCTTGATGACATGTTCACACATGCAGGGCTCAGGTCGGCAGGGGGTCTCCGAGAAGAACGGAGCGCCCTAGCCGTACCAGGCCCCGGGGTACAGCAGGTTCACCGCGCCCAGCCAGATCGGCGGAAAGATCCGATCGAAGATCATCCAGGCCCCGATGATTCCGATCCAGGCGAGTCCCGGACGGCCCGCGAGCAGCGATCGGTAGGCGCGCATCACCCGTTCCGGAAGCAGGACCGGCAGGACGCCGCTGCCGTCGAGCGGAGGAAACGGGATCAGGTTGAACACCGCCAGAAGCAGGTTCAGGGAGAAGATCACGCTCAATACGAGCGCCGCTACTCCCGCGAGTCCCCCGCCCGGAGCCTCCACGATCCGGTCGAAGCCGATCGACATGGGGGGCGCCAGCCAGCCCACGTACGCGCCTCCCCGGATCAGGACCCAGGCGGAGAGAACCAGGAGCAGGTTCGACGCCGGTCCGGCCAGCGACATCACGGCGGCCCGCTTCGGGTGCGCTTCCGCCCAGCGGGGATCGTAGGGTGCGCTCGCGTAGCCGAAGATCCACCCGGATGCCGCCAGCGATAGAAGCGGCAGCAGGACCATGCCGAACGGCTCCCGCCGGATGTGCGGTCTCGGATCCAGGCTGACCTGGCCACCGTGGTAGGCGGTCGGATCGCCGCCCCGCAGCGCCGTCCAGGCATGCGCTGCCTCGTGCACGACGGTCGAGAACAGAAACACGAGATACAGAACGACCGCGTTCAGAGGATCTATCATCGGCGCCCGCCCTGCGCGTCGCTCACCCGCCTGCCCGCTTCGCCCGATGTCCGAGAGTCTCGAGCTCCGACACGATCGTGTCCCGGTGGTCGCCCTGGATTTCGATGACACCGTTCCGCACCGTTCCGCCCGACCCGCACCTCTTCTTCAGCCGCTTGGCGAGATCGACCAGTTCGGGGTCGGACAGAGTCAGCCCCGTCACGACCGTGACGCCCTTCCCTTTCCGACCCTTGGTCTCGCGCCCGACCCGCGCTATTCCATCGCCGGACGGCCGCTTTCCGGCGAGTCTCTGTTTGCAGCGACACTCGTCGATCGCCCGCCGGCACCGCGGACAGGTTCGGCCGACGTCGGTCGAGTAGACGAGGCCTCCGTTCCGTCCTCGGTCAGGCATTCGTAGATCCTCCGGGCGGGCTGCTGAGATGTTGCCAGTTCTCGCCGCGAAGCTCCTTGCCCCGATCTACGATCTGCCCGACGTGATAGGCCGTGTGGGCGAGAGAACGGTGCAGGGCACGAATCACGGAAAGCTCTTCGCCTCTGATGCTCACCGTGTCCGCGAGATTGGCGTCGGCCAGCGAGCCCAGGGTCGCGAACAGGACATCCCAGCCCGCGTTCCAGTCCTCCAGCAGCTCTGCGCGGCTCGGAGAACCGGGTGCGAACTCCGACTCCCGATTCCGCCACGGCTTCTCGCCGTCGGTGGTCAGGAAGTCCGTGAACCGGGACCTCAGATTCCCACTGACGTGCCGGGCGATCGTCGCGATCGAATTGGCGGAACCCGGCGCCGGTGCGACCAGCTGCGCTTCCGTGAGCTGGTCGAAAGCCTGCTCCGCCAGCGCTCGATACCGCTGGTATTCGGCTTCGATCGACTCCATGAACGTACGCATCGCGTGCTCCTTCGTCGGTCGTGCGACGGGACCTCGCCCCTCGTCGCCGGATCTACCTCTTGTACGCCCGAATCAGCACGTAGTCCCCCCGATCGTATCCCTCGATCGGCTCCTCCACGAAATCGTTGGCGAACCGCGCGTGAACGGTCAGGGTCTGCGCGAATTCGAGGTCCGCGAACCCGACGCGCTTCAGGAGCTCCGCCTTCTCCTCCGTCGTACGCCAGTGCGCCGCGGCCGCGAGATCGACGGGATAGGGGTGCGCCGGCGCCAGCCCCGCCAGGGCCGGGTCGTCCCACGATCCCTTCGTGGCGGCGAACTGATACAGAAGCCCGAAGGAACTCTCGGCCGGAACGTCTGCGACGAGAATGGCGCCACCGGGCCGGAGAACCCGATGGGCCTCGGAGAACGCGCGCTCGAGGTCGGCGACGTACCCCGGAATGCCGTTGAGCAGCGCGGTGTCGAAGCTCGCGTCTTCGTAGGGAAGCGACTCGGCCGAGCCTGCCTTCACCTGGATGCCTCGTTTCGCTGCGATCGCTCGCATGTCCGCCGAGGGCTCCACCCCGAAGCCGACCTCGATGTCATGCTCCTCGCGGAGGATCAGCTCGAAGAGACCGGTTCCACATCCCACGCTGAGCGTTCGGCCGGGGTTCTCCAGGAAGTTCCGGATCAGCCGAAGCTCCGATTCGAGAATCGTTCGATTCTTCAGGAACCAGGAATCGTAGGCTTCCGCGTATTCGTCGAACGCCGGCTTCGTCATGGCGCTGTCTCCCTCGAGAAGTGTGGCTCCGCGGCTGGTCTGCCGCCGCGGTGGGGCTCATCTTCGGACAACTTCGCACGAATCATCACGGGCCGGTAGCGAGCTGGGAAGATGATACACAATACGAGCCACCTGTTCATTCGAGGCCGAGTTCTCGGTCTGGCGACATTCGCCTGCCTGCTGTCCGCTCAGCCGAGCGCGGCGCAGAGCGAAGCGGCCGCCCGGAGCGCAGAAGTGCCGGGCCCGAGCTTCGAAGACGTTCTGAGCCTCGATGGGCTCGGCGGATACTCGCTCTCGCCGGATGGCCGAAGCGTGGCCTACGAGGTCCGCTCAGCGAACTGGGAGGAGAATCGATACGACCGGGAGATCTGGCTGTGGCGTGAAGGTCGGGAGGCGATCCGGCTGACACGATCTCCGAAGGGAACGAGCCGGGCGCCCGACTGGTCACCGGACGGCCGGTGGATCGCCTTTCTCTCCAACCGTGACGAGAAGCAGCAGATACACCTGATCCGTGCCGATGGCGGCGAGGCAGTGGCGCTGACGAGCCACGAGGAGGGCGTGAACGGATTCGAGTGGTCGCCGGATGGCACGCGAATCGCCTTCACGGCCTCCGAGCCGGAAGACTCGCTCAGCGAGCAGACGGAGAAGCGCTACGGAGCCTTTGCGGTCGAGGACGACTACCCGGGACGGACCCATCTCTGGGTCGTGGACGTGGTCGGAGACTCCGCGTCGAAGCCGGATCGACTGACCGGGGGCGACGAATTCACCGTGACCGGCTTCGACTGGTCGCCCGACGGCACGCGGATCGGATTCGGACACGAACCCGAGCCATCGATCAACGCCCGCGGCGACATCTCGGTGCTCGACATCGCGTCCGGAACGATTACGCCCGTGGTCACCGGCCCGGGCTCGGAAGGCGGTTTCGAATGGTCCCCCGACGGAGAGTGGATGCTTTATGGCTCCGCCGGCTCGGACACGACCTCGGACTACTACCTGAACAGCCGGCTGTGGAAGATTCCCGCCGCGGGTGGGGACGCGATCCCGATCGCGCACGACCTGGATGAGTCGCTGTGGAGCTACTGGTGGACGGATGAAGGAATCTTCGTCACCGCATGGCAGGGTACCCGGCGCCCCGTATTCCGCATCGACCCGACCACGGGTGCGTATCGGGAATTCGCGAGCGAACCGGACCGGATCAATGGACTCCGCTTTTCGGATGACGGTCGCACGGTACTGCTGTCCGGCTCCGGCGCCACAACCCTTTCCGAGCTGTACCGCACGAGGCTCGACGACTGGAATCCCGAGCCGATCACCCGCTTCTCGAGCCAGATCGATGGCTGGGAGGTCGGAAGCAGCGAGGTGATCCGCTGGACCAGCGAGGACGGGGCACAGATCGAGGGCGTCCTTCACAAGCCGGGGGACTTCGACCCGTCGCGGCAGTATCCACTGCTCGTCGTGATTCACGGCGGGCCGACCGGAATCGATACGCCGACTCCGATTCTCGGCTACGTGTATCCGGTCAACCAGTGGCTGGCGAAGGGTGCGCTGGTGCTCCGACCCAATTACCGGGGCTCGGCCGGATACGGCGAAGCCTTCCGCTCCCTCAACGTTCGGAACCTGGGCGTAGGTGATGCCTGGGATGTGCTGTCGGGCGTGGATCATCTCGTCGCACAGGGGATCGTCGACACCACCCGCATGGGTGCGATGGGCTGGAGCCAGGGCGGATACATCTCCGCCTTCCTTACGACCACCACCGATCGGTTCTCCGCGATTTCGGTCGGTGCCGGGATCTCGGACTGGATGACCTACTATGTGAACACGGACATTCATCCGTTCACCCGGCAGTACCTGAAGGCGACACCGTGGGAGGACCCCGAAGTATATGCGAAGACGTCGCCCATGACGCACATCCTGGACGCGCAGACACCGACTCTGATTCAGCACGGCGAGAACGACCGGCGCGTGCCGATCCCCAACGCGTATCAGCTCTACCAGGGTCTCCAGGACGTGGGCGTGGACACCCGACTCATCGTGTACGAGGATTTCGGCCACGGAATCTCCCGTCCGAAGGAGAGGCTCGCTGCCGTGTGGCACAACTGGCAGTGGTTCGCGAAGTACCTGTGGGACGAGGAGGTGGAGCTGCCGCTGCCGGAAGACAAATCCGATGACGCCGACGAGATGGAAGGGGAGGGCATGTGAGCGGCAAGAAGCCGGTAATCGGCATGCGGAAGAACGGACGCGAGGTGCAGGTGGATCTGCACGGCTACTCTACCCAGACCGCGCTGTGGCTCGCTCGTGAAGTCGTGGAATCTGCCTGGGAGCGCGGATGCGAGAGGGTCGTACTGATTCATGGCGCCAAGCACGTGGCGAGCCGGGCGGCGGCGGACCAGGTGGGACAGGGCGGTATGAAGTGGGCCCTGCGCGACGCGCTGACCCGGGGTCAGTTCAAGCGCTGGGCCGAGCCGGCGAATTCGAACAAGCACGACCGGAAGGCGGTCAGTGACCGGCTCGCGATCTCGCTCATGGAGAATCCGAATCCCGATCCGGGCGCTCCGTGGCCCGAACCGCCGGAGCACGAGTACGAGCGGAGCCGCCGCCGCGACTGATCAGTCCTGCCACGGCCGACCCGGCGAGCAGAAACAGGACCCACTCGATGGGAAACCGGTAGCGATGCTGCCACGGGACGAGATAGTAGACGAGCGGAAAGGTCAGCAGGGGGATCACGAGGGCCGCGAACTGCGACGGTGTCAGGCGCCGATATCCCTCCAGAGCGCCCAGCAGAGCCAGGCCGGTGAGCATGGAAAACAGGAGCGCGGTGCCCGGTCGATCGAGCGGCCCTAGCCAGAAGTATGTGAACCGTTCCGCCGTCAGTCGCGCGAATGCGCCGGGATGGGCGAAGATCCAGTCCTGCGCCGCAGCACCCGAGTGGCGCATGTAGGTCACCTCTCCCCACTCCCTCACCTTCACCGCCTCCGCCGGGTGCGTCCGTGGGTGTGGCGGCTCGTCTCGAAAGTGCGGGTGGTCGATCGACGGCTCCGCCCCTTCATGATTCCCCATTCGCAGCTCGAGCCCGAAGTTGCTGCGTACGAAGAACACGGCGTCGAGAGCCCGGTAATTGCGCACGCCCCAAGGGATGCAGGTTGCCAGCGCGGCGACTCCGACCAGCGCTGCCGAGCCCCACCGGGTCGGATCCTTGCGCCACCACAGCTCGAAACCGAGATAGCCGAGGAGAACCGGCAGGAACGCCGGCTGGACGTGAAAGGAGATGCCGAACGCGGCCCCGAGGAGAAGAGAAGCGGCCGGCCGGGGAATCGACTGCCAGCGGCGGACCACCGCCACCACGAGCAGGCCGAGCATCACCGCTGCCAGCGCTTCGCCATGCGCCAGCCACTGGGGAAACAGGGCACCGGCCAGACCTCCGGTCAGCCCTGCCTTCCAGCCCAGGCCCGTTCGGGCGCCGATCCAGGGGAGAAGACCCCAGATGGCCGACTGGGCAAGCATCCGGAACAGCCAGCCCACGATGCCCGCCGTCTTCGTGATTCCGAATGCTTCGTAGATCAGGGCGAGAATCGCCGGCGGAATCGGGGCGAGGTGCGCGGTGGGCCCGGTCGGCAGGATGTAGGGACTTGCGAATTCCCCTGTCGTCGCGAGCGACATCGCGATCGAGTCGAGCTCCCAGTCGGTGTTCGGCGACAGCGCGTCTTCCGGGATCAGCGTGATGAAGAACAGCCGAATCGACAGGGCGACTACGAATACGACCAGCCCGGGCCACCATGGAGTTCGATCGGAACTCGTCACGATCTCAGAATTCCTGGTCGTCGGACCTGCTGGAGTAGACGCGCAGAGCATGCCCGGTGTTGTCGAGAACGAAGATCTCGGCCCGGCCGTCACCCGTCAGGTCGGCGACCGAGACGCCCCACGGATTCTCGCCTGCCGCTGCGACTTCACTCCGAAATCCGTCCGGTCCGCCGAACAGGACGAGAGCGTCGTTCGAGTTCCAGCTGGTGATTCCCGCGTCAGCGAAGCCGTCACCGTCGATGTCGCCCACGCCCACGGCCTTCGCTCCCGGAGCAAAGCCGATCTCGAACAGCGGTTCGTCTCCGAACCTCCCGTCTCGCAGTCCTCCGAGGACGCGGATTCGGCCGGGCTCCTCGGCGATGAGCAGGTCCGGCGCTCCATCACCGTTCATGTCGCCGACCCCGACCTCGAACGGTCGATCGGCGGCAATGCCTCGTGGTGGATCGAACCGGCCAGCTCCCGCCCCCATCATGACCGCGACTTCGGCGGCATTCGGAGTGACGAGATCCAGCGCTCCATCGCCATTCAGGTCACCGAGCACCATGCCCCGATACGGGTCGCCTCCGACATCGACGCGCTCCGGCAGCCCTGCGAAGCGACCCCTTCCGTCGCCCGACAGGATCACGATCGCCTCTCCCTGCCGATCGTCCACGAGTAGATCGAGGTTCCCGTCCCGGTCCATGTCAGCGAGCAGAACCGCATGGGGGTGCGGCCCCAGCTCGATTCTGAGCGGAGAGCCCGGAAGAGGCTCGAGGTCGCCCCGACCGTCGTTGGCCAACAGGGTCACGTAGTCGGTTTCGTGATTCGCGATGGCCACATCGAGGTCGCCATCTCCGTCGAGGTCGCCGAGCGCGAGGTCGACCGGCTTCTCGCCCCCGGGAAACTGCTCGAACGAGGTGAATCGACCGGTTCCGTCTCCCCGAAGCAGCAGAATCCGATCGGCGTCGGTGACGGTCACGAGAAGGTCGGCGTGGCCGTCACCCGTCAGGTCACCGACGGCAACCTTCGAGGGGGCGGGTCCCGTGGGGATCGGGCCAGCGAGGAGACGGAGCGTGTCGACGCTCCCGACCGGATCCCCGATGCACGGCTGATTGCAGGCGGCACCCGCGAGCAGCGCCACGCATGTCAGTCCGGGACCGATCATGGCGCCGTCCTCCGCCTTCGGAACAAGGCCCTCGCCGCAAGGCCGACCAGGAGAAGCACGATGCCCGCGATGAGAGCTCCACTCTCGACCCAGAACGCGAGGGCGAGGCATCCGATGAGCCCCGCCCACGAGATCCAGCGCGAGAAGAGCCGCGCGTCTGACGGAAGCCGGAGCGCGGCGAGATTCGTCAGGGCGTAGTAAATCAGGACCGTGAAGGCGCTGAACGACCATGTGATCCGCACGTCTCCGATCAGCGCGATTGCCGCGATTCCTGCTCCGACGGCGAGGACGGCCCGTCGAGGGGAGCGCGTTCGGTCTTCCACGAGGGATAGCGCGCCAGGCGCATCACCCCGGCGGGCCATGGCCAGCAGGACCCTCGAGAGCCCGAGCAGCAGATTCAACAGCACACCCAGCATTGCCGTGATCGCACCCAGCGCGAGCAGCACCGGGAGCGCGGGGCCCGCGAAGCTGCGGGCGGCTTCCTCGAGCGGCGCGGCCGTAACCGCGGTGAGTCTGGCGAGCTCTTCGGCCCCCACGCTTCCTACGGCCACCGTGCCCACGCCGAGGTAGAGAAGAGCGGAGACGCCGAGCGTGAAGATGATCGCCTTCGGAATCGTTCGCCTCGGAGCCCGTACCTCCTCGCCCAGGGTCGCGATGCGGCCGTACCCGGTGTACGCGACGAACATCAGGGCGGAGGCTTCGAGTACCGAACGGAGGTCACCGAGTCCTGTGAACGTGCCGGCCAGCGTCACCGGGCCACGCTCCAGGGTCGCGGGAAGTCCGAGGAGCACGAACGCGAGAAGAACCAGCAGCGTGAATCCCACGACCGCGGCATTCGCGGCATTGGACCGCGCCATCCCTCCGACCACGAGAACCGTCAGCGCACCCACCGCCGCGACAGCGAGACCGACTCTCCAGCCGGTATCGGTGATCCCGAACAGGTCCAGGGCATAGCCGGCGAACCCGAGCGCCGCCGTCGCCGCCGAAGCCGACTTGGCGCAGAGGAACATCCAACCCGCCGAGAATCCCAGGGAGGGGCTGAGGAAGCGGTATCCGTATTCGTACGTGCCACCACTGACCGGGTGAGCGGCTGCCAGCTGGGCGCTGGAGAGCCCGTTGCAGGTGGCGAGGAGGGCACCGACCGCGATCGCGACCAGTACCGTGGGTCCCGCGACGCCGGCCGCGATGCCAATGCTGACGAAGGCGCCGGTTCCGACGATCGAACCGAGCCCGAGCAGAATCGCCCCGGGCAGACCGACGACCCGTGCGAGCTCGCCGGAGGAGCCCTCCTCGCGTTCGGTCATCCCGCGTTTCTTATCATGCCTGCGTCAGCGCCGCGTCGAGCGAAACCGGAACCGCCTTCAAGGCCTGCGACACGGGGCAGTTGACCTTGGCATCCTCGGCGAACCGCAGAAACTCCTCCTCGGAAATGCCCGGAACCACACCCCGCGTGGTGAGCTCGATCCTTGTGATCGCGAATCCCGCCCCCTGCTTCTCGAGATGGACCACGGCCGTCGTTTCCACGCTCTGGGGATCGTGACCTTCCTTGCCGAGCGCCGCGGACAGTGCCATCGAAAAGCACCCGGCGTGCGCGGCCGCGATCAGTTCCTCGGGGTTAGTGCCGGGGGCTTCCTCGAACCGGGATCCGAACGAGTACTTGCCTTCGTAGGCGCCGCTTCCGAGCCGCATTGCGCCCTTACCATCCACCAGTCCGCCATTCCATCGGGCATCCGCCGTGCGCTTCATATGGAGCATCTCCTTCGAAGTTCGGAGTCACGCTCGAGCCGATTCTCGAGACCGTGGGTCCAACAGTATCACGACGTCGCTTCTCCACCAGACCCCGGTCGTGGATTCGGGGAATTCAGGTAGTCGAGTCCGAACTGGGAGTGGGTTCGGGCCTCGTCCGGTGTGCCCAGCCAGTGGGTCGTTCCGCCGACCATCCACAGGACCAGGTCTGCGAGTTTGAGGAGATCGTCTGCTTCGTGACCGGTGACGAGAATCGCGCATCCCTGTCCGGCCAGTCTGCGAATCGCAGTCGAGACGAGGGCCCTGTCCCTCGGACTGACTTCGGCCAGCGGCTCGTCGGCGATCAGGCATACGGGCTGCCTCGCGATGACCAGGGCCAGCTCGGCGCGCCTCCGCTCGCCTCCGGACATCGTTTTCGCTTTCCTGCCCCGAAGGCTTTCGATCTCGAGCTCCTCTATCGCCGCGAGGTCGAGCGGCGGGCCGGCGAAAGGTCGCATTGCCCGGAAATGCCAGTCGACCGTCCGCCGCCAGGAAAGGAGCCCGCGATCCGGCAGGTAGAACAGTCCCCGCCGCGCGAACGCGGAGAGCCGCGGTCGCTCCCAGGCCCGATCCGCGAAGCGCACGATTCCGAAGTCCCGACGACCGAGACCCAGGGCGGCCCGGATGAGCGTCGTCTTGCCACTGCCGTTGCGTCCCAGGATGACCGTGATCGAGCCCGCGTGCGTCCAGGCGGTGGCGGACTTGAGGATCTGACGTCCCGGATAAGCGACGCCAATCGAGTCAGCTGTGAATACGGCCTCTTCCCTCGCGCTCATCGATCAGGCGCCCGAGAGGAGCTGGCGAGCGAGCTGCAACAGAATCTCGAGCAGCACGGCGGAGAGAAGCGAAACGATCGCGATCGCGGGCTCCGACAGTCCCAGGTTCTCCGCAAATACGCGTTCGTTCAGACGACGAGCGTCGTAGAGGACGAGACCCGTCGCCACGAAGACCAGTACGATCGAGTGCTTCCACCCACCCAGGGGACTCAACCCCCCGAGGAACCGAACGGCGGCCACCAGGAGCCTCACGAGCGACCAGATGAGGGCGGTCCTGCGAACCGCAGCGGTGATCACCATTCCCGCGAACCCCCTTGCCGTCCCGTGGCCGGCTACCGGGCGATCGTTCATGGGCGATCCGTGCCAACGCGGGCTTCCACCACTCTCCATGCCATCAGGCGATGCGTTCGAACACCTTCTCCAGCGCCGCCGAGGCCAGAACGCGCCGTCCCCCGGCAGCTCCCGGACTCCAGAGCACGAGTCGGATCGCCCCGTCCGAGATCTCGATCCCCGTGATCCGCCCGTCGTTGAAGCAGCAGCAGCCGGAGTTGAACAGGCTGGGCTGCAGGAGCTTTCGACCGTCGGGCGCCGGGGGGCCGCAGGGCGCCGCATCGCCGAGCCAGCCGCGCTTCATGCAGTCGGTGACCACGTCGTCCCAGAACTCCTCGTCATCCGAACGAGCCGTGATCCGGTCGATGTCGATGCCGAGCCGACGCTCCAGTTCGTCTAGGATCGAGATCGATGCGAACACCGGACGGTGCGTGTGTCCGGTGATCAGCAGGAGCTTGTCGTGGCTCTCGGCCCATTTGCGGGTGGCCCTGTTGTGCTTCTCGCGAACCCGGCGGTTCGCCGAGGGGGCCGTTCGCGAAGCCCGGCTCACGTGCTGGAGCGGTTTCCATACGAATCGAACGGTGAAGCGCGCCAGGAAGGCCAGGGTGTCGCTGAATCCGGTTCCCTGGTGTCCGTGCACCAGGAAGAGGTGGCCAAGCGTCTCCACGCCGCTGCGGACCTCGAGGAGCAGGCTCTCTCCCACCCGGAGGCCACCCGGCGGGGAGACCGGATCCAGCATCTGCTCGACGAGTATCGGAGAGGCCCACTCCTCGTCGTGGTTGCCCCAGATGCGAAGGAGCCGTCCCTCGGCGTGAAACCGTCCCTCGCGCTCGTACACGCCCGGATATGCGGCGATCACCTTTTCAGGGGGGCTCTTCCACAGCTCTTCAGCGTCCCCCAGCAGGACCAGGGTGTATCCGCTCTCCACGTAGTGATCGAGGGCGCGCTTGTACGACTCCTCGCAGGGCAGAAAATCGTCGGCCCGATCCCGGGTGCCCCTGTGCATGTCGGAGAGTACGACCAGGCGGTCCGCATTCAGGTCGAACACGCGGGAGACGTCATCGGGCCACCAGTCCAGGTGGCGGGCCCTCCACAGAGCGGCGGTGAGCCCAGCTCCTACCCGAGCTTCGTACAGGGAGTGCTTGCCGGGCCTTCGCCGTCGACGCTTCATGGAGACGATACTAACCGCCGTTCGGACCCTCCGGCCACGCGACCAGGTCGCGGCGCCGCAGAAACTCGAGCACCCGCTCGCCCTGCCACGGGCAGTCGTTGTGTCCGCAGGGCAGAAGCACGATTTCCGAGTCGCGTGCGGCACGGTCCAGCGCCACGCCGTGCTCTGCCGGGATCATGCCGTCCCGCTCCCCGTGAAGAACCAGCACTGGCCGATCGAAGGCCGCCACGACCGACAGGTTGTCGAACGGATCTCGAACCAGCGGGCCGACGATTCCGAATCGGCGCGCCAGCGGTCGGACCCCGGTGAAGGAGGATTCCAGCACGAGCGCGGCCACCTCTCTGTGCGAGGCCAGGGCACAGGCCGCGCCTCCCCCGAGGGAGCGACCCCATGCCACGATCCGATCCGAATCGACGTCCGGACGGGCCGCGAGCGTATCCCAGGCGGCCAGCATGGCACGGGTAATCGATGCCTCCGAAGGCGTTCCTCCGGAGCGACCGTAGCCGGGATACTCGACCAGTAGAACCGAGACTCCCTCGCGAGCCATCGCGGAAAACGCGTCGATCCAGTGGTCGATCAGCTCACCGTTTCCGTGCGTGAACACGATCACCGGCGCAGGACCCGTCACACCCTGAGCCGCCAGGAACCATGCTTCGACCCTGTCCGGGCCGAGGTGAATCGTCTCGATCGAGGGTCTGGCGGCGGCCGGTGAAACGGAGGAGGCGGGAGGCGCCGGAAACAGAACGGAACGCTGCAGTGCCCATGCAGCCCCGGCCCATGCGGCGACCGCGATCACGGGAAGCAGCAGCAGCGCGCTCACGCCCGTGGTCCGATTCAAGTCCCGGATCGGCCGCTCACGAGTCCGGTCCGCGGCTACTGGATTCTCGCAGCGGGGACTGGATCGTGATCGGTATGCCCGAGGGAGCCTGGAGGAAGTAGATCCGCTCTCCGTGCGCGTCCACCGGTCCCTGCGGCCTCAATCCGTTCCGCTTTGCGTTCGCCGCGAACGCGGTCGCATCATCCACGAGGAGCTGCAGCAGCACCCCGGACGGGAGCTCGGGGCCTTCCGGCCACACCTCGATTCCGCTCACGCCGGCGGAAAAGAGGGCCCCCAGGAACTCGGTCTCCCCCGGCACGCCGTCGGTCGCCGCTTCCGAGTCCCCCACTTCGCTTCGATCGAGGCCGAGGCGACCGAAGAATTCTGCAAGCTCCGCGGCCTCGCCGGAAACCGAGCAGAATCTGATGCCAAGGACCTTCACGTCGCTTCCTCCCTGTTCTGGCGCGATTCACCGACTACCAACATGGTAGCGGAAGCTTCGACCTTCGGGAATTTCGATACGTTGCTGGCTTGGATCACCCGTCGCCACCCCCCCACGTCGGCCATCCGGTCCAACCCGGCGCGGAGATCTCCAGTCCCAACGCCATGGAACGCGGGGGCCTGCGGTTGATCAGGATGATCGGCGTCTCGCTGCGCCGCGCGATCGCGATCGGAACGCTCCCCAGATTGGGACCTCCCCGGTCACGGCGCTGCGTACCCATCACGAGGAGGTCGGACTCCTTCATTCGCTGCAGGATTGCCGCGGCAGGGTCGTCGGATCGCTCCACGACGATCTCATGAATGCCGGCCGCCTCGTCCCGGGCGAGAGCGCGCAGGTCGCGCTCGGCTCTCGCACGGGCTTCCTGAGAGGCCGACTCGGGAATCGTGTGGAAGAAGGTGATCGATCGATCTCCCGTTCGCGCCAGGCTGGATAACAGACGCGCTCGGAGGTGGCTCTGGTCCCGGCCGCCGGCGATCGGAACCAGCACCCGATGCACCTGCTCGAGGCTCCACCGTCTCGGCGCTCGCAGGATCACCGTATCGACGTCCAGCCGACCGAGCAGGACCTCCAGCCGCTGCCCGATCGTGCCGCTCTCGAGGTCGGGCAACCCCAGCAGCACGGTCTCGCAGTCGTGCACATCGGCGACCCGGGCAATCTCCCCCCACGGATCGGTCGCGATGGTGAACAGGCTCTCGGCGATGAGACCGCGGGCAAAGCTCCGCTCGAGCGATTCTCCGAGCACCTCCGGCGCGACCATCGGGCGGGAACCCGCTTCGGATCCAGCCTCCGCGGAGGGCCGGATCACGGAGAGCAGGAGCACGCGGCCGGTTCCGGGCGTGCGCAGCGTCGAGGCCACGTCCACCAGGCTGGCGGCGCTGTCCGGGTTGGCGATCGGAAC
Source organism: uncultured bacterium (assembly GCA_965364445.1). Lineage (GTDB taxonomy): Bacteria > Gemmatimonadota > Gemmatimonadetes > Palauibacterales > Palauibacteraceae > Carthagonibacter. The sequence continues at coordinate 9,690 of CBDTXM010000021.1, read as the reverse complement.
CAGCACCAGCGGGCTTCTCCCGCGCAGCCTTGCGAGATCCGGATCCCGCGCTTCGGCCGAGGCATCGGCGAGTCGCGCACCCGGGGCGAAGATCGTCAGGTAGAGGACGCCTCCGATCAGAAGCCACCATCCGATCACGCCTCCCGCTTCGGGAACCGCCACGGCTTGAAACGCCGCCAGCCCTACGCACAAAGCGAGTCCGAATACGGCCGGCAGGATCGATGCGCCGTCATCAGATCGACGGCTGGCCAGGATCGCCGCCCCGTGCACGATTGCGAAGGCCAGAAGAAAGATGAGACTGGATGCTGCGCCTGCCGCGGCTACGTTCGCCACGGCCACGGCGATTCCCGCCACCATGAGCGACGTCAGTCCAACGGCGATCGCCGGTGCGCCACTCTCTCCGCGGATCTCGGCGACGCGTCGCGGAAGCGTCCGGTCCCGGGCCATGGTGAATGCGACGCGCGATGCACCCAGCATGTTGGCGCGAAGCGCCGAGAGCATGGAGAGCACGCCCGCACCGATCACGAGCCAGTACCCGGTCGGTCCGATGTACCTTTCGGCCGCCTCCGCAACGAAGCCCTCGGGATTCGCCGCAGCGGTGGCCGAGATCGCGACGCCGGGCTCGGCTCCGACCGTCTCGAGCAGGAAGAGAAACGGAATGTAGATGGCGAGAGCGATACCGAGGGACAGGTACATGGCACGGGGAATCGTCTCACCGGGGTCGCGGATCTCGCCACCCACGGCGGCGATGAGATCGAATCCCTGCAGTGCGATGAACGTGTAGCCCATCGCCTGCAGGATGCCGAGCGAGCCGGATGGACTGAACGGGCTCAGCCGTCCGAGGAGTTCCGACGGGTCGCCCCGCAGCCAAGCGAAGGTGCCTCCGGCGATCAGGATCAGAAACACGACGACCTTGCCGATCGTCGCTGCGTCCTTACCACTCGTGACCCGACGGATCAGGCTGAACGCGTAAAGGGCAATGGAGAGCAGCGCCAGGAATACTCTCGTCATGGGGCTGCGGAGCCATTCCGCCGGGAGTCCCAGCAGTGGCAGTCCCCGGCCAAGGCCTTCGGCAGCGAACGCTCCGAAACCCAGGGCATACAGGACGCCTGCCACGATCGAAGCGAACCAGACCACCCAGCCGACGCCGAAGGCGACCTCGATGGAGAGGACCTTCTTCGCGTACGTGTAGACGCCACCGGATTCCGGGAATCGCCGGGCGAGACTGGCGAAGCTGTGGGCCGTGAGAAGGGCGATGCCGCCGTTCAGCGCGAAGGCCACGATCGCGGCGGGCCCTGCGGTGGCGAACGCGACCCCGGCGAGTGCCAGAATACCGCCGCCCACGATCGCACCCACGCCGAGGGTGGTCGCGCCGGTCAATCCGATGTGTCGATTCTGGACCATACACGCCGCCACTGGTAGATGCCGCGGACCCGCTGCGGGCCGGCGGTCGTCGTTCGAGTCTAACACCTTCACATCGCGGCCGTCAGCGGACCGGAGTCCAATGCTTGCCGGTGCGTCCGATTCCGGCTTCGATTAGGATTCAAGGCGTGAAGCTGGCGAGCCCGGATGAAGCCCCCCGGCTCGCCACGGCCGTGCAGACGCGTTCCCGACACCCACGAGCGGAGAATCACATGAGAGTGCTGGTCATCGGCGGAACCCTGTTCATTGGAAAGCGACTCGTGCGACGTCTTCTCGAAGAGGGGCACGAGGTCAGTGTGTTTCATCGGAGCGAGCATCACGGATTCGGACCGGAGGTCGGGAATCTGGTGGGCGACCGGAACGATGCAGACTCCGTGAGGAGCGCACTGCGCGGACATCAGTTCGACTGGGTTTTCGACAATGTGTACGACTGGGAACGCGGGACCACGGCAGAGCAGGTCGAGGCAACGGCGCGGGCATTCGGCGACGGAATCCAGCGGTACGTATTCATGTCGAGCTGTGCGGTCTACGGGGAGGGCCTGAATCTGACCGAGGATGCGCCTATGGTTCCGGACGATTTTCCCGAGGTCTACTGTGCGCAGAAGGCTTCGAGCGAACGGGCGCTCTTCAAGATGCACCGGGAGGAGGGATTTCCGGTGACGACCCTGCGGCCCCCGTACGTCTATGGACCGGACAATCCCTTCTACCGGGAGCAGTTCTTCTGGGACCGGATGCGGGAGAGCCGTCCGATCATCGTGCCCGGCGACGGAAGCCGCCTCATGCACCTCGTGTACGTCCACGACCTCGCCGAGGCCTGCATCCTGGCAGCGTCACGTTCCGAGGGCGTGGGGGAGGCGTTCAACATCGGAAATCGGGCGCCGATCACGCAGCGCGGCCTGGTCGAGGCGCTGGGACAGGCGGCGGGGGTAGAGCCCACGATCGTGCCTGTGCCCCGTGAGGAGATCGTGGCGGCCGGCGGAGAAGTGATCAGCGGCAATCTGTACTTCGGCGTCTACTTCGACATGCCCTCGATCACCGAGAACGTCAGCAAGGCTGAGAGGCTTCTCGGACTTCGGCCCACCGAGTTCGCTGCCGGTCTCGCCGAGACCTACGAGAGCTATCTCGAGAATCGGGTGGATTCGGAGATCGACTACACATTCGAGGATCGTCTCATTTCGGCTCAGCGCGGCGACTGATCGTCCTCGAATTCCGGGAGTCGTTCGATTCCCGGAGCCGGCGGCTCGCGCATCATCCGATCGACACGGGTGGCGATTTCCTCCATCTGTGACTTCCGCTCGGCCGCCCAGCCCGGTAGCCGGAGCCGGGTGGTGGCGAGCATGCCGAAGCCGCCCGCCGCAAAGATCGCGGAGATGAACAGGGCCGGGTCGATGCCGCGCTTGCCCACAATGGCGACCGCCATGATCAGCGCGACCATCAGAACGGAGATGGCCACTACCGAAATCGCCTCGACTTCTCCCTTCAGCGTGCGCATACGCAGCCTGTATCCGTCGTCGACCGGCTCGACGTGGACCTCGAGGTTGCCGTTGTGCCAGGTCCGGATCGGTCCCGTCGTCTCGACCTCCCCCCGGGCATCGAATGTCTCCCGAAGGAGCACGACGAGACGAGTCCACTCGTCATCCGTCATCCGACGCGGAAGTGCAACGACTCGCGATACGGATCGGGGAGCGCCGAGCCATGTGACCTCAGGCCCGATCGAAACGGGCTCGAGCTCGCGGGCGGCTCGTTCGATCCTCGTCGGCTCGATACCGACCTCGCCCGCGATCTGCTGGATTTCGTCGAGGGTCAGTCCGGCCAGCCGCGCGGGGGTCGACGCGACCCCGGTTTCGACTTCGGATGCCCGCCGGAGAATCTCAGCGATCTCCTGCTCGTCGTACCGCCTCGGTCCGGTCATTCGAGGTCCGAATCCGCGCGGTCAGCAGGTGCGCGCCTGTATGTCATGAGCCTCCCGGGGAACGGGCCGAGGTCAAAAAGTCGAGTATCACTGCTGCCATCGCACGCGCTCCGATCCCGATGGATCGTTCATCGGCGACGTAGTCGGGCGAGTGCGGCATCCCCACCCATCCCTTCTCGGAGTTCGAAACGCCGAGAAAGTACATGACTCCGGGTACCCGTTCCTGAAACGAACCGAAGTCCTCGCTGAACTGGGTGGGAACCGACTGAAGCGTTACGAGCCCGTCGTCGCCGAGGACGGAGCGCAGGGGCACGTGCGCCTTCGCCTCCAGTTCCGCGTCGTTCGTCACTCCGGCCACGAAGCGTTCCTCGTAATCGAGCCGCAAGTCGAGGTTTTGAGACTTCATTGCCCCCAGTCCGTCGAGGATCGCCCTCCGGACTTTCTCGCTCACCTGCGGTCCGGTCGTAGTGATCGAGCCTCGAATCGTCCAGGACCCGGGCCTGTCACCCGGACCGGACTCCCACACCCGGGCGATCGCGAAATCGCCCACGACCGACGTCGCCCCCCTGGCGGCCGAGGTCTGAGCTCGAATGAGCGAGACGACCTGATCGGCATGCTGCGACAGGTCGTCGGCTCCCGCGAGCGTGACCTGAACCCGATCGCGCTGGGGCAGCAGCGGTCCGCTCTTCGTGCCGATCTGACCGACCTCCATAGGCGCGGTGTGATACGCGAAGATCGCTTCCGGACCCTGGTCGGCGAAGATGCCGTCGGCGAGCATGGCGCGGGCACCCGTCGCGTTCTCCTCGGCCGGCTGAAAGATGAACATGACCGATCCGGGAAGCTCCGATTGCACGGCCGCGAGGCCCTCGGCCAGTGCAAGCCCGATCGCCGTGTGAATGTCGTGCCCGCATACGTGGCGCACTCCGTTCACCGAAGAAGCGAAGTCGACCGGGTCGGGTGCCGCGAACGCCACGGCATCCATGTCGGCCCGAAAGGCGACCAGCGGCCCGGGCAGGGCTCCTCGCAGCATTGCCACTACGCCGTGCCCGCCAACCCCGGTCCGCACGTCCAGGCCGAGGGCCTCGAGGCGCCCGGCAACGATTCGCGCCGTGCGTTGTTCACGACCTGACAGCTCCGGGTGACGGTGCAGGTCTCGGCGTATCTCGATCAACTCGGCGCTCGCATCATCCAGCCGACCATCCACGGCGGCCTGCAGCGCCTCCGCGTCCGACTCCTGAGCGACGGCCGGAAAGGCTGTCACGAGACCGCCTGCGCTCAGGACCGTGACGGCCCAGACCCACGGGGCAACGCTCTTCGGCCCTGAGGGACAACTCCGGGCAATTCCGCACCTCCACCACGTCCTCATCCGTTCCTCCGCTGTGACCAACCCGGAACCGAAATCGAGCCACGTGCGCGCCTGAAGCCCGCATCCTCCAGAAGCTTCGCCTGCCCATACCCCCTGTAGAGCACAGGCAAGTCCAGGCGTGCGACAGGGGCTACCCACGGAAGGCATTAACGGCTCCGGCGTCAACCCGCGGGACCTTCCGCGAGCGGTTCCGATCTGGACTCGCCACCCGGTGCCCTTTCGCACCATGGTTCAGTTACATTCGATTCCACGAGAGATTGCTCCCCCGAGGATCGACCCGAGCACTTGGAGCGCCATGCGTCACTGGTACCAGGAAATCCACCGTCGTGGAATGTGGCAGGCCGCCGCCGGCTTTCTCGCCGCCGCATGGGTCGTGATCGAGGTCGTGGATCTCCTGACGGGCCGGGGGCTCCTCCCGGACTGGGTGTTCAACGGGACACTCGTCCTTCTCGCCATCGGATTCCCGGTGATTCTCGCGACCGCCTGGGTCCAGACACCGCCGGTGGAAGGCCCCGAGGAGTCAGACCATCCGGCCGATACGAAGGAGTCCGGGCCTCCGTACGCCGGCAAATCCGATCCAGCTTCCACCGAATCCGACGAAACCTTGAAGGGACTGCTGACCTGGCGGAATGCTTTCATCGGCGGCGTCGCGGCATTCGCTTTGCTCGGCGCGGGGACGGCCGCCACATCCGCGCTTCAAATGATGGGGCTCACGGAGGAGAAGACCGAACAGCTGGACGCGGACCGGGTCGCCGTGCTGCCCTTCGCAGTCCGGGGATCTCCGGAGTTCGCCTACCTCGACGAGGGTCTCATGGACCTCGTCAGCGCCAAGCTCGACGGCGCGGGAAGCCTGAATGCCGTCGATCCGCGCGCCGTGATGGGACTGTCAATCGATCGTCGGGATGGATCGTCGGGATCGCTGGACGCCCGGGCGATCGCGTCCGAGCTCGGAGCGGGCCGGTACGTGACCGGAGATCTGCTGGAAGTCGGGGGTCGGCTGCGGCTCACAGCCTTGCTTCATGAAACCGGTAATCCCTCCGCCGCCTTCCAGGAGGCGGACATTGAGGGTTCGCCCGACGAGCTGTTCGAGATGCTCGACATACTGGTTGCCGATCTGCTGGCCGGCTCGATGACTGCGGAGGGTGACAGACTGAAGGCGACCGCGGCGCTCACGAGCGGCTCGATCGACGCGACGAAGGCGTACCTCGAGGGAGAACGGTTGATGCGGATGGGGCGGTACCGGGAGTCGGCCGACGCCTACGATCGTGCCATCGCGATCGACTCCGCGTTCGCTCTGGCCTACTATCGGCGAAGCGTAGCGGCGGACTGGATCGATGCTCCCGACATTCGCTCCTCGGCCGACCGGGCCTTCCAGTACTCGGACCGGCTGTCCGCACGGGACCGGGGACTGCTGAACGGCCTGCGACTGCGCCGGAACGGAAGGGTCGTGGAAGCCGAACAGGCGTTCCGGACTCAGCTTCACGTGTTTCCCGACGACGTGGAAGCGCTCGTCCAGTTCGGTGAGGTCCTCTTCCACGACCACCATCGTCGCGGGCGCTCGCTGCTCGAATCTGTCGCGCCCTTCGAGCGCGCGCTGGAACTGGAACCGACGAACCTGATCGCTTTGACGCACCTGGCCAGGCTCTATGCGATCTCCGATTCGATCGAGCGGCTGGAGAGAACGGCCCTCCGAATCGCCGAGGTCGCACCCGAGAGCGAAAGGGCTCTGGAGATCGAGGCCCTGCTCGCCTACGCGACCGGGGATACGGCCCGTCAGAGGGCGTTGCGTGCGGGTCTCGTCGGCCGCCCCTGGTACCACCGGCTGTACGCCGTGCTGGGCGTCGACCGCTTCGGTCGGAATGCGGCGGGAGCGCTCCAGCTCATCGAGGAGAGCGACACGGAATCTCCGTTGCTCGAGGGGCTGGCTCCGCTTCTTCTCGTGGAGCAGGGGCGACGTGAAGAGGCGCTTTCCTTTCTCGAGCAGAAACGCCTGGCCGAGGTGCCCTGGTGGAAGGTGATGGAGGGATACGTTCTCACCTCGGGGATGGTGTCCGCCGACGACGCACTCCTCTCGGGCCTCGCCGGTGAGCTCGAGGAGCTGAGGCCGGACGAGCTGCTGCAGACGATGTTCCTGCCGCCGTACGAGGACATCACCCCTCGATTCATCTCGTTCCTCCGCGACTACTACGCCGCTCTGCTGTGGATCGAGAGCGGACGTATCGCGGAGGCGGAACGAATCCTCGACGGGATGCGTGCCCAGGACGACTTCGTTGGAATGGGAACGGTGAAGGCGGACGCCGAGAAGATCCTCGAGGCGGAGATCCTGTTGCGGGCCCGCGACCGGGATGGAGCGCTCGAACTCCTGCGTTCCGTGGACTACGAGGTGCCGCACGCCGTCACGGTCACCCCGCTTCCCGACCAGTCCCGCTCGCGCCTCATCCGAAGCCGGCTGGAGCTGGAATCCGGGAACCTCGACGTTGCGAGAAGCTGGCTTACCGGACTCGACGAGTCCTGGAGTCCGTGGGACGGGATGTACCGGGCGGAAGTCTACGAGATGCTGGGCCGGATCGCCGAACAGCAGGGCCGAAGCCGGGAGGCGATCATCCAGTATACCCGTCTGCTCGACTTGTGGAGCGAGGCGGATGCCGACCTGGTTCCGCTCCGCGAGGAGATCGAGACCCGGCGCAACGCCCTGTTGCGGGCTCAGGGCTGAGGCTCGCCCTCCGCGGCGCTGTCCGCGTCCACCTTCCTCAACGCCAAGGCGTTGATGCAGTAACGCAGCCCGCTCGGTGGCGGTCCGTCGGGAAATACGTGCCCGAGATGGGCATCACACGTGTTACAGGCGGATTCCACCCGTCGCATGCCGAGGGAATCGTCGAGATGGGAGGCGACGGCGTTGGACCGGATCGGCTGTGTGAACGAGGGCCAGCCGGTGCCCGACTCGAATTTCTCGCTCGCGTCGAAGAGGACCTCGTCACAGCAGACGCAGGCGTACAGGCCCGGTTCGAAAAGACTGCAGATCTCGGAACTGAAGGGTCTCTCGGTTCCCCTGCCACGCGTGATCCGGAATTGCTCGGGCGTGAGCCGCTCCTTCCACTCGTCATCCGATCTCTCCACCCGCCGATCCGGGGGAGGGTTTCCGTCTCTTGCGTGCGCGAGAACGTCCGTCCAGGTCAGCAATTTCCGTCCCTTCCGTGGAGGTGAACTGGTGGTCGTCGCCTCGCCGGGAAGAACCCCTGTCGCCGCCTACCGGTTCCGCGAGACCTGCCAGCCGATGTCCTGGAGGATGCCGAGGAGGACGGGGCCCGGATCCGGCGTGGAGACACCGGTGCCGCTGATGGGAGTCATCAGGAAGTCAGGCCCGGTCCAGAAATAGTCATCCGGATGCAGGTGGCTCGGACTCGCCCCGTACAGCCTGGGCGGCTGCCCCCCGTTGGCTTCCGTGGCCGCCGCACCCGTGAAGAGTATCCGGTCCCGTTCCAGGACATCTCCCAGCTCGCGCGACGGATTCGGATACCGCGACGTGTCGGTGAGCCGACGTCCCGTCCCGTCTTCGATGAGCCGCACGAAGACCGATGGCATACCCGCCAGGTCCGGCAGCTCGATGGAGAGCGCGAAGAAGTCGAGGGACGGTACCTCGCCGCCGTAATAGCCGACGCCATCCTCGGCATACAGCCAGGATGCCATGCCGAGACCATGTGCGATCTCGTGCATGGCGACGGTCAGAAGATCCGCTTCTCCGGGTTCCGGGTCACCCGCGATCTCGAACTTCCAGTTGCGGTTCCGCCGGAAGAAGATCTCGAAGTCGTACTCGCCGGGCTGCAGATCGCGACCGCTGATCGCGTCCGCGAGCGCGGAAGGGTACCAGGTATCCGTGATCGGGGCTCCGTCGAAGTTCACCACGACGTTCGGAACGGAGTAGCCCGCCGGACCACCATCGACGAAGGCGACGCGCACCCGGATCGGAACCTGCGATGAGATGAGCCGCGACCAGCGGGAGAAGGCTTCGTCGAGAGCGGGAATCGCCGCCGCGGGAACGTCGCCGCTCGCCACTTCGAACTGTGCCTGGGGAATCGCCTCGACATGTTCGTTCGCTTCCGGCTGACAGGCCGAGCTGCCCATCGTCTGCCCGATGGCGAACAACACGAGCGCGAGATTGACGGGGGTGCCGGTCCGGGCGCGATCCAGGGTCGGACGCTTCGTGCCGCCTGGCGACGCGAAACGCGGATCGCGCCCGGTAATCAAGCGATTCGCTACTTGACGATGCCCAGCATCTTGAGGATGACGATGAACAGCGCGGCACCCGCCACCGCGATGACCCAGCCCATGATCGGGCCCGTCGCCGACAGGCCGAGCACGCCGGCGAGCCAGAATCCCAGACTCGACCCGATGATGCCGACGATCACGTTGGCGATCAGGCCCATCTGCATGTCGGTCTTCATGAGGAGACTGCCGAGCCAGCCGACGATACCGCCGATTGCGATGGTAACGAGCCAGTTCATGTAGGTACTCCCTTCGCGATGGGGTCTCGAGCGGCCTTGCCGGTCCAGCAGACCGTGCCGCGGGATGCTCCAATATAGTCGGGAGTAACGGGATTTGGCATCCCGGGTCCGGCCCGGGGAGCGTCACGGCGCCCTTTCTCAGGTCCGGGTGGTGCCTTCGGGAAGGTGAAGGCTCCACCACTCGCGAGCTCGATCGGCGCCCCATTCGCGCTCCAGAGGCACACCTGAGAGGCGGCGTTCGAGCTCGTCTGCCGACGCCGGACGATCGTGGGGGGACTTCGCCAGACAGTCGAGGATGATACGGTCCAGCTCTTCCGGCACTGTGATCTCGGTGCGAGAAGAAGGCCGGTCGGGAACACTCTTCACGTGCTGGACGATCGTCTCCATGGGGGTTCGTCCCGCAAACACGGGTGCGCCGGTCAGCAACCAGTAAGCGACGCAGCCCAGAGAGTAGAGATCCGATCGGGCATCCACTTCCGCTCCCACGG
>CBDTXM010000020.1:0-28295 GCA_965364445.1 uncultured bacterium | reverse complement strand
CAGCGCGCCCTCACAGCTGCCTGAACTCTGCCGACTGCGCCGAACATACAGCGCGCACCGATCTCAATCCGAAATCAGGCGGTCCCGGCGGAAGAGACGAGCGCCGAGTCCCAGCAGAACAGCATCGAGGACGAACAGCCCTGCGACCGCCCAAAGGACCACCGAGACGGCAGGCATGCTCTCCAGCCATTCCGTGAACCGGCCCTGCGTGCTCACCGGAAGGGAACGAAAGAGCGCGGGAATCCCGAACGAGCCTCCGAGAATCAGCACGAACAGGGGGATCATCATCGCCTGGTGTGCCCCGCGGACCGTCTTTGATCGCAGCGACACGAAGGTCCCGATCGCGGCAAGCAGCAGTCCCGACGCGATGGACCCGAGTCCCCAGGCGACCCAGACGAACGGGGGATAGACGAAGAACCCCGAATCCCCATTGCCCGTCGTCGAGCCGGCGGGTCCGGAGAGATCGGCACCCAGATTGAGCGCCAGCAGGCTCGCGAGGATGATCAGCAGCGTCACGCCCCACGCGTAACCGCAGACGGCGAAGATCTTACCGAAGTAGATCGATTTGTCGGGCAGACGCGTGGCCAGCAGCGTCTCCAGAGTCCCGCGTTCTCGTTCGCCGGCGAAGCTGTCGGCTACATGAGGGCCGACGAGGAACAGCGGGACCATCAGGGCGAACACGGCAGGTACACCGCCGGTCAGCCATGCGTCGACCTGGGTAAGTGGGAAGAAAAGCCCGAATATCCCGATGAACAACAGCTCCCGGACCAATCCCTTTCGTCCGCCTCCGGCGCCCACGATCTCCCGGAGCTCCTTACGGGCGACCACGAACATGTCCCTCATCGAGGCTGCTCGCCGATCTCAGACGATTCCCCGCTCTGCCCGTTCACATCCTCGTCGACGAGTGCGAGAAATGTCTCTTCGAGACTCGCCTCTCCGATCCGTGCCTCCGAAACCTCGACGCCGCTCTCGACCATCAGGCGGATCAGAGGTGCCGTCTCCGCTCCTTCCGCCAGGTCCAGGACCAGGCGGCCATCCGGGTCGACGTCCGCGCCAGTGACCTCGGACGTATTCATCAGCCGCGCCACCAGGGCGGGCCGCATGCCCGTCACGGTAACCTCCAGCTTCCGCTTTCCGCCCCTTCGAATCGATTCGGGCGGCCCCTCCGCCAGCAGCTTCCCCTGGCGGATCACCGCGACCCGATCACAAACGCGCTCGGCCTCGAGGAGGTTGTGCGTGGTGAGGAACACCGTGACGCCTTCTTCACGGGCGAGCGATACCAGCTCCGATCGCAGTCCCACAGCCGTCGGGGTGTCCAGGCCCGCGGTCGGCTCATCGAGAAACAGGAGAGAAGGTCGGTGCAGGAACGCGCGGGCCAGCGCCAGCTTCTGCTTCATGCCGCGCGAGAAGTCCGCGACCGGGTCGTCGCGGCGATCCCAGAGATCGATCTCCTCGAGCAACGCCCGGATTCGCGAGTCCCGTTCTCCCTTCGAAAGCCGTGCGACCCGGGCGAAGAAGTCGAGGTTCTGTCGCGCCGTGAGCCGTTCGTAGAGACCGTCGCTCTCCAGGAGAACACCTACCTGTTCGCGGATCTCCTGCGATTCGCTTCTCACGTCGCGCCCGAGGACGGCTGCGTTGCCTGCAGATGGCTCGAGAAGACCGAGGAGGAGGCGAATCGTGGTCGTCTTCCCGGCCCCGTTGGGGCCGAGGAAGCCGAAGATCGACCCGGTCGGGACCGCCAGATCGAGTCCGTCGAGGGCCGTGACGCCGTCGAACCGGCGCGAAAGACCCTCCGTATGGACCGCCAGCTTCACCGGGTCACGGACTCAGCCGCTCGATGTCGGCATCCACCATCATGCGCACCAGTTCCTCGAAGCTCACCTGAGGTGCCCAGCCGAGTCTCTCCTCGGCCTTCGAGGCATCGGCGCAGAGCTCCTCGACCTCGGCGGGCCGGAAGAACCGCGGGTCCTCCATCACGTATGCTTGCCAGTCGAGCCCCACGTGATCGAATGCGATCCGGCAGAGATCGCGCACGGAGTGCATGACGCCGGTCCCGATGACGAAGTCCTCGGCTTCTTCCTCCTGAAGCATCCGCCACATCGCGTCCACGTAGTCGCCAGCGTACCCCCAGTCGCGGCACGCCTCGAGGTTGCCCAGGCGCAGCACCTCGGCCATGCCGAGTCGTATGCGGGCCACGCCGTCGCTGACCTTCCGCGTCACGAACTCCAGCCCACGTCGAGGGCTCTCGTGATTGAACAGGATCCCGCTGACCGCGAACAGGTCGTAGCTCTCCCGGAAATTCACGGTGATGAAATGACCGTACACCTTCGCGACGCCATACGGGCTCCGCGGGTAGAACGGCGTTTCCTCGTTCTGCGGTGTCTGCCGCACCTTTCCGAACATCTCGGAACTGGAAGCCTGGTAGAACCGGATGTCCGGGTTCACGGTCCGGATTCCCTCCAGCATTCGGGTCACGCCGAGAGCCGTGAATTCGCCGGTCAGAAGCGGCTGGTTCCAGGAAGTGGGCACGAAACTCTGGGCGGCGAGGTTGTAGACCTCCCACGGCTCGACGTCCTCGAGCACCGTGATGATCGAGAGCTGATCCAGCAGGTCCATCTGGTGCAGGGTAACACGCTCTCTGATGTGCTGGATGCGCTCGAATTTCTCGACCGAGGACCGGCGCACGGTTCCGTGGACCTCGTATCCCTTGTCGAGCAGGAATTCTGCCAGGTAGGAGCCGTCCTGCCCCGTCATTCCGGTGATCAGCGCTCGTTTGGTCATCATGCCTCGTCTCGTGATCCGGTAGGCCCGCTTTCGCTTCTCCCAGCCCCTCCGTCCGGCTTCGAGCCTTTCCGGGCTGCCGTCTGAGAGTCCGGGAAGATATCATCCCTCGCACTTTCGCCCAGTCCCTGGCCGCGTCCCCCTGTGCCCATCGCCAGATCACGAGCCCGCTGCCACACCCATTCGCCAAAGGGCAGACTGCCCGTAAGTCCCGGAGACACGGTGTTCAGGATGTGAACACAGTGCTCGGTCTCCCGAACGAGGAAATCGTCGACCAGGGTGCCGTCTCGCCGGATGAGTTGGGCCCGGTTGCCGGCGAACGAGCGGGCCAGGTCCGCGGGCCGGAGATCGGGAATCAACTCCACCGCTTCCTTCCAGATCTCTCGAAGCTGGAAATTCTTGCGGACCTCGCGCGCGGCCATACGCCGGAACCGCTTATCGTGCAGCAGTTTCCGGAATCCGGGCCAGGACAGGGTGGTCGCCATGTCCTCGGCATGAATCCCCAACAGTCCGTACGATTCGCGACCGGGCGCCAGCATCGCTCCCGGGCCGAGGAGTACCCGGCCGTCCGTGCGACGCGACGCGTGCACCCCGAGGAACGGCCAGGCCAGGTCGGGAGCGCGGTAGACGTGGCTCCGCACCAGATGCTCCCGGCCCGGTACGAGTTCCGCGTAGAACCCCCGGAACGGGATCACGCGAACATCCTCCGCGACGGCCCCGGCGACTCGATCTGCCTGCAGGCCGGCGCAGTTCACGGCCACCCCGGCCTCGATGGTCCCTCCGTCGGCCCGGGCCCGGGCGCAGTCCGATCCGTCGACCAGGGCGCGAACCTCGATGCCATACCGTACCATGGCGCCGTGGGACTGAGCTTCCTCGAGCACGCTGCGAACGAATGCCTCGGTATCGAAGCTGGCCCCGTCCGGTGCCCACAAGGCGGCGATGCCTCTCGCGTGGGGTTCGAGGGACAGGATTCCTGCCTCGTCCACCAGCTCCGCGCGTACTCCGTTCCGATCGGAGCGATGCTTGAGCTCGTGTAGTGTCGGGATCTCGGATTCTCGAGTGGCGACCACGAGAATCCCGCCCACATCGAGGGGCACGCCGCGCATCGCGCACCAGTCGCGGAGCCGCTTGCTTCCCTCGACGCAGAATTCGGCCTTGCGGGTTCCAGGCTTCAGATTGTATCCGGCGTGGCAGACCCCGCTGTTGCGCCCGCTCTGATGACGGGCCGGCGCGGCTTCTTTCTCTACTACCAGAACGCGCATCCCGGCGCGCGCCGCATGCAGGGCCACACTGGCTCCGACAGCGCCCGCGCCGACAACCAGCAGATCCGGACGGTTCCGTTCCGGCGGTCGAGAACTGCTCTGCTTCTGCATGGCCGGAAGATATCCTCCGCGACGTGAACAGGGCACCGGGCGGGACTTGAGGGATCTTCGCACGTGAATTGCTCTATGCGACCCCGACATGGACACGACGACGGTTTCATCGGCACGAAGCAAGGCTTCTCTCTCCGGTGAGCTCTCGGATTTTCTCATCGAGCTCTCGGCAGCGTTGCAGAAGTACGCGATGTACCCGCCGGGCCACCCGGTTCTCGGACCGGCTTCGGAGTCGGTTTTCAGGCGTCTTTCCGTGCTTCTTGCCAGTCACGGCAGTCTCTCCATAGGCGTGGCGCGGGAGCAGTTGATCATCGAGGGCGTGGCGACCGACTCCTCGCACGCCCTGTTGCGAAGCCTCGCCGACCGGCTGCACCACCACGAACTGGGCGCGATCTCCTTTGCAGAAGGCGTCGCTGCCGTGGAAATCGCCGATATCCTGGCGCTCGTCGCCGAGGAGCCCGAGAGAACCGGACGTCCGCTCGGCAGAGAACCCGAGGAGGTGCTCAAGGGCCGTCCGCACGTGCGACTGCATCCGGTCCGCTACGACAGCCTGAAGCTGCGTGCCACGGCTGGAGGTACGGGAAGCGGGCGTGGTGGTCCCGATTCCGGCACCCACCTCTGGGTGGGATTGGCGCAGGCCGCCCTGGCTTCGCGCGAGGAAGAATCCCGGTCCGGGAACGACTACGATCCGGGCGAAGTCGCCCGGGCCATCGACCATCACTCCGGCGATAGCGGCTACGACCAGGTGATCATCGGCTACATGGTCCAGATCGCCGACGATCTCAAGCACGCCGATCCGCTGGAGGAGAACGCGCTCCGTGAGCGTTTCTCCGAGCTGCTGGGCCATCTGAAGCCGGAAACCCTGCAACGACTCCTGCGCATGGGGGGCGACGCACGCCAGAGAAAGCAGTTCCTCGACAACGCGTCGCGGGGCGTGGCGGTAGACGCCGTCCTGGAGCTGGTGAAGGCGGCTGCCGAGGAGAGGCAGAGCGACATTTCGCGCTGGATGATGCAGCTCCTGGGGAAAATGGCGCGTCACGCCCGAACCGAGGCGCGTGAGATTCGTTACCGCGCCGACGAATCGCTGCGTGACCAGGTGCGCATGCTTCTCTCGGGCTGGCAGCTCGAGAACCCCAATCCCACCGAATACGAACAGACCCTCGGCAAGATCTCGGCAGGCACCCCGGTAACCCGGTTGGGCGGAATCCTGGCTCGTGCTCCGGAATCGGGACGGATCTTTCGAATGAGCCTGGAGACCGGCACGGAGGGAGAGGCACTTCGCTGCGCCATCGATGATCTGCTCGATGCCGGCGAGATCGAGGCGCTCGTGACGTCTCTGGCCGAGGCTCCCCCGGGTCCCGGCGACACCAACGCGGCGGTGGACCTGACCTGGCAGAGGCTGGCCGAGCCGGCAGTCGTCCGCCGGATTCTGTCCATGGATGACCCGGACCTGGAAGTGGTGGACGCCATCCTCGAGCGTGCAGGGGTATCCGCAGCCGAGGCTCTGCTCGACCAGCTCGCCACCGCGGAATCTCTGTCTCTGAGACGCAGGACCTTCGATCGGATCGTCCAGCTGGGACCGACGGTGCTGCCGCTGGCCGTGCAGCGGATCGAACAGCCGGAGTCGGTCCCCTGGTACGTCCTTCGTAACATGCTGGCCCTGTTGAACGCGTTCGAGTCGGTCCCGGCAGGCTTCAGCCCGGTTTCGATGCACGAGCACGGGAACTCGCAGGTCCGATACGAGGCGCTGAAGCTGAGCCTCCACATCCGCGAGGAAAGGGACGTCGCGATCCTGAAGGCAATCCACGATCCCGAGACCCGGATCGTCGCGCTCGGCACATCGGCATCCGAGAGTGGAGCGCCGGCGTCGGCCGAGATGCGACTGACGGAGATCGCCGTGGCCTCGGATTGTGAGCCCGAGATCCGGATTCCGGCGATCCGGGCACTCGGGGGATTCAGCACGAGTACGGCGCGGGACGCTTTGTTGCGAATCGCATCGCCGAAGCGACGTCTGGTGGGACGCTCTGCCATTGAAGGTTCGACGGCGATCTGCGCTGCCTTGCGTGCCCTCGGCGAGGCATGGGCGGACGAGCCGGAAGCGGCCCGGATCCTGGAAATCGCCGCCCGGTCCGATGACCCGTCGATACGCGAGGCGGTGTCATGACCAACGCTGCCGCCTTTCTGAATTCGGTCGGCAAGCGGTTGGCCGCGATGTCGCTGTACGGAGCGGGGCATCCATCGCGTGAAACGGCGATGGACCAGGTCCTGGATGACATGTCGATGCTGCTCCGGGAGAATGCATTCCCCGTGTTCAACTTTCTCGACGGAGATGTCGTTTACGAGAACTGCGTGATGGCCGAGCTCAGACAGTGGGAGTGGTCGTTGCGGCTGGCCGGAGTCGGTGTCGAGCGAATGGAGATCTCGCCGGGCACGAGCAGAGCAGACCTCGAAGCATTCCTGGAGGAAATCCACGCGCGATTGAACCTGGAGGACGCCGGCGCCTCGGTGCAGGAAGTCAGCGGACAGTCCAGCATCCGTTTCGGTGAGGTAGGGATCGAGGGACTCTCGGATTCGGATCCGGAACCGCTGACCACGGCCACGATGGAGGTGAACCTGCGGGAAGAAGCCGAGACGCTCGGCTGGCTCCATGGAGAGGTCATGCGCACGGGCGAAGTGCCGGCCAGCGAGGCCGTCGCCGTCGTGAAGCTCCTCTCGCTCGCCATGCACTCGGAGCGAGATGTCGTGATACCGCTCGTCCATCTCAAGCAAGTGGACCAGTACACGACCACCCATTCGATCAATGTCTCGATGCTCTCGATGGGGCTCGCCGAATACCTGAACTTCGCCTCTGTCGATGTGCGTGCGATCGGCGAAGCGGCCCTCCTGCACGACGTGGGAAAGACGAAGATCCCTCTCTCGGTCCTGAACAAGCCGGGCAAGCTCACACCCGAGGAGTGGAAGCTCATTCAGACCCACACGACGGAGGGGGCCCGGATTCTTCTGGCCTCGAGCGGACACATGGAGCTGGCGGCCATCGTGGCATACGAACATCACCTGGACTGGCGCGGCGAGGGATATCCGGAGATGACCTATCCGAGGCAGCCGCACACAGCGAGCCGCCTGATCCAGGTCTGCGATGTCTACGACGCTCTTCGAACCCGCAGACCCTTCCGGCCGCCTTGGCCTCACGATCGGGCCGTCGAATTCATTCGCTCCCGTTCCGAAGAGGCGATGGACCCGGAATTCGTCGACGCCTTCCTGTCCATGATCCGGCAGTGGGAGCCCCGCCAGATCGCGCTGGACGATGAACCGGATACCGGCGACCAGGTTCCATCCACGCATGCTGCAGAGGGTTCTGCGGTTCCATAAGTTCGGTCGACGACCGCACCGCGCGATCCAACCCGCCGGGCCTCCTAAGTGTCATAGGTTTCTGAACGGCCCACGTGCTCCGGACCGGATTCCCGGCGCGCGATCGAAGCTCATCTCCCGGCGCGAGGACTCGATCATGTCGGTACACGAAGGCAAACGCCGTGAGCAACGATCACGGTTTGCTCGTCTCCTCCCGGTTCTGCTGCCCGTGTTGAGTCTCGGGTGCGGCGGAGACGGGGGGAGCGAGCAGCCATCGTCCAGCCCGGTTGCCCGCGAAGACACGGTCGATGGCGTGCATCGGCTGACGTGGTCGGAAGCGCCCTTCGCGGAACTGCCGTGGACCCTGGATACCGTCCTGACCATCGGCGGATTCGAGGGCGAGGGAACCGACGTCTCGTTCGATCAGGTCGGGAACGGCGGCATTGCCGGAGACGCCCGTGGCAGGCTCTACCTGCTGGACGGGGCCGGAAAGCGAGTTCTCGCATTCGATCCGGCAGGAATCCCGCTCGAGAGCCGGGGCCGCGAAGGCGGAGGCCCGGGCGAATTCAACACGCCTTCCGGACTCGGGTTGGGACCGGCCGACACTCTCTGGGTGGTCGATCGTGGCAACCGCCGCATCACCCTGTTCCCGCCCGAGCCGGACAAGGAGCCCGACGAAATCGTCCTCGGCGAAGCGTCGTCCGGACTCGCGGGCAGGTTGGCCGTCGAACGGGACGGCGTGGTGGGAGTCGCCATGGTGTTTTCCTTCCAACCTGGCGAGGAGGTCGTGGCACCGCCTCGACTCCTCCTGCGCATCCGGCGGGACGGAACGATCGCCGACACCCTGTGGAGCGCACCACCTCCACCGTTCGATCGCATCGAACTGACGTCAGGGAATCAGCTGGCGGTGATCCTTGCCCAGCGGAGTTTCAGCCCCGGATTCTACTGGGAGCGGTTTTCCGACGGCAGCTTCGCGGTGGCGCAGGAGGCCGATTACGAAATTCGAATCCTGAATTCCGACGGGACCGAACGGCTTCGGATCCGGCGAGACCCTGCGGCGCGAGAGACGACGGAGGCGGACCGCGAGCGGGCAAGACAGGAAGCGCGCGACCAGGCGGAAGAGTCGAGCTCGCCCTTCGTCCGACGATCGATCGATGAGCGCATCGAGAAGATGACCTTTGCCGAGCGAATCCCGAGGATTACGGGTCTCGCGATCGACGGTTCGGACCGGCTCTGGGTCGGAGTGGCAGGAGATGAGCCCGGTGAGACGGTACGCATCGACGTCTACACATCGGACGGCACACCGGCAGGTGAGATCCGGCATGGGGCCGTGCTCCCGACGCGCTTCTTCGGTGGCGCCCGGGCCGCGCTGCTGGATCGTGACGAACTCGATGTGCAGCGGGTGGTCGTACTCCAGCTGGACGAGGTGCCGGAGGGTTGAGCGCCGTCGCACGCCACTTTCCGGACCGTGTCGAGCTCAGTCGGAGGTCGTGGTTCCCAACCGCGAGATGAGGATCGCGGCCCGCTTCGCCATGACCGGAATGGAGGCGAGGTCCACGGTTTCATCCGGCGTGTGGGCTCCCTTTCCGACCACACCGAGTCCACCGAGCGCCGCCGTGTACTGAGCGGCGAACGAGATGTCGGCCGCGCCTCTCTTTCCCGGATCTACGGGAGTAATCGGCCCCATGCCCAGGTCCCGACTCACGCGGTCGAGCTCCGCGAGCAGCTTCAGGTTGCGCGGCTCCGGCGCCATCGGCGGATAGGAGTCGCGGAATACGATCTCCGCGCTCGTTCGCGGCAGGCTCTCCGAGACGATCTCCCGCATTCTCTCCTTCGCCCGTGACAGCTGATCGTTCGTCAGGGTCCGCAGGTCGCCGGCGATCACGACCTCGCTCGGGATCACGTTGGTCTTGCCGAACGCGGAGCCACGATTCGCCTCGCCGTCGTACGTGACACTGGTCCCGCCGACCAGGATGCCCGCTCCCAGGGTGAGGTTCTCCTCTCCCCGAAGACTCTCGTAGAACGCGCTCAGTATGCGGGCCGCCTCGAAGGCGGCGCCGGCGCCGTAGCGCTCGCTGAATATCACCGACGAGTGGCCCTGCTCTCCCCGCACTGTCAGATTCCAGTCGGTGAAGCCGCGCCGTGCCACCGTGGCCGACTGCAGACCTCCGACCCCACCCTCGAATCCGAGCGCCGCGTCGCTCCTGCGGGCCGCTTCCACCAGATGCTGCCGACTGATGGTCAGCGGGTCTCCCGTCTCCTCCTCGTCGCCCAGCAGTGCCACGATCACGTTGAGGTCGCCCAGTCGGCCGGCCGAGTGGAGCGCCTGCAGAGCGAGAAGGATGACTACATCGCCCCCCTTCATGTCCGAAACGCCGGGACCCCTCGCGCGACCGTTGACCAGCTCTTCCCAGTCCTGAAAAGGGCTGTCGGGTTCGAAGACGGTATCGAGGTGTCCGATCAGAAGGACGGTGGGTCCGTCCCCTCCCCTCACTTCGGCGAACAGGTGGCCGGCCCGGTTGACCTCCGAAGGCATCTCGATCCATCGGGTCTGCATGCCGAGGGCTGCCAGTTCGGTCTCGAACAGGCGGCCGACCTCCCGGACACCCTCCAGGTTCATCGTCCCGCTGTTGACGTCGACGATTCTCTCGAGAAAGCCGATCGCGTCCGGGGCCAGGCGGTCCACCGTTTCAGCAATTTCGAGTTCCACTCCGGCGGGGCCGGACAGGCGCTCGTCGGTCGATCCATGCCCCCCGACCGGAACTCGGACGTCACCCGCCGTCTCAGCCCCCGTCCGAGGATCGGCCCGCTCGACGACGGCGGGGGCGGACGTGGGCGCGCCACCCCCGGCGGACTCTGGAGCCGGGGTCGAGGCGCACGCAAGCGAGACGAGCGATGCAATCGGCAGTATCAGCTCGAGCGGTTTTCGGATCATGCACCCTCCGGATGCGGTTCGGGATTCGCGATTCGAACCCATCAACGGTCACACAAGTTCCGGATCTCAGGGACGCGGGTCGCCCTTCATGGTTCGCGCCGCATTCGTTCGAACGGCACGTGGTTGCGAAGATATCGGACCCGGACTACCGTCCGCTGGACCGAACGAAACCCGAAATCATTCATGAGGGGCGCAGTCCGACGGATGGCGAGAACCAGTCCTGTGCCCGCCTGGGTGCCCGCGAATCTGCCTCCCGCACCAGGGGTCTACCAGTTCGAGGACGAGCTCGGAACCCCGATTTACGTGGGAAAGAGCGTCAATCTTCGGCGGCGCGTTCGAGGCTACTTCTACGGGGGCGGACCGTCCGACGAACGGATGGCGATGATGGTGCGACTCGCGCGCAGGGTGACGATCCACCGAACGGGGACCGACCTCGAGGCGCTCCTGGAGGAGGCCGAACGGATCGAGCGATATCGGCCCGCGTTCAACCGCGCGCTGAAGAACCGTTCACGCGGTTGGTACATCGAGGTGGACTGGGGTCAGCCCTTCCCGCGCCTGCGCATCACCGTCGCGCGCCGTCGCTCCCGCGCACAGTACATCGGTCCGTTCCGGGGCCGGCGCGGCCCCGCGGAGGCCGCGAGGCTCGTCGAGAAGGTGTTCCGCCTTCGAAGCTGCACGGGTGCGATTCGGCCCGACGAAGCAGCATCTCCCTGCATGCAGCACGGCATCGATCTCTGCAGCGCTCCCTGTATCGGGTTGGCGGGCGTGGACGCGTACCGTCGGCAGGTCCGGGCGGCGGTGCGCTGCCTGACCGAGTCCGACGCCGTGGAGACCGCGAAGGCTCGATGCTCCGACCAGCGGGACGAGGCGCTGGAGGCAGGCGCGATCGACCTCGCCACCTCCTGGAACCGCCGTCTTGACTGGCTTCACGAGCTCGAAGGGTACCGTGCGATGCTCGAGAGACCTCACGTCGACAGGTCACTGCTGATCGTGCTGCCCGGAGCCGAGCCTGGCGACGGGCTCCTCCTGCCCCTGGCGCGCGGCCGCGTCCTCGCGCGTACCCGGGTCCAGTGGACGGATGCCGGTTGGCGGGATGAGGTATGCCGCGTGTGCTACGACGTGCGTCTCGCGGAACTGCGCGCCGAGAGCGTGTTCGCGCCGGCGGACCTCACGCCGAGCCTGATCGTGACGTCCTGGCTGGATCGAAGGAGCGCGGACGAGGGTCAGGTATTCGACCTGGACCGGTTGGACGCGTCCTTCGTCACCGACACCCTGGCCGCGGAGGCCGGAAGCTCCGCGGCCGCCTGAGTACCCGACGACCGGCGGCGCCCGGTCCGTCGCGCCGGCAATCGTCAGTCGGTCAGGTCCCCGAGGTCGATCCGGCGCCTCCACCCTGGTGCTGGCGCTTCTGCATCCCCTCGCCCCCGCCCTGGTGCATGCCACGCATGGAAGCCAGCTTTTCGCGCTGTGCCTCGGTGAGCGCCTCCCAGGTGAGCACGTGGGCATTCAGGTGCCCGGCTCGAAGCTCGCCCTGAAGCTGACCGATCTCCCGGGACAGCTTTTCGACGTCCCCGGTATCGACCGACCCTGACGCGAACATCGCCGTCAGTTCCTCGTCCTTCTCAACGAGTTCGCGGCCCATTTCGACGAAGCTGGCTTTCCGTTCCGCGAACAGCGTTCCGATCTCTTCCTTCTGCTCGGCCGTGAGTCCGAGCTCGTCACCCATTTCCAGGACATGCTTCGGGCCCGGATAACCGTTCATCATCGCAATCATTCCGGCTCCCAGCCCGCTGCCCGCGAGCAGCGCCTCCTTCTCCTGCGACGAGATTCCGCTGAGCATGGGTCCACCGCTCATTCCGCCGCCGCTCTGCATGCCGCCCTCGGCCTGACCATGACGCTGATGCATGCCTGACATGCCGCCGCCCTGCTCGGACGACTCCTGGGCGAGCGCGGGAGTTGAGGCGAATGCCAGAGCGGCTCCGCAAATCAGCAGACTACTGCGTGAACAGACCATCGTGATGACTCCTCGATGTACTGGAATCCCGGGCCTCTCCGAGTGTGCTACAATGGTTAGGAATCCTAGGCCCGGACGCGTCGGTGCACCAGACGGGGGCGACCCACTCAATCCGAGGTGGGCGATGCCCGCGCGGCGCGCTCCGGGTGGGGGCCGAGACCGGCCGGACCTGCAGGGAGAAGCGATTCCACGAGTCCACCCTCCGTCTCCCACGCGTCGAATTCCTCGGCCCAGCGGCAGCCCCAACGCTCGCCGATCCCCCGCAGGCGCTGCTCGAGCCAGGCCCGGTCGGGAAACTGAAGCTCACTGTGGTAGATGTCGGCGACCCCGAAGATCAGATCCAGGTAAGGCTCGGCATCGATTGCCACGCCCGGCAAGGACGAGTGAAGACCCCTGTAGGTCCAGACCGGAGCGGGTGCGCGGTGGGGCTCGAACGGCTCCACGCAGCTGCGAATCCGTGCGAGCGTGATGGCGTCCCGGACGATGCGTCCCGTGGCCTGATGGTCGGGATGTCGCATGCCCCGGACCCAGGCATCGCCCCAGGTCAGTACTCCATCGGGCCGGATCTCCGCGATCAGACGTGCGAACGACAGGGCGGCGCCTCGGTTCGCCGTAACGCCCGTATCGGGGAAGTCGAGAAATCGTGTTTCGACCCCGAGCAATTCTCCGACGCGGCCTGCCAGGGCATCCCGGCGCCCGGCCACCTCGCCGGGATCCAACTGCCCGTAGGCGTCGGTGGCTTCGCCACGTGTCAACCAGACGAGCACGACACGGTCGCCCCGCACGACCTGGCTTGCGATCGCGGCGATCGTGCCGACTTCATCGTCGGGATGCGCCAGCGCGACGAGCAGGGTCCGAGCGGAAGCAGTCGGCGGCGACCCCGTCATCGCGAGGCCGCCGCCGAAACAATTGCCGGGGACGAAGCCGGAATCAGAAGGTCAGACGGATCCCGGCGGTGACCGGAATGACCCAGGCGGTCTGAAACGTGTCGATTCCGGCTGCCGGATCGACGAACACGGCCGTGTCGGTCTCGTCCGGGAGAATCAGGAATACCTGCGTCGAGACGAAGGCATTGATCAACGGTGAGAACTGCCAGCCGATCTGCCCGCCACCCTTGAAGGTCAGGTACGTGCCGTCGAAGCTCGAGGCCGGGTGCGTCGGCAGCCAGTTGCTGTCCACGGACCATTGCGTGACACCGGCTCCGAGGTTGACCAGGAACGTCAGCGGTACGTCCTGGAACTTGGGCTTGCTGAAGTTGACTTCGATTCCACCCCCGAAGAACAGCAGATCCGCGGGTGGCGATCCGATGCCACCGTTCAGGCTGGATTCGTTCTCGCCGGCGCGCAGGTGCATCCAGTCGACGTCGCCGCGGATCGCGAAGTTCGGGTGGAAGTGCCAGGCCAGCGTTCCGCCGGCCGCTCCACTCCATTCGTGCAGATCGGCCATGATGTCGACCGGAAACACTGCCCCGCCGCGGGCCTCGACGGAAAATGTGCCTTCCACCTGTGCCGATGCCGTTCCCGGAACCGCCAGCAGGAGCGCGCATACGAGTGCCGCGCCGGTCTTCGTGGCGTAATGCAAGGGTCCCTCCTTCAGTACGCGGACTCCGGCTTGCCCTCGTCCCGCCAGGACGAAGTCGCGATTTCCCCCGGATCCGGCCGTTATCGCGGGGCAGCCGGCGATATCCGGGCCCCCGAGTCATCTCAGGCGTTCCCGCGGAAGTGCAGGATGCGCGCCACACGGAGGCGAGGTCTCCACAGCCGGGCTGGAATGCGCCCTGTCGACTCCCTCCGTCCGTCATATCCCTCCGCCCGTCCCCTGCGGTCGGACCTCTCACCGGCCGGTGGGGCCACCGCTGCCGGTCACACGCTTCAGCAGCGTTCCCGCCTCCAACCGGTCGGAGGAATGAATGCCGTTGATCCGGAATACATCTTCATTGGGAACCGTGGATGGGTAGCGAGCCACGAACTCCTCCGCGGTCATCGCTTCCTGCAACCGGACCAGCTCGATCCGCTTCGGCTCTACCGTGAGCAGGGCGGGATCGGTGAGCGGAGCGAAGCTGTTCAGCGTTCGCTCCATCGACGCTGCGTAGCGTCCGACCCTCGAAGATGGAGCGTACGCGAGCATCGCGTACGTGAGATCGCCGTACTTGACGAAGCTCGCGATCCCCTCGATCACGCCCTGCCGGGTCGTCGTAGACCAGGTGGCCACGACCGCCGGAAGCCCGTTGACCGTCTGGCGCGTGATGCCGGTCCGCTCGATGCCGTCGCGGGAGAAGAATGCCTCCGCGGCCTGCTCCGGCGACCCGGCGCCGGCGGTCAGCTGAAACATCGCGTCCTTTTCCGGGCTGCCGGCGAGAACTGCCGTCTTCGAGTTCCGCTTCAACCAGCCGTCGGGAAGGGTGAACTGGAACGCCAGCTCAGGGTGTAGGAATCGCTGCCCCAGGAAGTATCCCTCTCGGGGGTCTTCCCCCCACACCAGTCCTTCGATCCGCTGCAGGTATTCATCCCTGCGGACCGTGCCTTCGCGGATTCCGCTCGACGCGATTCTCTGTTGCGCGGCGGCGATCCGATTGCCTGGATCCGGATGCGTCGATGCCCATTCGGGAATGGCGCGGCCGGATCCTTCACCCTGGCGGGCCAGGATCTCGAACATGTCCACGGCTCCCTGGGGATCGTAGCCGAGACGGGTCATGTAACGGAATCCAAGCTCGTCCGACTGGGACTCGTCGTCCCGCCCGAACTTCAGGAATACGACCCCGAGCGCGCCCGACAGACTCTCGGAATAGGGCATGAGATCGGGCACCGCGATCATGCTGGCGATCAGGCCGAGCTGCGCGATCTGCTGACGGCTCATCTGTTCTACGATGTGCCGCGCCGTGACGTGTCCGATCTCGTGCCCGAGGACCGAGGCCAGCTCAGCCTCGGAATTGAAGTGCGCCATGATGCCGCGGGCCAGATAGATGGGCCCCCCCGGCAGCGCGAACGCATTTACGACGGGATCATCGACCACGCCGAACGACCACGGCAGATCCGGTCTCTCGGACACCGCGGCGAGCGCCTGCCCGACACTGTCCACGTAGGCGTTCAGGGCGGGATCGGCGTACAGGCCCTGCTCCCTCTCCACCTCCACGCGGTACTGCTGGCCCATCTGTACTTCCTGGCCCTCGCTCACGAGCGACAGCATGCTGCCGCCGGTGGCCGGGTTCGTGGCACAGGCCGCCAGCAGCGGAAGAACCGCGGCGACCGTCAGGCGAATACGGGGTGCGACGTGCATGTTCAATCCCGGGGTTCGTGCTCTCATCGTTCTCTCGATTCCGCTCCGGCGATCCCTGCGAATTCAACGGATCGCTCGGCCGCTCGTCAAGATACGTGAGGACGTGCGCTCGAACACACCTCAGGGAATCGTGCGGGTTCAGGGGATCGACGCCTGCGCTCGCGGCGGCCGTCCGCTTACGATAGAGGTGGATGAGGTCTGCAGACGACTCTGAACAAGGGGGAACCAAAGTGGAATCCGAGCACCCGGACCGACCTGAGGTCGTGGCGATCTGGAGCGAACTGGACGACCGGGTGCCGGCATACGCCCGGGTCGGAGAAGTGGACCTCGTTGTCGTCCGGTTCGATGACCGGGTCTCCGTTCTGTATGGCCGCTGTCTGCACCGGGGGGCCCTTCTCTCGGACGGCCACGTCGAAGGGGAGAATCTCATCTGCGGATTGCACTTCTGGGACTACCGGATCGACTCGGGGGCGAGCGAATACGAGAACGAAGAGACGTTGCACCGGTTCTCGGCATGGATCGACACCGACGCCGACACCGTCTCCGTGGACGCGGCCGAGATACAGGCCTGGGCCGAGGAGCACCCGCAGCCGTATCGCCGCGACGAATACCTCGGTCTCTACGATGACATCCATGGTACCCCCGAGGAGCCGTTCAATCGCCACGTGCGGCAACTGGCCCGCGAGGGCCTGTCGCGAACGGGACACCACGGGCCCGTGTCGGCGATGGGCGTGCCCCTCACCGAGCTTCCCCGGTGGGATCACCTCCAGCTCCTGACTGCACAACTGGCGCGCCGGCCCCTGGCCGATGACGCCGAAGTCCAGACCGAGCTGGTCCTTGGACCCCGGGCAGCGCGGCCGCTTCGGTTCGAGATTCCCATCTTCGTCAGCGACATGAGTTTCGGTGCCCTCAGCGCCGAGGCCAAGACGGCACTCTCTCGCGGAGCCGAACTGGCGGGAACGGGGATCTGCTCGGGCGAAGGGGGCATGCTGCCCGAGGAGCAGGCGGAGAACAGTCGGTACCTCTACGAGCTGGCGTCCGGTCGATTCGGCTGGGACCTGGACAAGGTGAAGCTGTGCCAGGCGTTCCACTTCAAGGCCGGTCAGGGCGCCAAGACGGGCACCGGCGGCCATCTGCCGGGTCACAAGGTCACGGCTCAGATCGCGGAAGTCCGCGGGATCTCGGAAGGTCAGGACGCGGTGAGCCCCGCTCGGTTCCCTGATCTCGAGACGCCGGGGGATTTCGCCGCGGTGGCCGACGAAGTGAGGGACGCGACCGGGGGCATCCCGATCGGATTCAAGATGTCCGCTCAGCACATCGAAGAGGACCTGGACTTCGCGCTGGAAGTCGGCGTCGATTACATCATCCTGGACGGCCGCGGCGGCGCGACCGGGGCCGCTCCGGACGTGTTCCGCAACAACATCTCGGTGCCGACGATTCCAGCGCTGGCTCGCGCTCGGAAGCATCTCGATGCACGTGGCGCCAGCGACGTGACACTGATCGTGACCGGCGGACTGAGGACCGAATCGGACTTCGTGAAGGCACTCGCCCTCGGCGCCGATGGAATCGCGATCGCCAACTCGGCGCTCCAGGCGATCGGCTGTCTGGCCATGCGGGCCTGTCACACGAACAACTGCCCGGTGGGGATCGCGACACAGAAAGAGTCCCTGCGCGCCCGGCTCGCGATCGAAACGTCGGCCCGGCAACTGGCCCGCTTCCTCGAGTCGTCCGTTGAGCTCATGCAGGTGCTCGCCCGGGCCTGCGGACACTCGGCGCTCGCAGATTTCGACCGGCGCGATCTCTCGACGTGGCATCGAGAGACCGCCGACCTCGCAGGGGTTCGCTATGCCGGCGTGCGATCCATCTGAGACGAACGTTCCCGGAGATCGGGCGGTTGACTCTCGGACCGACACGCGATAGGAATGGGGCATGAACGGCTGGCGATTCGGACACGACCATCATCTGCACCACGCGACGCGTGGATCCGGAGGCGTGTGCCCGTGAGCTGAGCCGCAGATGCGACCAGACAGCCAGAAGGCGCCCGCTTCCGCAGCGGGCGCTTTTTTTGTGCCCGTACCGGTGCGGCGCGATACGAGACGATCACAGGAGCGACAGATGCCCCGCAGGAACGGCGAGAGCCTCAGAATCGCGGTCCAGAGCAACGGTCGGTTGACCGGCTACAGCCTGGAGCTGCTCAAGGACATCGGTCTCGAGTTCGAAGATCACGAGAGACGCCTGTTCACCCGGTGCCGGAATTTCGATGTCGAGCTCCTCTTTCTGCGAGACGACGACATTCCCGAGTACGTGGCGGACGGAGTCGCCGACCTGGGGATCGTGGGACTCAACGTCATACATGAGAAACGGGCGGAGCTCGACCGGCTGGTCCCGCTCGGATTCGGATTCTGCACGCTGACGCTGGCGGTCCCCGCCACTGCCTCGATGCGGTCGCCATCCGATCTCGAGGGCGCCCGGATCGCCACGACCCACCCGGTGTCCCTGGCTCGATACCTGGAGGAGGAAGGCATCGGAGCCGAGATCGTGGAGCTGGCCGGGGGCGCGGAGATCGCGCCGGCCCTGGATGTCGCCGACGCGATCTGCGACCTGGTATCCACGGGCACGACCCTGCGGATCCACGACCTGCGTCGGATCGGCGACCTGTGGGACTCCGAGGCGTGGCTGGTGGCGAATCCCGGCCTGGCCGGCAGCACCGAGCGGTCCGCACTCGTCCACCGGCTCCGGGTCCGACTCGACGGGCTGCTCACCGCACGTCGCCTCAAGTACGTGACCCTCAACGCCCCCCGCGAAGCGCTGCCGCGAATCAGGGAGATTCTGCCCGGCATGCGGAGCCCCACCGTCGTTCCGCTCGCCGACAGCGGTATGGTCGCGGTGCACGCCGCGGCCCAGGAGGAGGTGTTCTGGGAAGCGATGGAGAGACTCAAGGAGGCCGGAGCCACCGAGATCCTCGTGTTGCCGGTGGAGAAGGTGATGCGATGAGCGGCTTCCGCCAGAGTCCGATTCCCATCCTTGCCGGCGAGTCCGCGGAGGCCTGGGTCCGTGCCGATGGACGGACCGACGCCGACCGGAACATCCGTCGGTCCGTGCTGGAGATCATCGACCGAGTCCGGAAGGAGGGTGACGCCGCCCTGCTGGATCTCGCCGAGCGGTACGAGGGCGGCCGGCCGACTTCGCTGCGGGTTCCTCGGGCGGTCTGCGAGGCGGCGCTCGCCGGACTGCCCGAGGATCGTCGGGCGGCCCTGACGGTCGCTGCGAGCAATATCCGGCGCTTTCACGAAGCACAGATCCACGATGAACCCGCCGTGGAGGTCATGACCGGAGTCACGGCCTGGCGGGAATTCCGTCCGATCGATCGCATCGGCGTCTACGCGCCGGGAGGTCGGGCGGCGTACCCGTCCAGCGTGCTCATGTCCGTGATTCCCGCACGTCTCGCGGGCGTGCGCGAAATCGCCCTGTGCTGTCCCGCGGGATCGGACGGCGTTCCTCCAGAGTCGGTGATGGCCGCCTGCGCGCTGCTCGATGTCGATGAGCTGTTCGCCGTGGGTGGAGCGCAGGCGATCGCTGCCATGGCCCTCGGCACGGAATCGATCCGGGCGGTCGACAAGATCTTCGGACCGGGCAGCGCGTGGGTGAACGAAGCCAAGCTCGCGCTCTTCGCCGATGTCCAGATCGACCTTCCCGCCGGCCCTTCCGAGGTCGTCGTGTGGGCGGACTCGACCGCCGATCCACGGCTCGTGGCGGCGGAACTGGTAGCACAGTGCGAACACGGGCCCGACTCGATCTCGGCCTGTGTGTTCTCCGATGTCGACGATCGGGCCGGCGAGACGCTCGCGCAGCGGGCCGGGGCGACGGTGGCGGAAGTGCGGCAGGCGCTCGACGTGCTCGAAGCGACCGGTACGAACGAGATCGGAGCCGGAGGACCGGCAGCGGCAGCCAGGGAGAGCCTGGCCAGATCGGCGATTCTCTGCGCGGAATCCGACGCGGCGGGGGCAGATTGGGTGAATCGGCTCGCGGGCGAACACCTGGTGGTCCTGCGCCGGGAGCCACGGCGGGATCTGGCCTCGGTTCGTCACGCGGGTTCCGTGTTCCTCGGACCGTGGACCCCCGTGGCCGCCGGTGACTACGCGAGCGGGACCAATCACGTCCTGCCCACCCGGCGTCGTGCGCGGGCCTGCTCCGGACTCGGCGTGGCCGATTTCGGCCGCTGGCTGCAGGTCCAGGAGCTGAGCCGGGAGGGGCTCGAGAACCTCGGTCCGACGATCGAAACCCTGGCACTCTGGGAGGGGCTGCCGGCGCATGCCGCCTCGATCGGGGCACGGTTCCCGGACAGCCGGCCGGTGGTCCAGTGAGCGGGATCCGCGAGCTCGTGCGGCCGCACGTGGCGGACGTCGCGGCATACGTCACCGCGCGATCGGAGCATTCGGGAGGAATCCTGCTCGACGCCAACGAGAATTCCTTCGGCAGTCCCGTCGCGGACGACGCTGCGAAGCTGCATCGATATCCGGACCCGGCCAATCGGGAACTGCGGAGCGCCCTCGCCGCACGCTTGCAGGTCGAGCCGTCTCGGCTGTGGCTGGGCAACGGCTCGGACGCGGCGATCGACCTCCTGGTGCGAACCGTGACGGAACCGGGAGCGCCGGTGGCGATCCCCTCCCCCAGCTACGGCGTGTATGCCCAGCGTGTGCGGGCCCAGGCGGGCGCCGCGAAGGAATTCCGCCTCGACGCGGCCTTCGATCTGGATCCGGTCGCGGCCCGGGAGGCCAGTCGGGGGGCAAACCTCTGCATCCTCTGTTCGCCCAACAATCCGACCGGAAACCTGCTGTCGAGAGAACGGATTCTCGAGCTCCTGGAGAGCATCGATGGCATCCTGGCCGTGGACGAAGCCTACGTGGAATTCGCCGGTGAAGGCTTCTCGCTCGCGCGAGAGGCGGGAGGCACGGGCCCGTTCGAGCGACTCGTGGTCATCCGGACCCTCTCCAAGGCATGGGGACTGGCCGGCGCCAGGGTCGGCTACCTGGTCGGCTCGCCCGAGCTCGTTGATGCCATGGACCGCGTGGGCCTTCCCTATCCCCTGTCGGCTCTCGCTGCCCGCGCTGCGCTCGAGGCGCTGGACCGTGCGTCTCTGGTCGAGGAGCGGATCGCGAGGATCTCCGCCGAGCGGGATCGTTTGACGGAAGGTCTCAGCGGACTCGGGATTCGCTCGCTGCCCTCGGATGCCAACTTCCTCTGCTTCTTCGTAGCGGACGCCTCCCGCGTCCAGTCGCGACTCACCCGAGAGCACGGTGTCGTGGTGCGTGACCGAAGTGACATGCCCGGGCTCGAGGGCGCGCTGCGGGTCACGGTGGGAACACCGGCCGAAAACGACGCATTCCTCACCGCTCTGCGCCAGGAGCTGTCCGCATGATGAACTATCACTTTCACGACGAGCATTCCTCCGATGCCGAACGTCCGCTCATCGAGCACTGCGAAGCGGCCTGGCGCCAGGGATTCAGGGAGATCTGCGTCACGAATCACGTGGAGTTTCTCCGGGACGACGGGAACTGGGTCGTGGACTTCGAGGAAGCGGTCCGGCGATTCGAACGCGTGCATGCGTCCGTTGTGGAGGCGCGTGGCAGGTTTCCGGAGCTGGCGATCCGGTTCGGGGCCGAATTCGCCTTCCGGCCGGAGTGGACGGAGCCGCTGGCGCGCCTCGCCGAGTCGCTTCCGTTCGACTTCATTCTCGGGTCGCTCCACGACGTGGATGGCATCGACGTGTCGGGTCCGGATGCACGGGAGTTCTTCCTGGACCGGCCCCTGGAAGCAGCGTACGGTAGGTACTTCGAAGCGCTCCACGAGCTGGTGGATTGGGCTGCGTTCGATGCGGTGGCTCACTTCGACCTGGTCAAGCGATATGGCCACAAGGTGTATGGAGAATTCGAGCCCGCCTCATTGGAGGCGTCGATCCGGTCGGTGCTGGCCGGGATGGCCCGCGCAGGTCTCGGGATGGAAGTGAACACCTCCGGGTGCGCCCAATTGCCGCGCGCTCCCTACCCGGACGAGCCGGTTCTCGCGTGGGCGCGCGAAGAAGGCGTCCCATTTCTCACGCTCGGTTCCGACTCGCACGCGCCGGAGCACTTCACCCAGGGAATCGCCGCCGGGATGGAGCGTGCCTCGCGTGCGGGCTGGGATCGACTCACGGTCTTCGAAGCCCGCCGGCCGGTGGGCTCGATTCCGCTCGACCGCATGGACGCGCAGACGCGAGGTGACCGATGAGCCGAACAGGGTCGGCGGACCGGACCACACGGGAGACGAGCATATCCGTGCAGGTGAATCTGGACGGCTCTGGCCGAACCACGATCCGGACGGGTGTGGGGTTCTTCGACCACATGCTGGAGCTTCTAGCCCGCAACGCGGGCCTCGATGCGACAATCGCGGCAGATGGCGATCTCCAGGTCGACGAGCACCACACGGTCGAGGACGTGGGACTCGTCCTCGGATCGGCTCTCGCCGATGCCCTGGGGGAGCGGCGCGGGATCCGCCGATACGGCTTCTACGTCCCGATGGACGAGGCTCTGGCCCGGGTGGTACTGGATCTCGGCGGGCGACCGTTCGTCGTCTTCGAGGCCGAATTCACCCGGGAGGCCGTCGGCGAGCTGCCGACCGAGCTGGTCGAGGACTTCGTGCGGGGTCTGGCGCAGACCCTGGGAGCCAACATCCACGTCAGGGTCGAGTACGGCCGGAACGACCACCACAGGATCGAGGCGATCTTCAAGGCACTCGGGCGGGCGCTGAGGGCTGCGATCGAGACAGACTCCCGGTTCGAGGACCGGATTCCTTCGACCAAGGGCATCCTGTGATCGCGCTCGTCGACTACGGCGCCGGGAACCTGAGAAGCGTGGAATTCGCGTTGGAGCGGCTGGGTCTGTCCTGGAAGCGCGCATCTGCGGCGACACATCTCGACGGCGCCACGGCCATCATCCTTCCGGGGGTGGGAGCCGCCGCGACCGCCATGCGCGAGCTCGAGTCCCGAGGACTGGTCGAGCCGCTGCGCCAGACGCAGCTGCCGATGCTGGGAATCTGTCTCGGACTTCAGCTGTTCACGCAGAGTTCGGAAGAGGGTGCCGGACGTGTTCCCTGCCTGGGCATTCTCTCCGGCGTTACCCGGCGGATCGGCAGCGCAGACCCGGGGTTTGCGCTGCCTCTCCCGCACATCGGGTGGAACGAGACGGAGCTCGCGGAAGATCCTCTGTTCGAAGGACTGGAACGCATGGAGCACTTCTATTTCCTCCATTCGTATCGGGTAGACACGCCTGCGGAGCGGGTCATCGCCGAGGTGGACTACGGGGAGTCCTTTCCGGCCGCCGTGCGGAACGGCCAGAGGGTGGCCGTGCAGTTCCATCCCGAGAAGTCGGGGCCTGCCGGTCTCAGAGTTCTCGCGAACTTCTGCCACGCCGGAGACTCCGAATGATCGTCTATCCCGCCATCGACCTGCTGGATGGTACCTGTGTCCGGCTCGAGCAGGGTGACTTCGATCGGGTCACCCGCTTCTCGGCCGACCCGGTAACCCTCGCACGCGATTTCGCGGACGAGGGCGCGAAGGCACTGCATGTGGTCGACCTGGGCGGAGCGAAACAGGGTCGGCCCGCACACCAGGAGTTGATCGGACGAATCCTGGACGCCTTCGGTGGGCCCGTGCAGGTGGGCGGTGGCATTCGGACGAAGCAGCAGGCGCTCGATTACCTGGAGTCCGGAGTGCACCGGCTGCTTCTCGGGACGGCCGCCGTCTCGGGTCTGGAATGGCCCGCGGAGCTCGCAGAACGATACGGTCCGGACCGTATCGCGGCGGCGGTCGATGTGCGGGACGGGATGGTGCTGCAGGAGGGCTGGCTCACCCGGTCGGGCGAGGACGTCGAGTCCATCTCGGTCCTGCTGCGTTCGAGCGGGATCGATACCGTTCTCTACACCGACACGCGCCGTGACGGTACGCTGACTTCGGTCGATCGGGTCGGAACCCGGCAGTTGGTGGAATCCGGCTTTCGCGTGATCGCGGCCGGGGGTGTCAGCTCAACCGGGGACATTCGGGCCCTGCGTGACGCCGGCGCATCCGGGGCCGTGATCGGGAGTGCGCTCTACCACGGGCGCCTCAGTCTGCGAGAAGCTCTGGAGGCCGCGTGCTGAAGCGACGCATCGTGCCCTGCCTGGATGTCAGGGAGGGGCGCGTCGTGAAGGGGGTCCGGTTCGAGCAGCTCCGGGACGCGGGCGACCCGGCCGAGCTGGGCGCGCTCTACGCGGCGCAAGGCGCCGACGAGCTCGTGTTTCTCGACATCACGGCGACCCGTCGGGCGGAGCGCACGGCCGTCCACCTCGCTGAGAGGGTGGCACGCGATCTGTTCATACCGTTCACGGTCGGCGGCGGTCTCTCGAGCGTGGAGCAGATGCGCGATGTGTTGCACGCGGGCGCGGACAAGATCGGGATCAATACGGCCGCGGCTGCGCGGCCCGAGTTGATCACCGAAGCCGCGGACCGGTTCGGCTCACAGGCCGTGGTCGTAGCGATCGACGCGCGCCGGGACGGTTCCGACGGATGGGGCGTCAGGGTCCGGGCGGGCACGGCCGGCACGCGACGCGACGCGGTGGAATGGGCGATCGAAGTGGAACGCAGAGGCGCCGGAGAAATCCTCCTCACTTCCATGGACCGCGACGGCACGAAGTCCGGCTTCGATCTAGATCTCCTGCGTGCGATATGCGGGAGCGTGTCGATCCCGGTGATCGCGTCGGGAGGTGCTGGCCGGACATCCCACTTCATCGAGGCCTTCGAGGCAGGAGCCTCGGCGGCGCTCGCGGCGTCGCTGTTTCACTTCGGCGAGATCGGGATCCCGGATCTGAAGCGGCAACTTGCGACCCATGGCATACCCGTGCGTCCGGTCACGAACGGAGCTGAGAGTGGTGATTGATTTCGACGTGAACGCGATCCGTTTCGACCCCGACTCGGGGCTCGTTCCCGCCATTGTGCAGGACGCGGAGGACGGCTCGGTCCTGATGCTCGGCTGGATGAACCGGGAAGCACTCGAGCAAACGCTCGACAGCGGCAAGGTGACCTTCTATTCCCGGTCGCGGAAGCGGCTATGGGAAAAGGGTGAGACATCGGGCAACACCCTGCACCTGGAGTCGATCTCGGCAGACTGCGATTCCGATGCGGTCCTGGTTCGGGCCTGCCCGCAGGGGCCCGCCTGTCACAACGGGACCCGCAGCTGTTTCGACGCGCCGGGGGCAGGTCCACTGCCGGATCGAACGACCCTGGCGTCGGTACTGGTCGGTCTCGCTCGCGTGATCGAGCAGCGAGACCTCGAGCGTCCTGCCGGGTCATATACGAGCGGCCTGCTGCAGGCAGGCGTGCTTCGTGTAGCACAGAAGGTGGCCGAGGAAGCCGCGGAGACCGCGCTGTCTGCCGTGGCGGAACCGGACCGGCTGGCCGAGGAATCGGCCGATCTGCTCTATCACCTGCTCGTCCTCTGGCGCGCAGCGGGCCTCGACTCCGATCGTGTGGCCGAGGAGCTGCTCGCTCGCGCCCGGTGAGCGGGGTGAGAGGGCTGATTGGGCCCTCGGTGAGAACTGATGACCAAGCGAGAGAGGAGGCTCACCAGATGTCTCGGATCGAATTGTCCATTGAGGGCATGAGCTGTGACCACTGCACCGCCAGGGTGCAGAAGGCGCTGGAAGCCGTCGACGGCGTGACCGCCGTCACGGTCAGACTCGAGCCCGGCGGGGCGACGATCGAGGGAGAGGCGCTGGACCCCGAGACGCTCGTGGCAATCGTCGAGGAAACCGGCTACGAGGCCCGGCCCGCGATCTGAACACCGGTACCCGGGGAGTCGCTACACGCGGGGGCACCCCGTACAATCAGCTGGCTCTCACGCATCAACAGAGATTCCTTGTCCGCCGGCCGGTCCCTGGAGGCATGGATGGAACGCAGGCTCGCCGCGATCTTCGCGCTCGACATGGTCGGCTTCTCCCGGCTCGTGGAGTCGGACGAGGCTGACACCCTGGCGCGCCAGGAGTCCCTGCGGGCCGAGCTGATCGATCCCGCCATCGAACGGCACCACGGCAGAGTCGTGAAGGGTACGGGAGACGGACTGCTGGCCGAATTCGCCAGCTCCGTCGATGCCGTGGAATGCGCGGCCGACATCCAGCGCGCGATGGCGGAGCGCGAAGCCGATACCCCGAGGGACCGTCAGATCCAGTTCCGCATCGGGATCAACGTCGGGGACATCGTCGTCCGAGACGGGGACATCTTCGGGGACGGCGTCAACGTGGCGGCCCGGATCGAGTCGCTGGCCGACCCGGGCGGGATACTGGTCTCCGATAGCGCCTACAACCAGGTGCACAGCAAGGTGAAGCTGGGCTTCGAGAACCTGGGCCCGCATTCGGTCAAGAACCTCCAGAGACCCGTGCAGGTGTACCGGGTCCTGCTCGATCCCGCTTTCGCCGGGGCTTCGGCCGGGGAGCCGACACAGCCGCCCGTCCTGACCCGGATCTGGCAGCGGCGGGTTCCCCAGATCGTCGGTCTGTACCTGCTGAGTTCCTGGGCGCTGCTCGAATTCGTGGACTGGGCGGTCCGGCAGTACGCGCTGTCACCCACCATCTCGAGTTTCGTGGTCACGCTGCTCCTGCTTCTTCTCCCGTCCGTCGCGTGGCTCGCCTGGCGGCACGGCGCGCCGGGCCCCGACGGGTGGTCCAGCGCGGACTTCACCGTGACCCTCGCGAACCTGGTGGTCGCCGCCCTGGTTCTCGGCTCCACGTTCGGCGGCGAAGAGCTGGGTGCCGCCACGACGACGAAGGTGCTGGAGGACGAGGAAGGCAACCGGGTCGAACGAGCGGTTCCCAAGGAATCGATGGTTCGCAAGGTTCAGATCGTCGGATTCGACAACGAGTCGGGCGACCCGGAACTCGACTGGCTGAGCTTCGGGATCCCCGTGGCCGTCGGCCGGGACCTCGGGCAGGACGCCTTCGTTCGCGTCATGGGCCCCGCTGAACAATCCGGGTCTGCAGTCAGAAGTCTGGATCTGGAAGGCTACGCCCCGCCCTACGAAGCGGTTCCGCTGTCGCTGCTCCGTGACGTGGCGGAGCGATCCGGAGTCGACCGGTTCCTGGCCGGCCAATTTCGAAGAAATGAAGATACTCTCCTGGTCGATACCCGTCTGTACGACACGCACAACTCCCGCATGGTCGCAACACGGTCGTACCGTTCCGTCGATCCCCTGGAGATCGTCGATCAGCTGTCGATCGACCTGCGTCGCGACCTGGGGGTGCCCGAATGGCAGATCGAGAAGGCGCTGGATCTCCCGGTTTCGGAGCTGGTTACGGCTTCTCCCGAGGCATTCCGCCTGTATGTCTTGGCGCTCGTTCACTGCCTATCGTACATCCCCAGGTACGAGGCGTGTCTCGACGGATTCGAACGTGCTCTGGAGCAGGATCCGACATCCGCGGAGCTGCTCGCCTCTGCGGGCATAATGTCGTGGTATTTTGGGGATCAGGATGTGGCGCTGGAGATGTTGGGCGAGGCCATGCGGCGCAGCTACAAGCTCTCGGAGAGGGAACGCCTGTACCAGCAGGCGTTCTATCAGGAGGTAGTGGAACAGGACGTCGAAGGGGCGGTCCGCACCCTGGAATACTGGGCTGAGCTGTATCCCGAGGATCCCGGTCCCTGGCGTTACCTGAGCGAGACGCTTCGGGACGCCGGAGACCGGGAGGGGCAGATCGAAGCCCTCCGGGAGGTGATCGCCATCGATCCGTCGGACCCGTCCGCCCTGTCGGACATCGCCGTGGCGTTCATTCGTACAGGGGCGGCCGACAGCGCGCTCGCATACTTCGCACTTGCCCAGGATCGATGGCCGTCCTCCTCCTCAGCCTACACCGGAGCCGCTACGCTCCTCGCGGCGACGGGGCGCTTGGAGGAAGCACGCGACGAGCTGAAACGAGCACTACTCCTGGCACCCGGAGACGGGAGCGCCGAGCGAATGCTGTTCGCACTCGACCTGAGGAGCGGCCGATTCGCGGAAGCATCGGGTGATCTTGCCCGCTTTCCGAGAGATTCGGAGTCCACTTTCAATGATCTCTGGTTGCTGGCCTCGCAGCAGACCCTGGCATACGAGACGGGCCGGTTCCATCGGGTCGAGGAACTGCATCGACGGATGACGGATGCGGCGATGGAAGGCGGAATCGCCGTCACGGCGGTAATGAGTGTGCCGCACCAGCCGTATGCTCCTTTTGCTGTGGAGGGTGGGCGAGGACTTGCGGCGCTCGAGGAGATCGAGGCGCTGCGGTCCCGGGTCGAGCCACCGTACAGCCACGCTGTGGACCTGGCCGCAGCACGTATCCACGTGGAGCGGGATGAACTCGACGAGGCACGTGAATCTCTGCGGCGCGTCGAGGAGATGGATGCGTTCATTCCCGGAGGTTGGCTCCATTCTTTCTACATCGACTGGCTCCGTGCGCAAATCGTACGGCTGGAAGACGGGAACTGCGGGCGTGCAATCGCCTTGTTCGACAAGTCGATTGAGGACCTCTCAGTATA
>CBDTXM010000019.1:0-29915 GCA_965364445.1 uncultured bacterium | reverse complement strand
AAATAGAAAGGGCCGCTCCGAAACCGGAGCGGCCCTCTCAGGCTGGTCAGCCAGTGAAGTCAGTCGACGCGCGCGACGTTCTCCGCGGCCGGGCCCTTCTGGCCCTGCACCATGTCGAACTCGACGACGTCTCCCTCTTTCAGCGACTTGAATCCCTCGCCCTGGATGGCGGAATGATGGACGAAACAGTCCTTGCCGCCTTCCTCCAGCGTGATGAAGCCGAAGCCCTTCTCATCGCTGAACCACTTCACTGTCCCTTTGGTACGCATCAATACTGCTCCTTAAGTAGGTCGTAGTCGGAGTCCGGTTGATCCGTACCGTCCGACCGCCTGACACACGTGCGGCGAATTCGCCCCCGCACAGGGCTGTGCACTACCGCTACAAAAAACGGGAGACCAGTTCGAACAGGTCTCCCGAAAACCACGTCCTGAAACTGTAGCGCACCTTACCCGGCACTTTACCGGGCCTCCGCATTATAGCGAATGGGAGGTCGAAAGTCGAGGAGCCAGTCCGACTTCGACCCGAAGCGTGTCAGATCGCGCAGGTCATGTCGGTGCCGCAGCACTGGGGCGACTTGATCATGCCGTGTCCGTCGGGGCACTTCGCGACTGCCACTGATCCGCCGTCGTCCTTCGTCAGCGTCTCGTGCACAAGCTCCTTGCCGCACTTGCCGCAGGTCATCGTTCCGACGCTCATGCCGCAGACTTCGCAGGTGTAGAAGGCCATTCTGTTCTCCGTTCCGGGTTGACGTTTCACGGCTCACATGACCGATCACAAATTGGCGGCGCGCGGGCTGCGGGGCCAGCCGGAGCAACCGCCGCATCACTCGTTCGGATGCCGACTCGCGTTCTCGCCTGGCGGGCTCTCAGGCTGCATCGCCGGCATCTCGGTTTCGTGACTTTCGTGCTCCATCGCGGGCATGTCGCCCTCGTGGGAGCCGTGCTCCATCATGTGGCCTCCACCGATCAGTCCCTGTCGCATTCCGATCGACCAGAGCCCGGCGAGCAGCACGGCGGCTGCCAGCAGCCTTCGGACCCGCATGTCCTGCAGGGCCGCCTTTCGGAGCCCGAACGTGACGGCGGCGAGAGCGGGAACGGTCCCGAGCCCGAAGAGTCCCATCGCGAGCGCCCCGCCGAGTGGATCGCCGATCGCCACGGGTATGGCGAGCGTGGCGTATACGAGACCGCAGGGGAGCAGACCGTTGGCCAGCCCGAACAGATAGCGAGCGCCGGCCTCGGGCCTCGAGATCAGCCGGCTCGCCGCTTCCTGCACTCCCGGAATCCGGATCTTCGGTTCGGGTAGAACTCCGGCCAGGACGAGGGCGAACCAGACGATGAGAGCCGTGGAGATGGCTCCGGCTACCCAGCCGGGGCCTGGAATCGCGGCACCGAAGGCTCCCGCGAGCGCCCCGAGAATCGCGTAGGTGGTAAGCCGTCCGGCGTGCCAGAACACCGACTGGCGAGCGCTTCCCCCGCAGGCCACGGCGAAGGCGCCGCACATGCCAATGCAATGGAGACTCCCCACCAGTCCGGCGACGCCGGCACCTGCAATGAGCTGGAACATTCTGTCGATCGACTTTCCAGGACCCCGACGGTCCCGGGAGAGCGTTCGCGACGCGGGGGTTGCTCTCCCCCGGTCCTGTCGTAAGGATACGCCCGTACCACGGTCATCTCAACCAGCGAAACTGCGGGGTACCACGTGGAAAGCAGGCTCTCGGCAACGGCCGCTCCGGCCGGCCTGACCGTCGTCGACTACGATGACGACATCGTCCGCAAGTTCTTTCTGGCAACCGTGATCTGGGGCGTCGTCGGGATGCTGGTCGGGGTGATCATCGCCCTCCAGCTGGCCTGGTGGCCCGCGAATCTCGGCTTGCCGTGGACGACCTTCGGTCGGCTCCGTCCGCTCCACACCAATGCGGTGATCTTCGCCTTCGCCGGCAACATCTGCTTCACCGGCATCTACCACTCGATGCAGCGCCTGCTGAAGACGCGGATGTGGAGCGACAAGCTTTCGAAGATTCACTTCTGGGGGTGGCAGCTGATCATCGTCTCGGCTGCGATCACCTACCCGCTCGGAATCACCCAGTCCCGCGAATACGCGGAACTGATCTGGCCGATCGATGTCGCCGTGACGCTGATCTGGGTCGTGTTCGCGATCAACTTCTTCGGCACGCTCGCGATCCGGAATGTCAAGCACATTTACGTCGCGATCTGGTTCTACATGTCGTTCGTGATCACGATCGCGGTGCTTCACATTGTCAACAACCTGGCGATGCCGGCGACCTTCCTGCGCTCGTACCCGATCTACTCCGGGATGACCGATGCGCTGGTGCAGTGGTGGTACGGACACAACGCGGTGGGCTTCTTCCTCACGACGCCCTTCCTCGGACTGATGTACTACTACCTGCCCAAGGCGGCGGACCGACCGATCTACAGCTACCGCCTGTCGATCATTCACTTCTGGGGCCTGATCTTCCTGTACATCTGGGCCGGCCCGCACCATCTGCTGTACTCCGGCCTGCCCGACTGGGCGCAGACGCTCGGAATGGTATTCAGCATCATGCTTCTGGCCCCGTCATGGGGCGGAATGCTGAACGGGCTGCTGACGCTGAAGGGAGCGTGGCACAAGCTCAGGACCGATCCGATCCTGAAGTTCATGGTCGTGGGCGTGACCTTCTACGGGATGAGCACCTTCGAAGGGCCGATGATGTCGATTCGCTCGGTCAACGGCCTGGCTCACTTCACGAACTGGGTCGTGGGCCACGTGCATTCCGGGGCGCTGGGCTGGAACGGGATGCTGACCTTCGCCGTGCTCTACTGGCTGCTGCCGCGACTGTGGAATCGGGAGGTGGCCTATCCGAAGATGGTCACCCAACACTTCTGGCTCGCCACGATCGGAATCGTGATCTACACCGTGGCGATGTGGGCGGCCGGACTGATGGAAGGGCTACAGTGGCGTGCGGTCAACGACGCCGGCCAGCTGGCCAACCCGATCTTCATCGACATCGTGCACCGGCTCGAGCCGTTCTACTGGCTGCGACTGCTCGGAGGCACGCTCTACTTCGTGGGCGCGGTGATGATGCTGATCAACGTGTTCAAGACCATTCGTGGACCCGAGCGGGTCACGGCGGACGCTCCGGCGGCCGTCCCGGCCAACTGATCGGGGGGCAAGATGACGGACAACGGAATGGACCACGGCTCCGAGAAGAAATACGGCCAGTTTCATCGACGGGTGTTCGAGAGTAACGCGGCTCTCTTCGCCGTCGCCGCCACGGTCGCCATCCTGATCGGCGGCATCGTGGAGATCGTCCCGATGTTCACGCCGGCGGGAACGGAGCATTCGGAGGCGATCACCCCGTACACGCCGCTCGAGGTCGCGGGGCGCGACATATATGTGTCCGAGGGCTGCTATCTCTGCCATTCGCAATGGGTTCGGCCGATGCGAGCAGAGATCCTCAGGTATGGACCCTGGTCACGCGCGTGGGAGTATCAGTACGACAGACCGTTTCAGCTGGGGTCCCGGCGGATCGGTCCGGATCTGCACAGGTTGGGAAACAAGTATCCGGACGCCTGGCACTACGAGCACATGCGGGATCCGCGCTCGACGACGCCCGGCAGCGTGATGCCCCCGTATCCCTGGCTGCTGGAGAATCGTATCGATCCCGCGGATGTCCGGGCCTCGGTGATCGCGTTGCGCAAGACTGGAACGCCGTACACCGATGAGGACGTCGCCGGTGTGGAGGAAAGCCTGGCCGAGCAGGGGGCGGAGATCGTGGCCCGCCTCGCGACTGCCGGTATCGAAACGACGCCCGACCGGTCGATCGTTGCCCTGATCGCCTATTTGCAGCGTCTGGGCGTCGAGGGAAGAGCGGA
Organism: uncultured bacterium; assembly: GCA_965364445.1. Taxonomy (GTDB): domain Bacteria; phylum Gemmatimonadota; class Gemmatimonadetes; order Palauibacterales; family Palauibacteraceae; genus Carthagonibacter. The sequence goes on along the minus strand of CBDTXM010000019.1, from coordinate 26,043 downwards.
GCTGGAAGCGCAGGGAGTGGAGTACTGATGCATCCTTTGATCGAGCAGGCACGGGAGTCGATCGGACTCGGCTGGATGGCGGCCGTCATGACGATCCTGTTCATGGTCGCCTACTTCGGCTGGATCTGGTACGCCTACAATCCCGCGAACAAGCAGATGTGGGACGAAGCGGCCATGCTGCCCTTCGAGGAGGGAATCGACCTTTGAGCAAAGATACGAATCGTATTCTCGGCCACGCGGACGAAGCGGACGGGATCGAAGAATACGACAATCCGCTTCCGGACTGGTGGCTGGGGCTTCTGTGGTTCACGGTGATCTGGGCATTCGGGTACGGAGTCTGGTACCACTTCATTTCGGATCGGTCGCAGGAAGGAAGGCTGGCGGCCGAAATGCAGGCCGCCGAGGTCCGCTGGCCGGAGCAGGCGATGGCCGAGGTCTCGTTCGCGATCACACCCGAAGCGGTCGCAGCCGGCCAGGAGATCTACGTTCAGAACTGCCTCATGTGTCACGGGGGAGACCTCGAGGGCGGCATCGGGGTAGCCCTGAATGATAACGAGTGGATTCATGGCGGCGAGCCCGAGGACGTGATCCGGATCATCATGGAGGGCGTTCCCGAGAAGGGAATGCTCACCTGGGGTCCGATTCTCGGTCCCGAGAAGGTCAACCAGGTCGCGGCCTACGTCCTTTCGAAGAACGCCGAACTGGTCGGCGAGTAAGGTCCGTACCCGGCGTTCTGCGGCCGGGCGGCCGGCTCGCCGGCGTGAGGTATAGACGTGCTGGGATTCTCGAATACGCGGGAGTGGGTCTACCCGCAGTCGATTCAGGGCCGGTTCATGACGATCCGGCGCTGGACCTTTCTCGGGCTGCACCTGCTCCTTCTCGTCACCCCGTGGATCACGATCAACGGGCACCCGGCCTTCCGGGTCGATGTGCCGGCGCGCACGGTCTACCTGTTCGGTAACATCTTCACCGCGTCGGACACGATCTTCCTTCTGCTGGTCCTCTGGTTCGCCGCCTTCTCGCTGTTCTTCTTCACGGCCGTCTTCGGTCGAATCTGGTGCGGCTACGCCTGTCCTCAGACCGTGTTTCTCGAGTCCTGGATCCGACCGGTCGAGCTCTGGATCGAAGGGGACCGGCTGACGCGGAAGCGCAGGGACGCGAAGGGCTGGAGCTTCGATCGCGCATGGCGGAAGATCGCCAAGTGGTCGGTGTTTCTGGCCATTTCCCTGTTCCTCGCCATGGCGGGCATGAGCATTTTCGCCGGGGCGCGCGAGTTGTGGACCGGACAGGCCGGGCCGGTGGAATACGCGATGGTCGCGATATTCACGGGCTTCTGGTTTCTCGACTTCACCTGGTTCCGGGAGCAGTTCTGCAATTACGTCTGTCCGTATGCCCGATTCCAGAGCGTGCTGGCCGACGAAGAGACGCTGATCATCACGTACGACGAGCCTCGGGGCGAGCCTCGCGCGGCCGGCCGGCAGGCGGCGCTGGACGGTCGCTGCATCGACTGCAACAAGTGCGTGGCCGTGTGTCCGCAGGGCATCGACATCCGCGACGGCTACCAGCTCGAATGCATCCAGTGCGCCCGGTGCATCGACGCCTGCACCAGCGTGATGGAGAAGCTGGGCCACCCGACACTCGTCGCGTACGGCTCGATCGCGGAATCGGAGGGCCGAAAGGTCCGCAGGTGGCGTCCGAGGACGATCCTTTACGCGGCGATCCTCGTGGGTATCATTGCGGCCGGAGCCATACTCGCAGCGAACCGGGTGACTTTCGAGGCCACGGTGAATCGGGCACCGGGCTCGCTGTACACGATGGATTCCGACGGATACACGCGGAACACGTTCCTGCTGAAGATCACGAACAAGAACCCTTCGACGGAGCCTATCCAGTACGACATCTCGGTGTCGGGACTGGACGACGCGGAGGTCCTCACGGACACGGTGGAACTGGGCTCGACGGAGACGCGCACGATTCCCCTGATCGTCCGGGTGCCGAATTCCGTCGCGCTGGAGCGGACGACTCCCTTCCAGGTGCGGGTCGAAGCCGCTGACGAAGCGGTAGTCCTCTCTCCCACATTCAAGAGCGGAGCGGCAATTGGCGAGACCGGAAGCTGATTCTACGCCGAGCGGGTTCGACCGGAGGGTCTGGCCCACGGCTCTGATCATCGGGATGCTGATCGTGATCCTGATGAACATCGCTCTCATCTGGGTTGCCGTCTCGGGCGAAGACCAGGTCGTAGACACGTATCAGACGGAGCCGCGCTGACCACCTCCCGTTGTCCCCACTGCGGTACTCCTGTCGAGGGAGAGGAAGACACCTTCTGCTGTCTCGGCTGCGAGATGGCGGCCGCGATCATCCACGGTGCGGGCCTCGAACGCTACTACGAGGAACGCTCGGAGTATGCGCCGCGGCCCGGCACGACAGCTGGTGGATGGGCGTCCGTCCCCGTCACCACCCGGGCCGATGGCACGGCCGAGGTCCGCCTCGTGGTGGACGGGCTTCGCTGCGCCTCCTGCGTCTGGGTCACCGAGCATCTCCTCCAGGCGACCCCCGGGGTGAAGGAGGCGACCGTCAGTTACGCCACCGGACGGGCCAGTCTGCGATGGGACCCCGAGACGGTCTCGCTGGGTGTCCTGGCCGGCAGAATCGCGGCCCTCGGGTATCGGCCGCGGCTGCTGGGCGAGGAGGGAGCGCCCGATCGGGGCCTGCTGATCCGGCTGGGAGTGGCCGTATTCTGCGCACTGAACATCATGATGCTCTCGGTGCCGATCTACCTCGGCTGGATCAGCTCCCTGGAACCGCGTTACGAAGCGTTGTTTCGCTGGTCCACTCTCCTCCTTGCCACTCCCGTTGCCCTGTGGTGTGCAGAGCCCTTCTTCTCGGGTGCGATCCAGGGGCTCAAGAACCGCGTTCTGCACATGGACCTGCCGATCGCACTCGCCATTGCCGTGCTCTACGTGCATGGAGTGGTCGCGACCGTCACGGGACACGAGACGTATCTCGACTCCCTCGCGATGCTCGTCGCGCTGCTGCTGGCGGGCAGGATGCTGGAGGGGCGGAGCCGCCGCAGGGCCGCCGAGGCGGCGATGTCGCTCGCGGCGTCCGTGCCGGCCACCGTGCGAAGGCGCACCGGCTCCGGCGTCGAGACGGTCTCCGCCTCGGATCTCCGACCGGGCGATCGTATCGACGTCGGTGCGGGAGAAGAACTCGCTGCCGATGGCACCGTAGCGGAGGGAACGGGTTCGGTTCGCATGTCCCTGATCACGGGTGAAGCGGAACCGGTGGCGGTATCGGCCGGGAGCGAAGTGGTCGCCGGATCCGAACTGCTCGACGGATCCCTGACCGTATCCGTCGCGAGAGTCGGCGCCGAGACGACCCTCGAGCGGATGGCGGCGGAATTGCGAACTGCAGCCGACCGACCGGTCCGCCTCAGCTCGACCGACCGGATCGCTCCGTGGTTCACGGCTGCCACCCTGCTCGTGGCTGCTGCGACGGCCGCGGGCTGGTTGATGGCAGGCGACAGTGCCACCGCACTCAGCGCCACGATCGCGGTGCTCGTAGTCGCCTGTCCCTGCGCGCTCGCTCTTTCCCGCCCGCTGGCGGCCGCTGCCGGCCTCGGTGCGGCTGCGCGGCGGGGCCTGGTCTTCCGTTCCGCAGATGGACTGCTCGACCTCGACGAGACGACCACGGTGGCGCTCGACAAGACCGGAACGGTCACCCGGGGAGAGCTGACCGTGAAGCGCGCGGAGGACGAGACGCTTCGCGTCGCCTCCGGGCTCGAGCGTTTCAGCATGCATCCGATCGCTCGTGCGATCGTCTCCGAGGCTGTCGAGCGGGGCATCCCGCTCCCGGCCGGGGAAAAGGTCCGGGAGGAGCCCGGTACAGGCATTTCCGGCTTCGTGGACGGACGGATGTGGCGCCTGGAATCCGGTGGACCGGGTGAGGTGGTTCTCCTCGGAGAAGGCGGCGAATCCGGGCGCATCCTCCTCGGTGACATGGTGCGTCCCGACTCGGCGGCCGCTGTCGAGATCCTGCTCGCGATGGGACGAGGGGTGGTACTTCTGACGGGCGACCACGAAGAAGTGGGTCGGCGGATTGCCGAAGAGGCCGGAATCGAAGAAGTGCTGGCGGGTGTGGACCCGGAAGGGAAGGCCGCCTGGGTACGCGCACGGCAGGACGAGGGTCATCGTGTCGCGTTCGCGGGTGACGGCATGAACGACGGTCCCGCGCTCGCGGCTGCCGATGTCGGCATCGCCATGGGGACGGGGGCGGCGAGCAGCGTCCTGGTGGCGGATGGCGTGATCTCGAACTGGTCCCTGATGCCTCTGGTAGCCGGCTTTCGCGCCTCGGCAGCGGCCGGCCGTGCGATCCGCTTGAACCAGATGCGATCGATAGGCTACAATATCCTGGCGGTGAGCGCCGCCGCGGCCGGCCTGATCAACCCTCTGATCGCGGCGATCCTCATGCCGGCATCGAGCGCGATGGTGATCTGGGGCGCATCACGCGTGGAGGTGTCCATGGAGAGCGGTCGGGCGTGAATTCGATCTTCTTCCTCATCCCGTTGGCCCTCATCCTGGGCGGAATCTTCGCCTTCCTGTTCATCCTCGCAGTACGGGATGGCCAGTTCGACGACCTCGACGATCCTCCGGAGCGCATCCTGCACGACTGAACAATGGCGCTCACAGGGAGCTGAAGATGACCAGCACGGCCGTTCAAGACGTATTCGGTGCGAGCCGTTGGATCTCCAGGCTGCTTGGCCGGTTGGGCCTCTCGTCCGACCCCGGCCGCGCGAGCGTGTGGGCGACCCTCATCGTCGTGGCGATCATCTCGATCCCTCCGCTCGTTCTGTCGGCACTGAGCGGCACGGCCTGGGGGAGCGATGTCGAGATTCCTTTCCTGCACGACGTGAATTCCATGGTACGACTGTTCATCGTCGTGCCGGCGCTCGTGATCGCGACTCGTGCGATCGGTATTCAGTTGAGCGTCGCGATGGCGTACCTCGACTCCTCGTCGCTCATTCGTGACTCCGACCGGGAGGAGTTCGAGAACGCGCGTGCGGACGTCAGCCGACGCGCGAGCTCCATCGGCATCGAGCTGGCGCTTCTCGCGCTGGCGCTCATCGTACCCTGGCTCTTCCTGTTCCTGTTCGTGAGCGAGCCGCGTGCCGGGCTGACGAACTGGATGCTGCACGCTCCGGACGAAGCCGCTCTCACTCCGGCGGGATGGTACTTCGCGCTGATCAGCAGACCCCTCGTCGGGTTCTTTCTCGTTCTCTGGGCCTGGCGATATCTGGTCTGGTGTCTGTTTCTGAAACGCCTCGGGAGCCTCGACCTGGCGCTGCAGCCGGCTCATCCCGACCTCGTCGGCGGGCTCGTTCCGATCGTGCGAGCGCATGCCTCCTTCGCACTCATCGGGTTCGCGGTGAACTCAGCTCTGTCCGGCGCGATCGCCAACGAACTTCTGTTCGGCGGAAGGACCGTAGCGGAAGTGCGGCCGGAGATCATCTTCTTCACGGCCATCTCCCTGATTGCACTGGCTCTGCCCCTGGTCGTGTTCACCCCCGGCCTGATCCGGGCGAAGAACAGGGGGCTGCTCGAGTACGGTCGGCTCGCGCACGATCTTACCGTGGATTTCGATGCCAGATGGCAGACCGCACGTCCGGAGCGGCTGTTGGACACCGCCGATCCATCCGCCATGGCCGATTTCAATGCCGACTACCTCACCGTTCAGAGCACGAGGGCCTTTCCGCTCGGACTGCGACAGCTGGCGATGCTCGGCGTTCTTCTGTTCATTCCGTTCGGGGCGCTGTCACTTACGCAGGTCTCCCTGTTGGAGCTTCTGAAGAGCATGGCCAGCAAGGCGTTCTAGTGTGATGAAAGAGGCGTGGACGCCAGTTCTCGACGCGCTCCTCTACGGATCGGGCGCAGCCCTGTTCGTCTGGCTGGGATTCTCCTCCTTCGTCTCCTGGCGCGAAGGCGAGCCGCGGGCCGCCGGGCGCCTGTTTCTTCTCACGCTGCTGTTGCCGTTGCCCTACCTGGCGGTCGTCGTGCTCCCGGGAACGGCGGGCGCTACCACCGGCGCGGTCATCCTGCTGCTGACCCTGGCCGGGGCAGGAGCGGTTCTGGTTCCGACAGGCTCGAAGCACCGGGCGGAGCGCGACACACCGACGACGAGATTCGACGAGCGGGACGTGATGTTCTCGCGTGTCAGGCTCGTGCCCGGCTCAGCGCGATTCAACGCGTACTACCGGGAGAGGCCTGAGCACCTCGCGCCGGACGAGAAGTTCCGCGCGGAAGCAGGCCTGCTCCGGAAGGGATCGACGCTGTTCGAGCCGCTCAGCTTCGCCGCCGCCGATGCCAGCTTCCGGACGGTCGAGGAACTCCGCTCCCTGGTCGAGGGGAAGGCGGCCGCCGAGCAGGAACCGGTCGAACCCGAGGCGATGACACGGTTCCTCAAGGGCTGGGCCCGGAAGCTGGGGGCCGTCTCGGTCGGGATCACCGAGCTGCGCGACTACCACAAGTACACGGTCGTCGGACGCGGCGAGCAGTACGGGCAACCGGTCCGGCTGGATCACGCATGGGCGATCGCCGTCACGGTCGAGATGGCGAAGGAGATGATCGATCGGGCCCCGCGCGGTCCGACCGTGATGGAGTCGGCTCAGCAGTACCTGGGCTCAGGGGCGATCGCGGTGCAGATGGCCCTGTTCATTCGAAGCCTCGGCTACCCGGCTCGCGCCCACATCGACGGCAATTACCGGGTGATCTGTCCGCTGGTGGCTCGCGATGCCGGGCTCGGGGAGATCGGGCGGATGGGCCTGCTGATGACCCCGAACCTGGGGCCGCGGGTCCGAATCGCTGTGGTCACGACGGATCTGCCGCTGGTGCAGGACGAACGGGTGCCGGAAGATTCGGTCATCGATTTCTGCTCGATCTGCCTCAAGTGCGCGGACGCCTGCCCGAGTCGAGCGATTCCGTCCGGCGATCGCACGGAGATCGCCGGCGCACTTCGCTGGCGGATCGACTCCGAGGCCTGCTTCACGCACTGGTGCCGAATCGGGACGGACTGTGCGCGCTGCGTCTCGGTGTGCCCCTACTCGCACCCGGACAACCTCATGCACAGTGCAGTCCGCTTCGCGGTCCGGCGTTCCCGCGCGGCGCGCCGCGCGGCGCTGATCGCCGATGACTTCTTCTACGGTCGTCTTCCCGCGCCTCGGGCCGGCGACAGCTGGATGGAGCCGAACTGAAGCCACGAGGCACGGGTCCAGTCTACGGGAGCCGCTCGAGCTCCTCTTCGATCCGTTCCCACTCGACCACCAGCTCTTCCACCTCAGACAGCAGGGAATTCCGTTCCGTCTCCAGGGCCCGCACCTCCTCCGCGTCGGATCCTTCGTAGAACCCGGGGTCGGCGAAGGTGACCTCGATCGCCTCGATGCGAGACTCCGCGGTTTCGATCCTGGCCGTGACAGCATCCCTGCGCCTCACCAGCTCCCGACTCGGCGCCGCACTTCCGGCGGAGTCGCGCCCCGGCTTGCTTCCATTCGGCTGAGATCCGGATCCGCGGCCACGAGCCGATTCGTCTCCGTCCGACGCTTTGCTTCCCCGCTTCTGCTTCCGGGCCTTGAGAACCACCGTGTCGACGTCCAGGTGGTCGTCCCCGCACTCGTGGACGTAGGCCTCGTAGCTTCCCTCGTAGTCGCGAATTCCTTCGGAACTGATCTCGACGATCCGATTCGCCAGCTGGGAGACGAACCAGCGGTCGTGCGAGACGAAGATCAGCGTGCCGTCGAAGTCGAGCAGCGCTTCCACCAGCGCCTCGATCGATTCGAGGTCCAGGTGATTGGTCGGCTCGTCGAGCACGAGTACGTTGGGTCGTTCGATCGCCAGGCGGCAGAACACCAGCCGGGCGGCCTCTCCGCCCGATAGCGCCTCCAGCTTCTTCTCCGCCTCGTCTCCCGAAAACAGCACACGGCCCAACTCACCGCGGATGTAGCCGATCGTGCGCCCGGGGCAGAACCCGGCGATCCAGTCCTGCGCCGTGTGGTCCGGGCTCTCGAACTGCTCCTGGTGGTCCTGGGCGAAATAGCCCGGATGTGTCTCGTAGCCCCACTCCGTCACTCCCGCATCGGCTTCGATCTCCCCCATCACGATCTTCAGGAGCGTCGACTTCCCGATCCCGTTCGGGCCCATGATGGCGAGCCGGTCACCTCGATTCACCGTCAGATCGACTCCGTGCAGCACTTCGTTGTCGCCGAACGACTTACGTATGCCATCGATCTTCAGGACCTCCCGCCCGCTGTGTCGACGCGGTTCGAATCGGAATCGCGGGTAGCGGCGCGAACTCATGGGAAGCGCTTCCAGCGAGTCCGCCTTTTTCTCGATCAGCCTCAACTTGCTCTGCGCCTGCCGCGCCTTGCTCGCCTTGGCCCGAAACCGGTCGACGAACTGCTGGTGGTGGGCGATCTCCCTCTCGCGGCTGGCGATCTCCTTCTCCCGGCGTTCCCTCTCGGACGCCTTGCCCTTGAGGAAGTCGTCGTAGTTGCCCCGGTAAAGAGTGACGGTCTGGTAGTCGACGTCGAGGATGTGCGTCGAGATGTTGTCCAGGAAACGGTGATCGTGAGAAATGACCACCACCGGTCCCGTGAAATCACGCAGAAACTTCTCGAGCCAGCGGATCGAGAGGATGTCCAGATGATTCGTCGGCTCGTCGAGCAGGAGCACGTCGGGAGTCCCGGCCAGTGCCTGCGCCAGGAGCACGCGAAGCTTGAAACCCCCGGACAGGGTGGACATGGGTCGCCGATGGACTTCGGTCGGTAGGCCCAGCCCCTCGAGGATCTCGGCGGCACGGGATTCTGCGGCGTACCCGTCGTGGCGTTCGATCGTCTCTTCGAGCTGGAAGAACCTGTCTGCGTCGAATTCTCCGTCGGAGGCGAGAAGCGACTCCTTCTCGGTCAACGCGGCCCAGAGCTCCGGGTTGCCCATCATCGCCACACCCAGGATCTCGGCATCGTCGAAGATGAACTGATCCTGACGCAATACGCCCAGCTTCAGCTGCTTCGGTATCGATACGCTTCCCTCGGAGGGGTCGAGGTCGCCCGTGAGGATGTTCAGGAGGGTGGTCTTCCCGGAGCCGTTGGCGCCGATGAGACCATAACGCTCGCCCCTGTTGAGCTGGAGCGAGACCCCCGTGAACAGCGTCTGGTCGCCGTACCACTTTCCGAGCGATGAAACCGAGATCATGGGGACCGATTCTACGCTGACCCGGTCCCTGCATCTACCGCTGGACGCCGGCACCGTCCATTCCGAGTTTCGCCGTCACCGCACCCGGTTATCTTGTGTTCCGCGAATATCAGGGACAAATCGCCGGAACGGCATCCGCCGAGGTGCCCGGTAACAGGGGCCTGCGGCCGGATGAACGCGGTTCGGCGGGCCGGTTCGAGCGGCATTCGAGCTCCGGTCTTCTGGAACGGATCGTGCTTTCATTCGCAGGCGTCCTGAAACAGGCTCGAGCGAATGCCCGGAGTGAACCGAATGCCGATGATGGCCGTCCCTGCACGTAAGATCGAAGACGTCCCCTCCGGGGGGTGGACGATCCGCCACGATCGGCGGATCCTTACAGGGTTGCCGATGCAATCTCGATCAGGTGACGGACAGCCGGCATGGAAGGTCAAGTGGCTCGTGTCCCTGCGACACGATGCCCTGGGCCTCTCCAGCTTCGTCGCCGGTCTCGGCGCACTCGCCCGGTCCGGAGAGATCCGGCTCTCGCTCGCTCCGCTGCGAGCCGAGCGGGTGGAGCCGCACGTCATCCACCTCCAGGTCGAGGACCTTCGCTCCGGCCGCAGCCGCCGCATCGCCTACGAGGTCTTCGACCGGCCCGACCGGTTCGACCTTCCGACGCTCGCGGGTGTGGACGTGTACTTCAAGCAGACGCTCGACACCGATCTTCTGGCCGAGCTGCCGGGGTCGCTCGGCGAACGTGTCCGACCGGGCGGGCTGACCTTCGGAACCCGGTTGCCCGGCACGCGAATGCTGGGTGCGCAATCGGTGTTCACGGCATTCCTCGCCCACGCGATGAGCATGGGACCGGCCGGGCTCGCTGGCGCGGCAAAGCGCAGGTTGCGCGACGCGTACGACATTGCGGGAGCCCTCCACGTGTCCGAATGGGAGCGCAGCCCGGAAGATCCGCTGACCGGTGATGTCGTGTTTCAGACTCGTCTCTGGCCGCCGGTGCAGGGAGTGATCGAGGATCGACAGGCCGTGAACCGGGGCAGGGTGGAGGTCGTTCGCGCCCTCAGGGCTGCCTTCGGAGGCGACGACCGCGTTGGCTTGATCCGAACCGAATTCGCGGCCGCAGAGGCGCCCGATGCACTGCTTGCCCGCAAGGTGAGCCGGCGGGAGTACGCGTCCCAGCTGAAGACCAGTCTGATCAGCGTCAACACGCACGGACTCGACGGAAGCCCCGGGTTCAAGATCGGTGAGTCGCTCGCCGCCGGCGCCGCCATGGTCAGCCAGCCTTTCCGATTCGAGTTGCCCGAACCGCTGCTCCCCGAAGTCCACTACCTGGCGTTCGACGATCCCGAGGAGTGCGTGGCGCAGTGTCGCCGCCTCATCGAGGATCCGGATCTGGCGGGACGGATGCGGCATGCGAATCTCAGCTACTATCGTCGGTACGTACGACCCGAGAATCACGTTCGGAATCTGCTGACCTGGGGATTCGAGTGATCCGGGCCCGTCCCGGCACATCTTCGGACGGCGGACTCTGAGCTCATGGATCCGGTTCTCTTCACCGAGCGTCTGCTTCTGGCAGCGCTTCGCCGCGTCCAGGAGGTCTCCCGCCGCAGGGTGCCGACCGATGGTCGGCGGATCCGGGAAAGTCACAGATTCTGGAACGACCCCCAGAAGGCTGATCTGAAGACGATCATGCACTGGCGGGGCGAGGGTCCATTCGAGGACGAAGCAGTCTGGTTCGGACTCGGACGGCGCCACCGTGAGATGCTGGAACGCGCCGCACGGTGGGCCGGACTCGCACTCCCCGCGGACGGTATCGTCGAGTGGGGCTGCGGCGGGGGCATGAACGCGGTGGCCTTCGCTTCGATGGCGAACCCGTACTACGGGGTCGATGTCAACGAAGGGTCTCTGGCGGAGTGCGTCCGCCAGGTCGAGGCGGAGACGACCGGTGTCTGCATACCGGTACTGATCGAGGCGGAATCGCCCGAGGACGCCGTCGCTCGAATCGAAGGACCGTGCGACCTCTTCTTCAGCAGCTACGTATTCGAGGTCTTCCCCTCGCCGGACTACGGTTTGCGGGTGATGAGGGTCGCGTACGATCTGCTGCGCCCGGGTGGTGTCGCGTTGGTCCAGGTCCGGTATCATTCGGGGATCCGGCCGGTCGGTGGAGGTCGCCGGGCGTACGAGAGGAACTGGCTGAGCAACACCTCGTACACGATCGACGGCTTCTGGCAGTCCTGCGAGGAAGTCGGATTCGAGCCGATGTACGTGACGCTGGTTCCCGTCCAGCCGGAGCTGGACGAGTCCCGGTACGCGTATTTCGCATTGAAGCGGTAGGCGGGCGACAGGCCCGGGGAAGGTCCGACAGTTTGCCGTGATCATCATCGATACCGCTCTCGAAGATCTTGAAGCGCGTGGCGAGCCGATTCGAGTCGCCCTCATCGGTGCCGGATTCGTGGCGCGAAGAGCAGCTCTCCAGTTCACGACAGCGGCGCGGGGCATGCGTCTCGTCGCGATCGCGAACCGCACACCTGCCAACGCCGAGGCAGCGCTTCGATTCGCGGGGGTCCCGGAGGAGCAGATCGCGCTCGTCGATACGGCGGCCGGGGTCGATACGGCCGCGCGTGCGGGCCGCATAGCGGTGACCGACGACCTGGAGGCGGCCTGTCGATCAAACGCCGTGGACGTCGTCGTCGAGGCGACGGGCGACATTGAATTCGGCACCCGGGCGTGCTACGAGGCTATCGGAGCCGGAAAACACGTGGTCATGATGGGGGCCGAAGTGGATGCCACGGTGGGACCGATCCTGAAACAGTACGCCGACGCGGCCGGGGTCGTGTTCACCTACACCGATGGCGACGAGCCGGGCGTGGCGATGAACCTCTACCGGTTCGCCGACAGCATGGGCTATCGGCCGGTCATGATGGGGCAGCTCAAGGGCTTTCTGGACCACTACCGGAATCCGGACACGCAACGCGAACTGGCTGACCGGCTCGGGCAGAATCCCGCCGTTCTCGCCTGCTTCGCCGATGGATCGAAGCTCGCCCTCGAGGCCGCGGTGATGGGAAACGCAACCGGCTTCGTTCCCCGCGTCCGGGGCATGCACGGGTATCGCTGCGAGCACGTGAACGACCTGCTCGACCGGCTCACGCCGGACGACTTCGCCGACGGCGGGTACGTCGACTATACGCTCGGGGCGGCCCCACACACCGGGGCGTTCGTGATCTGCCACAACGATCACCCGTCGAAGAGAGAGGTGATGTCCTACCTGAAGATGGGCGAGGGCCCCCTCTACCTGTTCTACCAGCCCTATCACCTCCCGCCCTGGCAGGTGACGCATTCCGTGGCCCGGGCGGCACTCTTCCATGACCCGACGATCACGCCATCCGGAGCGCCGTCATGCGACACGGTCTCCTGTGCCAAGCGAGACCTCGCCGCGGGGGAACGGCTGGATGGGATGGGCGGGTTCACCTGCTACGGGCTGGTGGAGCGGGCGGACGTGTGTCTCCGCGAGAACACGCTCCCGATCGCGATCTCGCTCGATTGCACGCTCAAGCGGTCCGTCGCGAAGGACCGACCGATCACGTACGATGACGTGGAGCTGCCGGCTGGCCGGCTCGTGGACCGGCTTCGCGCCGAGCAGGTTGAGCGGTTCGGATGAGCGCCGATGCAAATGCGTCCGGCAACGGATGGAGAGTCAGATGAAAGTCGTCCTGTTCTGCGGCGGACTGGGAACGCGGCTCCGCGAGCACTCCGATACGATCCCGAAGCCGCTGGTCAACATCGGATACCAGCCGATCCTCTGGCACCTGATGCGGTACTACGCACACTTCGGCCACACGGACTTCATCCTCTGCCTCGGGTACCGCGGTGACATGATCCGCCGGTTCTTCCTCGAATACGACGAGTGTCTGACCAACGACTTCGTGATGTCCGATGGCGGCAGGACGATCGAACTGATGAACACGGATATCCAGGACTGGAAGATCACGTTCGTCGACACGGGCCTGCATTCGAACATCGGTGAGCGGCTCCTCAGGGTCCGGCACCTGGTGGAGGGCGAGGAGATGTTCATGGCGAACTATGCCGACGCGCTCACTGATCTCCCGCTGGATGACCACATCAGGCGGTTCCGGGAGAGCGGTGCGGCGGGGGGGCTGCTGGCGGTCAGGACCTCGGCGAGCTTCCATTCGGTGCAGTTCGATGACGCGGGCTGGGTGACGAGCTTCGGAAAACTGACCGATCGAGAGTTCTGGTTGAACGCGGGCTACTTCAACTTCACGCCCGAGATCTTCGACTACATCGAGCCCGGAGAAGAGCTGGTCGAGAATCCGTTCGAACGGCTGATCGGTGAGCGGCGCCTCCAGGTCAACCGATACACCGGCTTCTGGCAGCAGATGGACACCTTCCGCGAGAAGATCCTCTATGATCGCATGGAGGCGCGCGGCGACTGCCCCTGGATGCTCTGGCGGGAGTAGAACGTGATTCGTTTCCTTGCGGACCCGGAACTGGGGCGCCCGCCCAGGCTCTTGTTCATCGGCGCTCACAGCGACGACATCGAGATCGGTTGCGGCGGCACGGTTCTCGAGCTTCTCGGAGACCAGCCCGATGCCGCCGTGAAGTGGGTGGTGCTGAGTTCCGAGGAAGATCGCGGCCGCGAGGCGGAGGAGGCGGCTCACGTCCTCCTGGCCGGCGCGCGAGAGCCGGAGGTCGAGATCGAGTCCTTTCGCGGTGCCTATTTTCCATCCGAGCTGAGCCGGATCAAGGACTACTTCGAGACCCTGAAGAGCTTCGAGCCCGACCTGGTGTTCACTCATGCCCGGGAGGAACTTCACCAGGACCACCGCATCGTGGGTGAGCTGACCTGGAACACCTTCCGTGATCACCTGATCCTCGAGTACGAGATTCCGAAGTACGACGGAGGCCTCGGCTCTCCCTCGGTATTCGTCCCGCTGTCCGAGCGGAATGTGGATTCGAAGGTCGACCTCCTGATGACCGCCTTCCGCTCGCAGCACGGCAAGCGATGGTTCACCCCCGAGACGTTCCGGGCGCTGATGCGCCTGCGCGGCGTCGAGTGCAACGCGCCCAGCGGCTACGCGGAGGCGTTCTTCTGCCGAAAGATGCTGCTGGGAACGGGCTGATGAACTTCGAGGGTTCGAATCGTCTGCGCCCCCGTTATCACGAACTGATCCCCGGCGGCGCCCATACCTATGCCAAGGCGGATGATCAGTATCCCGAGGGCATGGCGCCGATCCTGGTCCGGGGACAGGGATGTCGGGTCTGGGACGTGGACGGCAACGAGTTCATCGAGTACGGATCCGGCTTGCGTGCGGTGGCCCTGGGGCATGGCTGGCACTCCGTTCTCGCAGCCGTCCACGAGCAGCTCGAGCTTGGAACGAATTACGTCCGTCCCGCCCGGATCGAACTGGAGTGCGCCGAGTCCTTCCTCGAAGTCGTTCCCGGGGCGGAGATGGTCAAATTCTGCAAAGACGGCTCCGATGCGGTGTCCGGCGCCGTGAAGCTCGCACGCGCCCACACCGGACGGGACATGGTCGCCGTGTGCCGGAACCACCCGTTCTTCGCCGTCGATGACTGGTTCATCGGGTCCACGGCGATGCCGGCCGGAATTCCCGAGTCGATTCGGTCTCTCACGGTCGGCTTCGACTACAACGACCTCGACAGCCTCGAAGCGGTGTTCGACCGGTATCCGGGTCGAATCGCAGCGGTCGTGCTGGAAGCCGAGAAATACACACCACCCGCCCCGGGGTGGTTCGAGGGGATCCGGCGACTGTGCGACCGACACGGCGCCGTGTTCATTCTCGACGAGATGATCACCGGGTTCCGCTGGCACCTCGGTGGCGCTCAGGCCCGCTATGATATCTGCCCGGATCTCTCGACCTTCGGAAAGGCGATGGCGAACGGGTTCTCGGTCTCGGCGCTCGCCGGACGTCGCGAGCTGATGCGGCTTGGAGGCATGGATCACGACCGGGAGCGGGTATTCCTGCTCTCTACCACGCACGGCGCTGAAACGCACGGACTCGCGGCGGCGATCGCCACGATGCGAGTCTATCGGGAGGAGCCGGTGATCGACACGCTCTGGGCCCGGGGTGAGCGTCTCGCGACCGGTCTGCGCTCCGCCGCCGCGGACGCGGGCATCGGAGACCACGTGCCGATCCTCGGACCTCCATGCTGCCTGGTCTTCGGGTCCCGGGACGCAGAGGGGAAGCCCTCGCAGCCGTTCCGTACGTTGCTGATGCAGGAGTTGATCGAGAGGGGGGTCCTCGCGACATCCCTGGTGGTGAGCTACAGCCACTCCGAGTCTGATATCGACCGCACGATCGGGATCTTCGGCGAGGCGTTCGAAGTCTATGCGCGGGCGCTCGAGGACGGGGTGGATCGGTACCTGAAGGGCCGACCCGTGAAGCCCGCGATCCGGCCCTACGCCTGATGGTCGGCGTTCGGGTGAGAGACGGCCGCCATTGATCGGCTGCAAACGGGGGAGATCCTAGCGCATGTTCGATCCGGAATTCTGGAAGAATCGCCGGGTGTTCGTGACCGGGCACACTGGATTCAAGGGAAGCTGGATCTGTCTGCTTCTCCGCCACCTCGGCGCCGATGTGACCGGCTATGCCCTGGAGCCGCCGACCGAACCGGCTCTGTTCGACCTGGCCGGCGTGGCCGACGACGTGGAGCACCGGACGGGAGATGTGCGGGACCTGGCGGCGCTCGAGGCCTCGCTGGTCGCCGCCCAGCCCGAAATCGTCATTCACATGGCCGCCCAGTCACTGGTCCGCTATTCGTATGCGAATCCCGTGGAGACCTTTTCGACGAACGTGCTCGGGACCGTGCACCTGCTGGAGGCCGTGCGCCGGAGTCCGACGGTGCGCGCCGTTGTCATCGTCACCTCGGACAAGTGCTACTACAACGCAGAGTGGGTGTGGGGATACCGGGAGCAGGATCGACTGGGAGGCCACGATCCGTACAGCGGCAGCAAGGGGGCGGCCGAACTCGTCGTGACCGCCTACCGCAGCTCGTTCTTCGACCCCGAGCGCCAGTCGGAGCCCGCGGCGGTCGCGACCGGGCGGGCCGGAAACGTCATCGGCGGCGGAGACTGGGCCGTGGACCGGCTGGTACCGGACATCATGAGTTCGCTCCTGGTGGACCGCCCCACCCTGATCCGAAATCCGCAGGCGACCCGTCCCTGGCAGCACGTGCTGGAACCACTGAACGGGTACCTGATGCTTGCCGAGAGGCTGTTCGAGCATGGGCACGATTTCGCCGGGGCATGGAATTTCGGACCACCGGCCGAGAGCGAGGCCACGGTGGGTGACGTCGCGCATCGGCTGTACGAGTTCTGGAAGGCGGAATTCGACTGGGAGCGCGATCCGGATCCGGGGCCTCCCGAAAGCACATTCCTGAAGCTCGACGCCTCGAAGGCCCGGACGTATCTGGGCTGGCAACCGATGCTCGATCTCGACACCACGCTGTCCTGGATCGTCGAGTGGTTCCAGCGCTATCGCGACGGGGAAGATGCGAAACAGGCGTGCATGAACGACATCCGGCGATTCATGGCGATCGGCCCGTGATCTTCACGCCCGTGCCGGTCGACGGCGCGTTCCTGGTCGATCTGGAGCCGATCGAGGACCACCGGGGCTCCTTCGCTCGCGCATTCTGCCAGCGCGAGTTCGAGGCGGCGGGGCTGACTTTCGAGGTCGTCCAGTCCAATCTCGCCCGGTCCACCCGTGCAGGCGTCGTTCGAGGGCTTCACTATCAGCGATCGCCGGCGGACGAGCAGAAGTTCGTGCGCTGCATCTCGGGATCGGTATTCGATGCGATCGTGGACATGCGTCCCGATTCACCGACGCACCTCCAGCCCTGGTGGGTGGAGCTGGATGCGATCGACAGGCGGGCTCTACTGATTCCCGCCGGCGTGGCGCACGGATATCAGAGCCTGACCGCTGGTGCCGAGATCCTCTACATGACGGACCATGTGTATGCGCCCGAGCACGAGACGGGCGTGCGATTCGACGATCCGGCCTTCGCGATTCCCTGGCCCCTGCCAGCCCGTGACCTGACGGATCGCGACAGGAACTGGCCGCTGCTCGCGAGCCATTCAGAGCCCGGGTAGGGAGCGCGTGAGGCGAGCTCTCTTCGTCGCGTTTCACTTCGCGCCGGAGAATGTCAGCGGCACACATCGCTCTCTGCACTTCGCGCGCTGCCTGACCGACCACGGTTTCGAGGTCACCGTGCTGACCCGCTCTCTCTCGTCCATTGCGAGCGTCGATACGTCTCTCGATGCCGTGTTTCCCTGGCCCGACCGGGTCGTGCGGGTGCCGCCGGGAGATACGCGGCTCGATCGGGCCGTCGACTGGCTCCGGGCGCCGGCTGGTGGGTCGCCCGATGCCGGATCGCAGGAAGCTGGCGAGGACGGAGCGGCATCCGGGACCGCCACCAGGGCCGGTGAGCCCGCTGCCGGAATCACCTCGTCGCGGCGATTCGGCGCCGTGCGCGGGCTGGTGGACTGGGCGCTCCGATTCCCGGACGAGCACAAGGGATGGTACGAGCCCGCGATGATGACAGGTCGCAAGATCCTGGATGGCGAACCGTTCGACGTGGTGTTCGCCTCGGGTCCTCCCTGGACCGGCGTTCGGGTGGGGGCAGCGCTGGCGCGCGAAGCGGGCATTCCGTTCATGGCCGACTACCGGGACCCGTGGACGCGTCGCAGCGGCCGCACCTGGAATGTGGGCGGCCCCGTATTCGATCGACTCGGAGCGCATCTCGAAGGTCGGGTGATCCGGGACGCTGCACTGGTGATCGCGAACAGTCCGGGCATCACGGACCGGATCCGCACGGGCTATCCGGCCCTGACCGAGTCGCGGCTGGAGACGATCGTCAACGGGTCGAACGCCTTCCGACGCGAAGCTGCTGCGCCTTTCCCTCCTGCTGGACCGATCGTCGCCCGGCACTTCGGCTCTCTGTACGCGAAGCGAATGATCGGCCCCCTGCTGGCGGCCGCCGTGCGCCGCAATGCAGGTGGGGAGAGTTGGAAGGTAGAGCAGTACGGCCCCGATCCGGGCGCCGTGTACCTGGACGCGCTTCCAGCGGTGGGCCGGGAGTTGTTGCAGCGATTCGAGCCGCTCCGCTTCAACGACGCCGTCCAGCGGATGCACGAGCCCGGCCTCCTGGTCATGATCCAGCCGGCGCTGCTGTCCCGGCAGGTTCCGACGAAGCTGTTCGACTACCTGTGCACCGGGAATCCGGTGCTGTTGCTCGCGACCGAGGAGAGTTCCGCCTGGACGATCGGTCGAAGCTTCGATCGTTGCTTCCGGGCGGATCCCGATGACGAGGAAGGCATCACCCATATCCTGGCCACCCTCGAGGAACGACGGATCGCCGGCGAGCTCGAACAGGTGCCGACCGTGGACGACACCCGGCATCTGACCAAGGACGCGATCGGCCGGGCGTTCACTTCGAGCGTCGAGCGGGTCCTCCGCCGGTCGCAGAATCCCTGACCGACCGGGCCACCGACTTCAGTTTCGCTCCGGCGGCCCTGGAACGCATCGACCAGGAGTCGCCCACCTTCACCTCGAGGATCGTCGGGCGGTCCCCCGCCAGGACGCTGGCGATGCTCTCGGCCTCTACGGTCTGGTCGAAAGCCAGGTAGCCGGCGCCGACGGCTCTCGCGAAGGTCTCGATATCCAGGTTGGCCAACTCCACGCCGAAGGGATGTCCCGAATCCCTGAGCTGCTGCCACCGGATCTGGTTGAGCTTCCCATCGTTGAACACGATCACCAGCAGAGGAAGCCGTTCGCGAACCGCCGTGGTAATCTCGAGGCCCGACATCAGGAGACCACCGTCTCCCGCGAGCACCACGACCGGTCGCCCGGGCGCCGCGAGCCGGGCGCCGATGCCGGCAGGGATTCCGAATCCCATGGACTGGAAATCGCTCGGCAGGATCAGTCCCCGGGGGGCCAGAACGTCGAACCAGCGGCGCGCAACGACCTGGTGGAGTCCCGAGTCCGTCACCAGGATGGTCTCTTCCGGCACCGCCGTGCGCAGCCACGAGAAGAACCCGGACGTGCGCCCATTCTCCGATCCGGCGACAGCCGGATCCGCGGCCGAGGGGTCCGGCGTCCGGATCCGAGTTCGATACGACTCCAGCTCCTCGGCGGTCCATGCGCCGGATGCCCGGTCAGACCGCGAACCGGCAGCGAGGAATTCGAGGGCCGTCGCCGCATCCGATCGAATCGTAAGCGAAGCGGGATAATTGGCCGACAGCACGTCCGGGGAACGATCGATGCGAACGAGAGCCGTTTCCGGCAGGCGCAGCCGGAATCCCGCCGAGCCGTTATGCCCGAGCTTGCAGCCGATTGCGAGAATGAGGTCTGAGCGTGCAAGGAGCTCGTTCACGGCATCGAGCCCCCCGCGCAAGACGTCGAAGCCCATGGCCGCCGGATGATCCTCGGGGAGGATCCCGCGTGCGGATGGAGTCGTCACGACCGGGACGGCGCCGTCCTCGACGATCTGGCGAAGCGCCGGAGCGCCTGCGACGGCACCTTGCCCGGCCAGCAGGAGCGGTCGCTCGGCCGCGTTCCAACGTGAGCGCAGCAGCTCGAGGGACGGGCCCGGCTCGTGAGTCCCCGATTCCGACGCATTCAGGCCTGCGGAGGACTCGACGTCCGTTTCGGCATCTGCGCCGCCGCGGACCTCTTCGTCGTCGCCGGGGGATTCGAACTCGACCAGAACCGGACCCGGCTCGCCCGCGAGTGCCAGGTCGACTGCCGCGTGGACCACCGGGGCCGGATCCCGTCCGTCCCGCAGCAGGAAGCAGCCCTTTACGATCGGTTTCGCGATCCCGGCCTGGTCGATCGCCTGCAGCTGGAACATCTCTCCCGGCCGTGTCGCCGGGGCGCTGACCAGATGCACGAGTGGAACCGAGTCGAGTCGAGCCTCGGCGATACCGGTGAGCGCATTGGTGAATCCGGGTCCACCGATGGTGGCCACCACCGCCGGGCGGCCCGAGGCTCGATAGTGACCCGAAGCCATGAACGCCGCGCCGAGCTCGTGGGAGGCCAGCACGAATCGGAGATCGCTCCCGCGCAGGGCATCGAAAAGGCCCAGTGTCTGGGTGCCCGGCACTCCGAAGACGTGGTCGATCCCCCGGGCCTCGAGAACGGTGCAGATCGAATCGAAGTTCATTGCCAGCCTGCCATCGACGTCAGGGTTGATTCGCTCGGTCGCTACGGCGGAGCGAACCGGAGATCTTGCCGCCGACGAGATCTGCGACGGCTGCAGCGGCCGGCCATGGATCGTCCCAGCGGAACACCGGCTGCCGAGCCCCGATCCAGGAACGGGCCCAATCCGCGAGGCTCAAGTCACCGGATCGCCGCAGCGCCTGGCAGGCGGAGAGGTCCATGTAGGGGTATACGCACGCGACCCCGGTCCGATACGACTCTACGGTCTCCACACCTTCGCCAAGGGCGTCCCGGTACGCCATGGTGCACACGTCCACGCCGCAGCGCGCGGCGAAGTCCACGTACCACCATGGCCGGGTGTTGACCTCGAGCAGCTTGAACCGCCCGTCTCGCGGGTCGAGCTTGAACTCGGCGCTGAACACGCCGCGGTATCGCAGCTCCGCAAGCAGTCGCTGCAGAGTCTCCGCGGCCCCGGCCACATCTCGAATCGCCACGCTTCGCATCAACGTGCTGTTTCCGAAGGCAGGCGGATACATGCGCAGTCGCTGCCGGGCGAACAGCGCGCGGACCGTGCCCGAGGCATCGCGAAACCCGTCAATGAAATAGTGATTCGACGGTGGGCCGGGAATGTACTCCTGGACGATCACGCCGAGGCCCGCATCCGTCACCTGCCCGAGTCGGGCGGCCAGCTCTTCAGGCGTGTCGGCCCGGAACGCCTTGCACCGGAAATGGCGGAAGAAGCGAGCCGAATCCCGGGGCTTGAGAAATGCACCCTCGAATCCCGAGTCGAGGATCGCCTCGAGGTCCTGTCTAGTGTCTACGATCTTGGAACGCGGGTGCGGCAGGGCCAGTCGCACGAGGGTATCGGCGAATTTCGCCTTGTCTACCAGCTTCTCGATCGTATCGGGCGAGGAGATGCTGGCGGCAAAGCGGCTGCCGAGCTCCGGTTCGAGGTCCGCGACCGCCGACACCCAGATGTCGGCGCAGGGCAGGAGGACCGCCCGCTCCACGGGGAGGCAATTCAGCCAATCCGCGAGATCTTCGGGTTCGGGATTCCCCACTTCGACGGGCAATGGCCGGTGGTGGCGAGACCGTGTCAGAAAGGGATCCGCTCGATCCACGGTGAAGAATGGCAGTCCGGCGGCCGCGAGGATCCGCTGGACGCCGAGCGCGGTGATTCCGTTTCCGAAGACCAGCGCGGGGGGACCCGGATGTCCCGCACGGGCCGCTCGCGTCACCCGGAGGCGTCCTGGAGGCGGAATCCACCCCGACCCGAGGACGCGACCTGCCGCGAATCTCCGGCCGGTCCCGCGTTCAGGGGATCGAAGGCGTCGGCCGCCTCACTGACGGTGAGCGTCCGGACATCGGCGATCTCGCGAAGTCCGTTCACGTAGTCACGGATTCTCGCGTAAATCCCGTCCACGAGCTCCTGCGTTCTTCCGAACGGAGTCATCCCCGCCAGGAGGCTGCTGCTGTGAAGATACATGTGAAGGTAGGGCGCGCCGGCCGCCAGAAACCGTCGACTCACGCGCAGCATTTCATCTGCCGTGTACGTCTCCGGTGTCAGGATCACCCGCTGCACCAGCCCGACGCGGTAGGCAGCCCCCGGGAGATGAAGCGTTCGAGCCAGGGGATTCGCGAACAGCCGTGCAATCCGGGACCATGAATCGGGCGGGAACCTCGTAAAACCGACCGTGACGGGGACCTCGATGACGCTGCCGGAGGACGAATGGCTGCGTACGTCCTCTCCGTCTTCCAGGCGATACGGAAGGTTGGGCGCACCGATGAACGACGGCCCTCCCTGGCTCTCCCAGGTGAGCAGGGGCGTGACGCTGCTGTCGATGTGGATTCCGTTCTCGATCAACGCCTGGATCGTAGCCCGGCCGACACCGAATCTCCCCGCCCGGAACGAGGTCGGACGCACGCCCATCGACTTCTCGAGCTCCGTCAACAGCGACTCGAGCTTGGCCTGCTGGATCTCGGGGGGATAATCCCGGAGCATCGATACGCGCTTCTCCACGCCGAGAAGAGGAGGAGTATTCCACGGATGCAGGTGCGCGCCGATCTCGGCCGTCGCTCCCTCGTGAATCCCGCGCATGATCGCCGCCGCTCCCGGGTTGGCCGCGACCTGATAGGTGACGAAGTAGGTGGCCCGGACATCCAGCGACCCGAACATCTCGTCGAGCCTGCGGAGTTCGTCGATGTTGCGGACCGTCACGTCCTCGACGGCCGGATCCCAGTTGTCCTCCTCCGTGTCGATGGAGATGGAAAGGCCGACTGCCGGACGCGAGGTAACGTTCCCGGGATTCCTGCGGTCGTTCACGGGCGTTCCGATACCAGATCTGCCAACCGGCGCGGCCTCAGTTCGACGCTCCCGCACTCGCCTCGGCACGTGGCCGGCGCTTGTCACCGCTGAACGTCCGGAATATGACGTCCCAGAGCGGGGAACTCACGCCGTAGTCCTTGTCCGGGTCCTTGAAGTGATGCCTCATGTGGTGCCGCTTCAGGAATTTTCCAAACCGGGTGGGCATCGAGTAGTGGTGCACCAGGAAATGGGTCGTGTCGTAAATCAGATACCCGACCATCATTCCCGCAAACGCCGGCTTTGCCGCGATGCCGAACACGAGCGCGAACCCCAGCCAGACGACGAAGGCCATCGGTATGCTGGCGACCGGTGGCATCACCAGGCGCCGCGCGTCGCTCGGGTACTCGTGGTGTACTCCGTGAAACAGGAAGTAGATCGTGTGTCGCAGGGTCGGCATGTTCGGGACGACGGCCTCGCCATCCGGCAGCTCGGCCACGATCCGATGCACCTCTTCCATGATTTCGTCCGGCGCGTGGAAGGCGAACCGGTGCAGCAGGTACTCCACCAGTGTCCAGACCAGAAGCCCGACGAAGAACCACAGCGCCGACGCGCCCGCTGACACGGGGCTGGTCCACAGCAGCCAGACGATCAGCGGGACATAAATCAGGTGCGGAACGATGGGGTGAACGTACGTCGTCTTCTCCATCCAGTCGGGCCCGAACATCCGTACGGACTCGTTCCGGTTCGAAACGAAATATTCGCTCATTGGTCCTCCGAGTCAGACAGAAACAGCGGTGCGGCGATGATCGGCCTCGCTCGGCACGCGCGCAAAATACACGGATTCCGCCAGCGGGCCAATGACGACCCGGACCCCTCCTACCGCAAAAGGTGACCTCCGATCCCTCGGGGTCGTCATCCTGTGTGAGTGACCGACGAGGGTGGGATCCGGACGACTTCCTGGATTCCCCACCAGCCCGGGGAACCCGAACCGATGAGGGGCTGACGGTGAACAGAAAATCGAGTGGTATTCGCCTGGCATGGATGGCCTGCGCGGCCCTGGCATGG
Source organism: uncultured bacterium (assembly GCA_965364445.1). Classification (GTDB taxonomy): domain Bacteria; phylum Gemmatimonadota; class Gemmatimonadetes; order Palauibacterales; family Palauibacteraceae; genus Carthagonibacter. Next base: position 2,251 of record CBDTXM010000019.1, on the reverse strand, counting down.
ACCGCGTGCGGGGACGATGATCCGATGAACGCTCCGTCGCTCGACGCGACGATAGATGCCGATCTGGCAATGGTATCCGCCGATGCCACGATCGAAGACGTCCATGCCCTCCGCGACGCGCGCCACGGCGGCTCTTTCATGGCTGAGCGATCAGGGAGTCGCTCGGTCCAGTTCTTCGACGCGCTGGGCATGGAACAGGCCGAATACGACGAGCTCACGACCGAGTCGATCTACCTGACCATGGAGATGGATCGCGAGATCGAACGGGATGGCTGGTCGGCGAGTGTCAGCCGGACGCGCGAAATGACGGTGAGCGGCCTGGAAGGCGTCGAGACGACCCGGACCGTGAACGGTACCGGATCCGAGGAGATCACCCGGAGCCGGCATTCGGACGACCGGGGCTTCCGGACCCGTGAGATCACGGGCACGCGGACGATCGAGGACGTGGTCCACCCGGTGCCGATGGACGAGAATTCCTGGCCGCTGTCCGGTACCGTCACGCGCAACATGACCGTAACCGTGACGACCGAGCAGGGAACCCGCACACACACCCGCGAAGTGGTCATCACCTTCAACGGTACCCAGTTCCCGGAGATGACCGTCGACGGTGAGCCGTTCGAGGTGGACCTCGGAGCGCGAGACCACGAGCGACCGTATCGGGATGGAACTCACTCGAGACCCGGGGGCAGCTGATTCGGCGAACGCCGGACCGCTCCTGAATCTCCGGGCCCCGGCTCGCCTCGCGCGGGCCGGGGCTCTTTCCTTGCCCGAACTTCCCGTCGTGTCCACTTTCCGTTCTTCGAGTTCCGACGCACAGGCGGCGAAGGTCAAACCCAGATCCGGGGCGTATGGGCATATTCGGCGAGATCAAGGAACGACGACTGCTCCCGTTCATGGGAGCGTACCTCGTCACCGGGTTCGTAGCTCTCGAGGGTGTGGATCAGCTCGTCTCCTACGAAATCCTCCCGGTTATCGCGTACCGGATCGCGCTCATATTCTACGTATTCGGCATTCCCGGCAGCCTCACGATTGCCTGGTTTCACGGCGCTAAGGGACGACAGGACATTCCCAAGGCGGAGATCTTCATTCAGGGCATACTGCTCGTCGCGGCCATCGCGCTCAGCGTGGTCACGGTCCGCAACGCCCGGGTCGAAGAGCGACTGGCCGCGGAAGCCCTGGCCAGCGGGCTGGAGTCGGACCGCATCGCGGTTCTTTACTTCGAGGATTTCAGTTCGGGCAGTGATCTCGGCTACGTCGCCGACGGTATCACCGAAGCCCTGATCAACGAGCTTTCGGCGGTACGAAGCCTTAGCGTGGTTTCCAGAAACGGTGTCGAGCCGTTTCGTGGCTCTGACATACCGATCGACAGCATTGCGCGCACGCTGGACGTGGGGAGCGTGATCCGAGGGGTCGTCGATGAGACAAGGAACGGCGTCCGCGTGACGACGGTGCTGGTCGATGGGTTCACCGGTGCGGACATCGAGCGCAATGTCGTAGAGATCTCCAGCGAGGACTTCCTCGCCGTGCGTGATTCCGTGGCCGCCAACGTGGCGCTGTTGCTGCGAGAGCGGCTCGGAGAGGAAGTGCAGCTGCAGGGTCTCAAGGCGGGGACCGAGAGCGTAGACGCCTGGTCGTTCGTACAGCGAGCCGGAAGGCTGATTTCGCAGGCGGAAGAACTGCGTAATGGGGACGACCTGGACGGGGCGTTGAACCGCCTTCTCGACGCAGATTCACTGCTGGTGCAGGCCGAGACGGCGGACCCTGAGTGGGTGCGTCCGCCGGCGATGCGGGCCCACGCGGCCTTCCGAAGGGCGTTCTTCACGGCGACGGGAACGGGAGACCTCGAGGCCGCCTCCGCGATCATCGCGGTGGGTCGTGAGGAAGCGGAACGGGCGATCGAGCTCGAACGCAGGAACGCCTACGCGTTGGAGCAGAGGGGCGCTCTGAATTACCTGCTGTACCTCCTGGATCTTTCGACGGACAGCGAGGAAGCCGACCGGTTGCTGGAGAGTGCCCAGGAGGACCTCGAAGCGGCCGTCGATATCGATCCGACGCTCGCCACGGCCTACAGTATGCTCAGTCACCTGCACTACAATCGCAGTGACATGGTGCCGGTCGTACTGAACGCGCGGCGGGCGTACGAAGAGGACGCCTACCTGAGGGATGCGAACCGGATTCTCGAGCGGCTGTTCTGGGCCCATTACGACATGGAACAGTTCCGGGATGCCAGGTCGTGGTGCACCGAAGGTGC
>CBDTXM010000018.1:0-30010 GCA_965364445.1 uncultured bacterium | reverse complement strand
GCACTCCCGCAGAAGATCTCCGCAAACGCCATAACCGCCTTTGAAGAAACCCCTTCACGAGATCCGGCGCAAGTCCGGTATCAATTCAACGTTCGGAGAGCCAGCGGTTGGTTGCATGGAGGGTGGCCAGCACTGCGGCCTCTTCGGGGGAGTCGGTGATGTGGGCGATTCCGGCGAGAGTGATGCCCCTGCGACCCTCTGCTGCCCCAACGATGGTGACCACGAAGCTGCGGCCGAGAGAATCGAGCTTGGAGACTCCCTGCAACGAGAGATGCACATTCTCCTCGGAAGCCTGCTGGAGTGCTTCCAGGATCGCAGCAGCTGCAATCTCCAGCCGACCCTTTTCGAAATCGGGGCCCTCGGCTTCTCCGGTCAGGACTTCGCCGGCGTCTTCGATCTCGACCCTGCAGGTCATCCGTTGTCCCGCCGAACGCTCGATGTGAAGACCCTTCAGGATGAGCCTCCGGTCGGCAGCAGCTCGGGTGGCTTGCTCGGCCTGTTCCTGTCCGGCATGCATTACACCGGGCGCCACTTCGGCCGCAGTAGCCATGGAGATCTCTGGCCCTCGAACTCGGGCAATCGAGATCTTTCGGTGATCCACCTGAAGCCCGAATTCCGCCAACAGGGCGGACTCGATGTTCCGCACGATCTGCTTCGGGCCGAGGCTGGATGAGCTGAGGACATGGATCTCGTCGATGCCGCCGTGGCCATCCGGAACGATCTTCAGCGAACCGACGCCCTCGAGTTCAACGAGCAGCTTCTCGATGCGCTTCAGACCCCAGGGATCGAGGCCTACGACTTCCTTGGCGTCCCGCTCTTCGGGATTCATCGAACGAGCTGTCCTCCGATTGCCGGGTGAACCGTATTCCCACCCTGGGCCTTGGCTACGTAGAGGGCGGCGTCCGCTTCCGCCATCAATTCTTCGCGTGTGAGATTGGAACGAGTAATGCCCGAATGATACGCGACGCCGATACTGAGCGTAACCCCCACCTTTTCGCCCTCAACGGGCACCTTGAAGGCCTCTGTCTTCTGTCGGATCTCTTCCGCGACGCGTCCCGCGCCCCGGCGATCCGGATTGACGAGAATGAGGACGAACTCGTCTCCACCATATCGGCAGACGATGTCCGTGCTGCGGACGGCCTCGTGCAGAATCTTCGAGACACCTACGAGAAGAGCGTTGCCCGTTCCGTGTCCATAGGTGTCATTGATCGGCTTGAACTTGTCTATGTCGACGAACAGCAGTGCGATCGACGTTCCGGTTCGACTGGCGCGAGACAGCTCTTCATCCAGTCGCTCGTTGAGCACCCGAAACGTGAACGCTCCGGTCAGCGCGTCGTGAAGCGCATCACGGGCCGCACGCTCGTACTGCCTGCTCAGATAGATCGGGCAGAGTGCGAGGGTGCTTCGGCCACGCGCCACCGCCGTCGCGAATTCCAGGCAGGTCGAGTGACCGCACGAACCGGTATTCCACATTCGACCGTCAGGCGTCGTACCGATCAGGTCCAGGATTCGCTGCACTTCTGCCGGGTCCGGGAGCGCGTCATCGCCGAGAATCGGTTCAAAGGACGCTGCCACGCCTGGCTCGGCCTCCGGGATCAACACCGAGTCCGAGGCGCGCGGCGGCTCGAGCACGTCGGCGATCTCCTTGCGCCAGTACAGATCCTCGGGCGGGCCGAAGGCCGGGTGACCCAGGTTTCCCTCGAACGGAAGCACATCCACGAATCCCAGAGCGTTCTCGTCGTTCAGGACGGCTCTCGCTATCGGTGCCAGGCTCGACAGGCCCCGCTCCTTCCGAAAGCGGCTGGACGACTGCCTGCTGTCTTCGAGCATCGCCCTGGGCAAGCCACCCGGCATCGACGCATGCCGCCTGCGTTCCGGCGGGATCCGCGACAGTGTCTGAGGCTCGTCGAGCGGGTTGACATCCAGCTCGACGAACAACTGCTCGAGCTCATCGAACGAGAGACAGACGTCGAACTCCTCGTTGTCTCCGTTCACGCCTGGCGCACCGACCCCGGCGTAGACGATCCGGGCCTCCTCACCTTCGATATTCCGCACGTACCGGGATAGAGCAACGGCCGGTGTGGCGACAGGCGCAAGGAAGGGCAGGAGCTCTGGAAGCTTCATCCTGCAGTAGTTGACCACGATTGGACTGGTAGATCGAACCCATGCGCGACCTGAGGAGGCGTGCAACAGCTGGTCGTAGGCTTGCGCCACGAGTTCGTCGCCGAGTTGTTCGTAGTACACGGCCGCGAAGCCCGCCGAATAGCAGGCGTTGAGGAGCTGCTCGGGGGTCGCGGGATAGAAGTACACGTTCGCTTCGGTCGGCAGAAGCAGCACCGCGTTTCCAGTCGCGATGGCTTCCTGGCAGAGATCCAGGTCGCCCACGACGTCTATCGCTTCGTGATGGCAGCTCGGCACGCAGATTCCGCACTCGATACACCCGCTCTCAACGATCTCAACGGTCTGTCCCGAAACCGAGATGGCCTCGACGGGACATACCCGCACGCACGCCATACACGACGTGCAATTGTCATTGATCGAGAATCGAAGGCCCAAGTACCCGCTTCTGTTTGCCGTTAGCCGACCGATTTGCGACGATTGCCCCCGACGTTCCATATGGCCGCGTGGACCGCCGGAGACTGCCTCGGATACAAGAAACATACCCGGGTTTCCCGGATTCGGGAAACGCGTAACTTCGGCCATCTTAACGATGCAGACCGCCTAACTGCGCGTATTGTATACCGTTGTAGAGAGCGTCTGCTGATCGACCCGCTCCGGACAGTCGTCCGGCATCTCCGATTGCAGCATCCCGACTGTGGCAGGCCGGCAACGGCCGGTCGCCCCAAACGGGTGCCCCGATCCACAAGCATGGAATGGCACCGGGATCGTGTCGGTTCGAGGTTGTTCAGGCTCACCTTCGAGCCTAGCTTACCGGCTCTCCGGCACCCGTGCCGGCAAAGTGGCGCGCGAGGCGATCGGCCTGCCGCGTCCCCGATCTCTCACCGGACCGGCGGATGACCATGTCGAAACAGGAATCCAGCGTTCTCAAGAAGCTGATCTTTCGGCTGGACGGAACGGCGGACAGCAAGAAGGTCGAATTCACCAGCAACGCGGGAACAAGGTGGGAGGCGGAGCTCTCCATCCATTCGGGAACTAGCCCGCAATCACCGAATCTCCTGATCCTGTTCCGGAACCGGGACAACGTGGTGGCACGCCAGCGGTACACGCTCGTTCCGCCGGGATACTCCAAGGTCCCGAAGGAGGCGGCGAAGCAGTTGACCGAAGAGGATCTCAGGGAACTCCTGGCCGAATCCGTGCAAGTCTGAGGAGACGACGATGGCGAGAACGTTCGTGGATCAGAACTTCCTCACCTGGGAAGCTTACGTCTCCGGCGGCCAGCCGAATTCACCGGAGGCCGCGCGGATCTTCTTCCTCTGCCTGGATGCGCGGACGACCCCGGCCCGATTCGTCGAGCACGAGAGCCGCAGTGTCGCGGCGGCAGAGAGAGATCTGCTGAAGGTGACGGACGACGACCTCCGGGAGATGCTCGCGCGCAGCGTGCAGACCGCCTGAGCCCGGGTAGCCGGGCAGCTTCTCGCATGGCGAATGACGGCCGCGAAGGCACGATCGAAGTCATCACCGGGGTCATGTTCAGCGGGAAATCGGAGGAATTGCTGCGCCGCGTGCGACGTGCGCTCATTGCCCGCAGATCCGTCCAGGTATTCAAGTCGCATTTCGACGACCGCTACTCGGGAATCCACGCGATCAGTTCCCACGATGGGCGTCGAGTCGAAGCGCTCCCCGTTTCCACCTCGATGGAGATCGCCGCACACGTGGATCCCGATGTGGACGTCGTCGCGATCGACGAAGTCCAGTTTCTGGACGAAGGGATCGTTGACGTCGCGAATCGACTGGCAGACCGGGGGATTCGGGTCATCATTTCGGGGACCGACATGGACTTCCGCGGCGAACCCTTCGGTTCCCTCGGTCCTCTTCTCGCCGTGGCGGAGCGCATCGACAAGCTCCACGCCATCTGTGTGGTATGTGGAGAGCTGGCGACCCGAAATCAGCGGCTGATCGATGGTCGCCCGGCGCCCGCGGAAGGGCCGACGATTCAGGTCGGCGGGTCGGAGAGCTACGAAGCGCGCTGTCGCCGTTGCCACGTCGTTCCATCCAGCGGTGACGACCAGATCCGCTTGATCGACGAGGTTCCCTTCCAGCTCGAGGGCTGAGCATCGTCGAAGGCGTGATGGCACCGCGCCAGATGTCAGGCGTGGAACGCGTGCAGCGCGGTGGCCTTCACCTGAACCCAGATCTCCGTTCCCACTTCCAGCGAGAGCTCGTCCGCGGCCGCGCGGGTGACCACGGCTACCCAGGGGTGACCGTCGGCGTCGAGCCGGATTCGCTCCAGGCTTCCTGCCGCGCGGATCTCCGTTACCCGGGCGCGGAACCGATTTCTGGGACTCGCCTCGATCGGCGCTTTCGAGAGGAAGAGGTCTTCCGGACGGTACACGACACGGACCGTGTCTCCCGGCTGGGCCGAACCGACTGCCGTCAAAGCGCTCACGCCCGTGCGGATTCGCAGGAGACCCTCATCGGAGTCTTCCACGGTCGCCTTGAAGGAGAGCTCGGCGCCGGTAACCGCCGCGATGAATGGATCGATAGGGTTCTCGAACAGGTCTTCGGGCCGACCGGATTGAACGATGCGGCCGCCTCGAAGAACGATCACCCGATCCGCGATGCTGAAGGCGTCCGCCCGATCGTGCGTCGCGATCACGGTAGCGTGCCGACCGTCACGTGCCACCCTGTCCAGGTCCTCGATCAGCGCCGTCCGAGCCATGGCATCGAGGTTGGACGCGGGCTCGTCCAGACAGAGAATCGACGGATCGAGAGCCATGGCACGTGCGATGGCGACCCGCTGCGCCTCTCCGCCGGAGAGCGAGCGGGCATCCCGCGCGAGGAGATGCGTGATTCCGAGCTGCTTCGCAGCCTCCTCGGCACGGGTGCGTCTCAGGCCCGAAGCTGCTCGCCGCAGCCGAAGACCGAGCTCGATGTTGTGTCTCACGGATCCGGCCCACAGGTGAGGGCGCTGGAAGACGAAGGCGCACTCGCGGCGCAGCAACTCATCCGCCTCGCGGCCCGACTTCCCGAGGAAGCGCACGGTGCCGGCGTCCGCGGGTTGCAGCATCGCCAGGACACGCAGGAGCGTTGATTTGCCGGCTCCATTCGGGCCCAGCACGGCGAGAATCTCTCCGCCACGGACTTCCACCTGATCGACATCGAGCAGCCTGGATCCGCGCACCTCGACTACCAGGCTCTCGCCTTCGAGAATCGTGGTTCCCGGTTCGGGCGGGATCGAATCCGTCGGCGGCGAATTCATGGCTGAGATATCAGGCGGCAGCGGGGGCTCGGATGCGCCGGACATGGAGCAGTGTCAGCAGCAGATTGACCAGGAGGGCGATGCCGAGCAGCACGATTCCAAGCGCGATGGCGACTCCGAAGTTGCCGCGCCGGGTCTCGAGGACGATCGCACTCGTCATCACGCGGGTCTCGCCCAGCAGATTGCCGCCCACGATCATGACAGCGCCAACTTCGCTGATCACGGCGCCGAATCCTGCGGCGACGGCGGCCACGAGCGACGCCCTCGATTCGCGCAGATGGAGCAGCAGGGCCTGTGTCCGACTGGCGCCAAGGCCGCGAGCCTGAATACGAACGTCCGGCGGAACGCTCTCGAGCGCCGCGAGCGTAACGGCGACGATGTAGGGACCTGCGAGCACAACCTGAGCCAGAATCACGGCCCCGGGCGTGTAAAGGAGCTCGAGCGGAGCCAGCGGGCCCTGGCGCGATAGAAGCAGATATACCACAAGGCCCACCACCACGGGGGGAAAAGCGAGTCCCGTATTCACGAGCGCGACGACAGGCAGCCGAGAGCGGAGCGGAGAGAAGGCCAGGCCGATCCCGATCGGAAGCCCGATCACGACGGCGAGCAGCAGGGCCGATCCGGAGATCGCCAGGGAACGGAGCACGACATCCCAGAGATAGTCATCTCCCGAAACGAGCAGACGCCATGCACGCTGAAAGGGATTCAGGGGGCCGATCGACCCGCTGCCGGAGGCGTCCGCGTCCGGGATCTCGTACTCGAGTGACGAAAACAGGGGCGCGCCGAACTGAGCGGCCCCGAAGCCGGCGATTACCGACCGCGCGTCCTCACCCAGCACCCAGCGCCAGAAGCGAGTCGCTCCCTCCGGATTCGCCCCTGCTGCCGTCATCATCACCGAGTAGAGATTCTCCAGCCAGCGACCACCTGTCGCGAGAAGCTCCAGTTGGGCTGCCTCGCCAAGCACGGTCAGCGTGGCCCTGTCGGTGAGCACGTAGGCGCCTCTCTCTGACGCCATCACCAGGGTGTTTCCCATGCCCTGGCCCGTCTCACCGTACCAGTCGCCCTCGGGCTCGATGTCGGCGGCTTCCCAGATCCTTCGCTCTCGCTTGTGAGTTCCCGAATCGTCACCCCGTGAGAGGAACGGCGCCTCGGCCGACGCGATCGCCGCGAAGGCCGCTGGCGCGGGATCCGGATCGGCGACCGCGAGTGCTTCGCTCACCGTTTCACGCACTCGGGCCGGATCACCGGCCGGACCGGCCACGGCGAAGTCGTTCTGCATGAACGTGACACGGTTGCGGCCATGTCCGGCGGCCAGAAAGGCTCGTTCGGCTTCGGGCGCGTGGGTGAGCACGACATCCACATCGCCCCGCCGCCCCAGTTCGAGCGCTTGCCCCGTGCCGACCGCAATGACACGGACTTCGAGGTCAGGGTTTTCTGCCTCGAAGCGAACGACCAGCGTGTCCAGCAGGCCGGTGTCGTAAAGCGATGTGGTCGAACCGACATGCACCACGGTTGCCCGCTGCTCCGAGTCCGCGCAGGCCGCCAGACCGGCGATCAGCAGCAAATACGAAGCACGCTTCCATCGTTTCCTCGATCCCATGCGGACCCAGCGCCGCGTCGTCTTACCCATGTCTGAGCCACCTCACGAACTCGGGAAGGTTGGGACGCTTGCCCTTCATCAGAATTCCCATGCGATAGATCCGACCCGCCGCCCTCGCCAGCAGATACGTCGTCACCAGGAGCAAAGCGACCGCGAGGAGCGACTGCCAGAGCGGAACGTGCGACGCTGCGACCCGCATCGGCATCAGGATCGGACTGAAGAACGGAATGAGGGACATCACGACGACCCAGGTCGCATCCGGCGTCTGCATCGCCGCCGGGAGCACGAGGATCGGCAGCACGATCGGGATCAGGGCGGGAATCAGCACCTGCTGGATGTCCTGCTCGCTCGTGACCATCGCGCCCGCCGCCGCGAATACACCCGAATACAGCAGGTAACCGGTGAAGAAGAAGACCATCGACCAGACAACGAGATCCCACGGAAATGCCACCCGCGAGAGATCGAGGCCGAGCTCGGCGAGCGCCGGGGCCGCGCTCGCCATACCGAGCACGGAGGCGATCCCGATCACGGCGACCCAGATCGCGACCTGCGAGAGTCCGACCGCGCCGATACCCAGGATCTTCCCCAGCATCATCTCCCAGGGTCGCAGTGAGGAGACCAGGATCTCCACGATGTCGGAAGTCTTCTCCTCGAGTACGCCACGGGCGATCATCTGTCCGTAGACGATGAACATCACGTAAAGCGCCATGGCGAAGACGAATCCCAGTGCCTGCCTGAGACCCGCCGGACCATCCTCCACCCGTAGGGGCTCGATTTCGACTGCAGTGGGGCTGAGCACATGGTCGATCGATTCGGCTGTGAGGCCAGCCCTCTTCAATCGCTCCGTCGTGACGACCTCACGAAGCGCCCTCGACACGCTTCGCTGAAGCAGCGGTCCCGTCTCACGGTCCTCCACGAGCGTCGCACGACCGCTCTCCAGCAGCCCGGGCGGGAGATGCAGCCACGCCGCGGCTCTCAATTCTTCCGCGGCTCGATCCTCGGCCAGAATCTGACTTCGCAATGAATCCAGAGCCGCGGGCTGAGAACCCAGAGCTCCGCCCCGGGCCGGTAGCCGACGCGCGGGCACCCCGTCCTCCTCGAGCAGTTCGATCAGTCGGCCGGAGAGCAGCTCTTCGGTCTCGTCGACGATCAGGAGTGGCTTCGGCTCCGAGGTCGAGCGGTCCACGAGGACGGCGGGCAGGATCATCGCGCCCAGGAACAGGAGCGGAACCACGAGTGTCGAGAACAAGAACCACCGGCTGCGAACGCGTGCGAGGAACTCCCGCCGTGCTACCGTGAGGACTCGCTGGTTCAGGGGCCCGGAATCACTCATGCGTCCACCCCGTCACGGTTCACGAGCCGCCGTCGCCCCGCTCGCTCCAGGAAGATCTCGCGCAAGGACGGCTCCGTGAGCTCGAACCGGTCGATCGTTACGCCGCTCTCCATGGCGCGCCGGAGAATCGCCTGAGGATCGGCCCCGGTCGCGAGTCCGATCTCCACCCACTGGCCGTGATCCGTGGCGCTCGCGACTGCAGGATGGTCTAGGAACTCCGGACTTCCGCGGTAGGCGATCACCAGGTGCTCGAGCCCGGATTCACGCTTCACGTCGCGGATCGGGCCGTCGAGTACCTTACGGGCGCCCGCGATCATGCATACACGCTCGCAGATCTTCTCGGCGTCCTCGATCATGTGCGTCGAGAACAGGATCGTCGCCCCGTCGCGCTGTCGTTCGAGAACCACCTCACGAAGCAGGTCCACGTTCAGCGGGTCCAGGCCGCTGAATGGTTCGTCCAGTATCAACAATTCAGGGCGGTGGATCACGGTCGCGATGAACTGGACCTTCTGCTGCATCCCCTTCGACAGCGCCTCGACCCGGTCGTCGGCTCGATCGCCGAGGCCCAGGCGGTCGAGCCAGCTGCGGGCTTCGGAGAGAGCCTCGCCATGACCCATCCCTTTCAGCTCGCCGAAGAACGCGAGCTGTTCTGCGACCCGCATCCGCTGGTACATGCCGCGTTCCTCGGGCAGGTACCCGATGCGGGCTCGGGCCTCGTGCGTCACGGGGCCTCCGAACACCTCCACCGTTCCCGAGTCCGGGCCCACGATGTCCAGGATGATCCGGATCGTGGTCGTCTTGCCCGCGCCGTTCGGGCCGAGCAGGCCGCAGATCGAGCCGCGCGGCAGCTCGAAATCCAGATCTTCTACGGCTCGAGTGGCGCCGAAGCTCTTTCCAATGCCTTCGAGTCGAATTACCGGATCGGCCAAACAGGCCCCCCGTTCAAGGCGTTTGCAGACACGAACGAGGCATCTTCGGACCGGGGCCGACGACGGGCAAGCAGACGTGCCGGCGCCCATCGGAACCCGGCCTGCACGAGCCGAAGCGGTCCTCGGCTTCCCGAGACGCACAAGGGCGTGATATATTGCTCACTTACGTGCGATTCACCTGCGCCGGAGTCCGGCCGCTGGCACCGCGGCTCTCCGGTCTGCCCGAGATTCACCCCCGGAGGGAGCGAGCATGGCCATCTACCGCGTCATGTACTATTCGACCGTCACCGTCGGCAGCGGCGGGCGAATCACGATTCCCCAGGAGATGCGCGACGACCTTCAGCTCGAAGACGGAGACACCCTGACGGCACGACTCGAAAGCAGCGAGACGGGCCAGAAGCAGCTCACGATCTGGAAGCAGAAAGAAGGCTGACGGCGCGAGGCGATCAGTCGGGCAGTTCTCCGAAGTTGATCGCCATGGCGCCATAGACCAGATCGACGTGGCCGCAGTGCTGGAAGCCGAGCCTCTGCATCAGGTCCGTCACTCCGCGCTGCGCGGGGTAGACCCGCAGGGATTCCGGAATGTACCGATAGGACTCGATGTTCCGGTGCAGCACCCACCCGGCCGCCGATGTGGACAATTCGAGGTAGCGCAGATAGAGCCGGTCCAGCCATTCCGGCTCGGCCCTGCCGAAGTCGAGTGCTACCAGCTTGCCGCCAGGTTTCAGAACACGGCGGATCTCCGAGAGTCCCCGCGCCAGTCCGGCGAAATTCCGCAGTCCGTATCCGACCAGGACCCGGTCGACGCTTCGATCGGCGAAAGGCAGCGCCAGCGCGTCGCAGGCCACCCAATCCACCGACTCGGCTCCCTCGCGTCGCTTGCCGGCTCGCATCATCTCGACGGTGAGGTCTGCCGCCACGACGCGCTCCGCCATTCCCTGTTTCGCAGCCCGAAGGGCGAAGTCCCCGGTCCCTGCGGCCAGGTCGAGAACTATGTGTTCGGCCCGGACATCTGCGATCTGCAAGGCCAGTGCCTTCCAGCGTCGGTGCAGTCCGACCGACATCAGGTCGTTCGTTACGTCGTATCGACCTGCGATTCCCCCGAACAGGTTGCGTACGTAGCGCCTCTTGTCCGCGGGATCCGCGATCTGATCCTGGATCTGGCTGCCGAGGTCCCGCTCTTGCAAATCATTCATCGTTCGAAGAGTCCCGCGGCGACCGTTCGGTGTCAATGACCCCTGTTGGGCCGGGATTGTGACCGGATCCGCCCCGGAGTCGTCGTGTATTCAGACGAGGTGCGGAAGGGACGATCCAGGATCGTCCCCGAACCGGCCCAGACATTCGCGTACAGCCGGGTGTACGGCCGGCCAAAGGGAGGTTAGGAAGATGAAGGTTCGTCGACGCGAAGCGGCGGTCGCGCTGGCGCTTGCCGCGGTTCTGGCGGTGGGGTGCAGCAACAAGCACGTGAGCCGGATCGAGCCCGACACGGTGACCGACCTGTCGGGAGCCTGGAACGATACCGACTCGCGCCTTGTGGCGAACGCCCTGATCGAACAGAGCCTGACCGATCCCTGGCTGTCCCGCTACACGACGGCCCACGGCGGCAGTACGCCGACCGTGATCGTCGGGAGCTTCCGGAACCGATCGTCCGAGCACATCCCGGTGAACACCTTCGTGAACGACCTCGAGAACGCCTACATCAACTCGGGGGCGGTGACGGTGGTTGCCAGCGATGCCGAGCGCGACCAGATCCGGGCCGAGCGGGACGACCAGCAGGAGTTCGCTCGAGCCGATACGCGAGCCCGGCTCGGACAGGAACTCGGGGCGAACTACGTCCTTCAGGGCGAGCTCAGTTCGCTGGAGGACGAGGAGAGCACCACCTATCTCGGCGCGACTCGTAACGAGAAGATCGTGTTCTACCAGGTCGATGCGCGACTGGTTGACCTCGAGAGCAACGCGGTCGTCTGGTCGGGACAGCACAAGATCAAGAAGTACATCGAACGCAAGCCGTTCGGGCTCTGATCCGGGAGGGGAAGAACGATGAACAGATATCTGATGCTCGGATCGCTGCTCGTACTCGTGGCCTGCGTGCCGAAGAAGGTCGATGAGCAGCCGATCATCGAGAACAATCAACGGGTCCCGGACGCCTCGGCGACCGTAGCTGCGGCATCTGCTCAGGCCGAGCGGGATCGCGCAGCCGCAGCTGATGCCAGGGAGGACATACAGGCCGAGGCACTGGTCGACTGCGCGCCGGAGATCTGCGACGCCGTGGTGCGCGGAGAGCTGGCGATCGGAATGAACGAAGTCCAGGTGCTCGCCGCGACGCGGACCACCGAGGACGCCTGGGCGATCCGCAAGGCGGGTCCGTCGATGGTCATGGCTCCTGGCGACGAGCGCGTCGTGCCCTCCGATTTCGTCGGTAACGTCGCAATGGTCCAGCTCGCCGACAATCGCGTGAGTCGATACGCGTACACCGAGTCGCAGGGCGTCCGGATGGTGGAAGATCCCGCAGACGCCACGACCGAGGGCCGGGCGGCTGCGCTGGCCGACCAGCTGGAGCGTGAGGGCGACGAGTTCGCCGCGCGAGGCGATCTCGATGCGGCACTCGACCGCTACGACCGGGTGAGCGTGCTGGTACCGACCGATCCGATGATCGACTACAAGATCGCCGCGGTGCTGGACAAGGCCCTGCGGCCTTACGAGGCGCTGATCCAGTATCAGCTGTTCCTGCATCGCCTGAACCTCGAGACGATCGAGGCAGAAGGGGCCGCCGCGGCGCAGCTCGCCGAGGCCATAGCTCTGGCGCAGCAGCGGATCGTGATCCTGGAGCGCCAGACGCGCTGACGTCGTCATGGCATTCCCGGGGCGAGCCGTCGCGGTTCTCGTGTGCCTGCCCCTCGTCGGCTGCGTGTTCGGACCCGGACGCACAGGCCCCGAGGGGCTGTCCGGGTATGACACCGATTTGCGGTCGGTCGCGCGCCAGCAGGACTTCGAGCGGGCCCTGGAACTCACGGAGGAGGGGAACGGCGACGACGCCGGGGATGACCTGCTCCGAGAGCTTCACAGGGCTGCGCTGCTCCACTACGACGGGCAGTACGAGGCGAGCAACCAGCTTCTCCAGGAAGCCGAACGAGAGATCGAGGATCGCCACACGAAGAGCGTTTCCCGGGCAGCGCTTTCGGTTCTCACCAACGACCGTGTCCTGGCCTACAATCCGCCCTCGTTCGAGCGGATCATGCTCCACTATTACGGTGCGCTCAACTACCTGGCGCTCGGCGAGCTCGATGAAGCGGCGGTCGAAGCTCGACGCATGAGCGCCCGGCTCGTGCGTGGCGAAGAGGTAGACGAGGATGCGCGCCACGATCGATTCCGGCGCACCATGCACTACGTGGCGGGAACGGTGTTCGAGGCGGCGGGCGAGTGGAACGCGGCCGAGGTCTCCTACCGGAATGCCTGGGAGGGTTGGGATCGGGCACCCGGACGCCCGGAGTCCGAGCTCTCCACCGGGTCCGAAACTCAGCCGGGTCCGACACCCGACTCCAGCCTGTCCCGCGGACTCGCCGCAATGACCCCGGCACTGATTGCACGCGACGGGGGGCCGCCCGCGGATTCGGGTGAAGTCGTTCTCCTGCTCGAGACCGGCTTCGTGGCACACCGGATCGAACGCGCACTGGCCGTGCCGATCTTCGAGGGCGACGTCAGCGGATTGAAAACGGGGGAAGACGACAGCCGGTACAACCAGGGCCTCTGCATCGCCGCGCGGGCCATGGGTGCGCGCGCCTCCGTCGACCCGGCCGCCTGCTCGAGTCCGAGCGGGAGCTCTCTCTTCGTCGTGACCGTCGCCTGGCCCGAGATGCGGCGAAGCTCGGAGTCCGTTCGGGCTGCCCGGTTGTCGGCCTTCCCGCGTGCGACCGACGTACAGACGGATCCGCGACTTCTGGCGTCGGGTGCTTCGGGCTCGATGTTCGTGCCGGGGGGGGAGAATGCAGGGTCGGCAGACCTGGCGGATTCCCTGGAGGTGCCGACCAGGCTCACGATCGATCTCTCGTCGGTTGCGACCTCGGAGTTCGACGCCCGAATCGGTGGCATCGTGGCCAAGGCGATCGTGCGCGCCACCACCAAGTACCTCGTCGTGAAGGCGGTGAAGGAGGAGATCAAGGAGGAGGACAAGACGCTGGGTACGATCTTCGGGTTCGTCGGTAACGCGGCAGCGGTGGCCACCGAGCGCGCGGACACCCGCTCCTGGCACCTCCTGCCCGGCGCGATCCGGGTGGCCCGACTTTCCCTGCCCGCCGGAACACATGCGATCTCCGTGGAGCTCGAACCCAACCGCAACGCGAAACGCCGTCGGGTCGATCTCGGCGATGTAGTCGTAAGGCCGGGGTCGGTCACGATCCTCCCGCTGCGCTCCTGGCCCTGAGACCGAACCAGCTCGCACGAGACGCTCCAACCCTCAACTGTCCATCCGCCCTTTCGTGGCGACTTCCCGCACTGCGAGTTAGCTTAGGCCGCCTTCCGAATCCGGCGCTCCGCCCGGTGCACTGCGGGGCGGGGGATCGAACTCGAAATCGGCACGAAACAGATCGACGGGTGCGATGAAGGGCATTGAGCGACAGCGGGTGGGTTTGCTGCCCGTCTGGGGCTGGGCGTTGGTGGCTTCCACTCTCGTGTGGCTGCTGTATGCGTTCACTCTCGGACCGACGACGGCATTCTGGGACACATCGGAGTACATCACCACCGCCTGGATCCTCGGTCTTCCGCACCCGCCCGGGAATCCACTCTTCGTTCTGATCGGCCGCGTCTGGCTGATTCTCACTTCGTGGACGGGCCTCGAGGTCGCGACCCGCATCAACCTGCTCAGTGCCACGGTCTCGGCGGTGTCGGCGGGATTCTGGTTCCTGGCGGTCATGCGGATCTGGGCGCATTTCACCGAGAACCGTGGCGTCGCGCTGGCCGCCGGCTTCGTTTCGGTGCTGGTCGGAGCGACCGCCTACACGGTCTGGGCGCAGTCGAATGTGAACGAGAAGGTCTATACGGTATCGCTGCTTTTCGTGGCCGTGATCTCGTACCTGGCTATGCTCTGGGAGGATCACAGCGACACCTGGCGCGGCGACCGGATCCTGGTTCTCGTACTCTTCCTGCTCGGCATCGGCTGGGCCAACCACCAGATGTCGGTGCTCCCGATTCTGGCATTGATTGCCTTCATGCTCTGGCACAGGTGGAGGACGCTGCTCCGGCCCGGCCTGATCGCTACGGGCGTGCTGTTTCTGCTCGCCGGCTACACGGTGCAGCTCCTGTTCGTGCCGATACGATCGGCCCAGAATCCGATCATTGACGAGGCCGATCCCGAGTGTCCGGTGCTCGTGCAGGCCGTGACGCCCGACCTCAAGGCTACGCTCTCGGCGAAAACTCCGGTGCCGACCTGTGACGCCCTGTCCGCCTCGATCCGCCGCGAGCAGTACCTGCCGCCCCCGCTTTCCGAGCGGCAGGCTCCGTTCAAGGCGCAGTTCGCGAACTGGGTGCAGTACTTCGACTGGCAATGGGCCCGCACGCTGGTGCCGCCCGTGCGCCACGTCGTGACCTTCCTGTTCTTCGGGCTCGGTCTTCTCGGCCTGTGGAAGCACGCGCGCGGCGACTTCGACAGCTTCGTCTACTTCTTCACCCTGCTGATCTCCGCCTCGGTGATCCTCATCTACTACCTGAACTTCAAGTACGGATACACGCAGGCGCCCGAATTGCCCATCGAACGGCACGAAGTGAGGGAGCGTGATTACTTCTTCGTGCTCAGTTTCTACCTTTGGGGGCTGTATGCCGGGATGGGCATTGTCACCGCCTGGCAGGCCCTGGCGAACCGGCTGTCGCTCGGTCGCGAGGGTGATCCCGCAGAGAGGCAGCATGCTGGACTGCGCGCCGCGTCGCCGCTGCTCGGAATCGCCCTGATTCCCCTGTTTCTGAATTTCCAGCTGGCAGATCGCAGGGGTGACTACTCGGCCCGTGACTGGGCCTACAATCTCCTGCAGTCGGTCGAGCCCTACGCGATCCTGTTCACGAACGGGGACAACGACACCTTCCCGCTCTGGTACCTGCAGGAGGTGGAGGGCATCCGGCGGGATGTCACGGTCATCGTGCATTCCTACCTCGGAACCAAGTGGTATCCGAAGCAGCTCCGCGACCTGACACGGCCCTGCGGACCCGGCGAGGATCCGCTCCAGGACCCGACCACGATTCTCTGCCAGCGACCTCTCGACAGAGACGCAGCGCTCGAGATGTACGCCAGTATGGAGGCCGCGCCACCGACCCGGTCCATCCACTCTCTGAGCGATGAAGAGGTGGACCAGCTGCCGATCTACGAAGTCGCTCCGGCGGGATTCGAAGTGCAGATGTCGCCTTCGATCAAGCTCTCCTATCCGGACGATCGGGTATTCACGCACCCCGACCTGCTCGTGCTCCGGATCATTCGCGAATCTCTGGGTGATCGGCCGATCTACTTCGCGGCGACCGCGCCACCCGTCTACCAGGTGTGGGAGTTGGAGGAGCACATGGTTCGGCAGGGGCTGGCCCACAAGCTGGTCGAGGAGCCCCTCGAGGAGACCGTGGACCGCGTGGCGCTCGATCCGCAGTTCGGCGTGCGCTGGATCGACCGGGATCGGTCGCACGAATTGCTCTGGGATGTCTTCCAGCTGGACTACCTGCTCGAGTGGGACCTCTGGCCCGAGCCGTCTACGCGCGCGAGCATTCCGGCGCAGTACTACATCGCGCACGTGGCGCTGTCCGAGGCCCATCGGCAGCGGGAAGAGCCGGACGAGGCGATGCGGGCACTCGAGCGGGGCACGAAACTCTATGAGCTGGCGGCGCGCGCCGTACCGTGACCTGCAGCAGTCCGGCGGAGCGAATCCGGCACGTCCATGCTCCGAGACGCAGATCCGGTCCCGTCACTCTTCCAGTGTGAGGAGGCGGGTTTCGTAGCTCCCCTCCGCGTCGATTCGGATCGGCGGTGCTCCGCTCGCGCTGGAGATCTCCACCGCAATCCGGCTGGTGCCGCGGCTGTCTCGAAACAGGTTCCGATCGAGGTCGAACCGCACCGACTGGGAAGAGGAACCGCGCACGCTCACCTCGGGTGACGGACCTTCCCCCTCATCCGTCCACCTCGTGACGACCTCGATCCGTGCGATCGTCTCTCCAGCCGTTCGGTCGATCGACGAGAGGGTCGTGGTACGGACCTCCACCGCATCGGTATCGCCCTGGAGGCCGAGAAGGGCGGAAAGAGGGACCCTCGAAGTGTCGGTCCAGCTCTCGCCCACCCTGACCGGTCCCGGGGGGAGCGCAGGAAACCCGAGCTCGCGGAGCCAGACCTCGATCTGGTCACGCAGCGGCTTCGCGACCGGTCCGCTCGTTCCCTCGACTTCGATTCTGTAGATCCTTCCGGCGGGGGTCGAAGTCGATCGGAAGCGCAATCCTTCCAGCCGGGAGAGGTCCGGCAGCTGCTCCGGGCGGGGATCGACCTCGAAGCGAAATTCCTGGATCTCGGACGACACCACCACGGAGTCCCTTCCGCGGTTCTCGACTCGCTGGCTGAGGCGAAGGAAGGTACGGGTGACCGCCTCCCCTCCGAGCTGTTCGGGCAACTGGAGGCGTTGCTGCTTCTCATGCTGATAGAGAAGCGTCTGTCCCGGTACCGCACCGAGCTCGAGCCGGAAGGATCCGGACTCCTGCCCCCGGAGCCCGTCCGGATTCGTGTGAAGGCCGGCCACGGCTGCTGCAACGGCGACTGACCGGGCCAGACGACCCGGGGCGCGAGCGCGAAGGCGTGTCATGTCGGGAGCGTAGCGCCATACGGGATCACCCGACAGTCGGCAGCCCGGCGCTGTCCGATTTTGGGCCAAAATGACGAGACTGCTCCGGGGTCGGGTACGGTCACCCGGAGCGGGCGAGCGGACGATCGCCACCGGGGAACCACTCTGCGTGATCGGTGCATCCGATTGTCCATCAACGAGTTCTACGGGGATGATTCTGTCTTGCGAGCATGCCGGATGTTGCGGGGGACTTTCGTACTCCGGGCCGGGCCGGGCGGTTCGGGACTTGCCTTCATGGCAGTCCCGTGAACCGGGCCCGCCTGTTCGAGCGACATGCGTCCGTCGGACCGGGAGCCGACGGCACGATCAGCAGGAGGGCGCAGAGAGTGTCGGTGACAGCCATGATCGATGGACATCCTGAATCCATAAGCAGGCCGGAACGCGGGCCTGCGGGCGCCGGCCCCCCCTCCGGCGCCCACCCGCACTTCGTGCCTCGCGGCGCATCGGCCGTCGAGGACACACCTCGGGTGCAACCTCCACCGGAGAGCGCAGCCGAGCAGTACAGGGCGATCTCGGAAGTGACCGCCGACTGGGCATATGCACTTCACATCACGCCCGACGGACGCGCGATCACCGACTGGATGACCCCGCACGTGCAGCAGGTGACCGGATTCTCGCCGATGGATCTGGGTTCGGTGGACGGCTGGCTGCGCATGGTACACAAGGAAGACCGAAGCTTGATGCGCTCGCATCTCGGCACGCTGCAGGCGGGGCGATCTGACACGGTCGAATACCGGGTGGTGACAGCTTCCGGCGAGATTCGCTGGGTGAGAGACTACGCCCGGCCATTGGACAGCCCCGTTCACGGAGCCGTGCAGGTCGTTGGTGGGGTCCGTGACATCACGGCGCGCCGGCAGGCGGAAATGGATCGCGCCCGCCTCCTCTACGAGCTGGAACTGTCGCAGGAGCGACTCGCGGCGCTGGCGGACTCGATGAGTGAAACGCTGCGGTCTTGCGTCAACCAGGTGCTCGATTCGGTCTCGGTGCTGGAGGGCGCCTCCCGGGGCATGGAGTCGGACTCGGGCCGGGTCGATGAACACGTGCGACGCCTCAAGGGCGTCACCTCGGTGGTCGAAGAAATCATCAGCCGGATCGACGGTCTCTCGGACGAGGAGGTCCAGGGCCCGGTCTGAAACCGCTTCGCCGGGGCCTCGATGCCCCCTTCGTCAGGAAGAAAACCTCCCCTCCGGCTCCCCGCATGAGCCGCTCAGGATCACGAGCGAGACGCGCAACAGAACCCGGGACTGAAGCCGGGTCCGTTCGATGGCCAAATGCGACCTCCCAACGTGAGTCGTGGAGATGTACGTGGCGTGACGGCTCTGTAGGCAAGCTAACCGCGAGTAGCGGCGATCCGTTCCTGAAGGCTGGAAACCGAGAGCTTCCGACTGCGCAGCGCGATGATCGCATCGGCAGCCGCCGATGCGGCCGAGAGCGTCGTGGTGTAGGGAACTCCACGCGAAATCGCTGCCTGGCGGATCATGTAGTCGTCGATCTGGGCGTCCTTCCCGAGGGGCGTATTCACGAGCAACTGGATCTCGCCCGACAGCAGGCGATCGAGGATATGAGGGCGCCCCTCATGCACCTTGAATACCGTCTCGCAGGGTACGCCCCGGCGTCGCAGGTACTCGGCGGTTCCGGTCGTAGCGGCGATCTCGAATCCAAGCTCGTGCATACGGCGGATGATGGGAGTGACCGCCGGCTTGTCGCGATCGTGGACCGTCACGACGACGGTGCCCTCGAGCGGAAGCGACCCGTCGGCCGCGATCTGGGCCTTGGCAAAAGCCAGCCCGAAACTCTCAGCGAATCCCATCACCTCGCCGGTGGAGCGCATTTCCGGCCCGAGCAGCGGGTCGGCGTCCGGGAACTTGTTGAACGGGAAGACCGCCTCCTTCACCGCGACATTCAGGAGCGGGAGCTCGTCGGGCAGGTTCATGTCGTCCAGCTTCTCGCCCAGCAGCACTCGAGCCGCGACCCGGGCCAGAGGCACGCCGGTCGCCTTGCTGACGAAGGGCACGGTGCGACTGGCGCGCGGATTCACCTCGATGACGTAGACGCGCCCATCGTGCACCGCGTACTGAACGTTCATCAGGCCGACAACGCCGAGTGCCTCCGCAAATGCGCGGGTGTGACGCCGCATCTCGGCAATGTGATCGTCCTGAAGCAGGTACGGCGGGAGAACGCAGGCCGAGTCGCCCGAATGTATGCCGGCTTCCTCGATGTGCTGCATCACGCCGCCGATCAACACCCGGTCCCCGTCGCAGACCGCGTCCACATCGGCCTCGAACGCGTCCTCGAGAAATCGGTCGATCAGCACGGGGTGCTCCGGTGAAGCCCGGGCGGCCCGGGTGAAGTACTCCCGAAGGGTTTCTTCGTCGAAGACAATCTCCATCGCGCGACCACCGAGGACGTAGCTCGGCCGGACGAGCACGGGATACCCGATCTGATGCGCGATCTGCAGCGCCTCGCCCAGGCTGGTGGCGGTGCCGGCCTCCGGCGTCGCGATCCCTAGGCGCTCGGTAAGGGCTTCGAACTTTCGACGGTCCTCCGCATCGTCGATCGCCTCGACCGTGGTTCCGAGAATCGGGACGCCCAGGTCGCGAAGCCGGCGCGCGAGCCGAAGGGGGGTCTGCCCACCCATCTGTACGACCACGCCTTCCGGCTTCTCGTGCTCCACGATCTCGAGCACGTCCTCGAGAGTCAGGGGCTCGAAGTAGAGCTTGTCGGAGATATCGAAGTCGGTGGAGACGGTCTCCGGATTGGAGTTGACCATGATCGTCTCAACACCGGCCTCGCGCATCGCGATCGCCGTCGAAACACAGCAGTAGTCGAACTCCACGCCCTGCCCGATTCGATTCGGACCGCTGCCGAGGATCACGACCTTGCGGCGGTTCGAACTCTCGGACTCGTTCTCCGATTCGTACGTGGAGTACAGATACGGCGTAGCCGCCGGAAACTCCCCGGCGCACGTGTCGACCGTCTTCCAGACCGGGCGTATTCCATGCTCGTGCCGCAGGTTCCGAATCTCGGCCTCGGGCACGCCACGGAGCTTCGCGATTTCGGCATCGCCGAATCCCATGCGCTTGGCGGCCTTGAGCAGATCCGAGTCGAGTGACTTCGAGTCTCTGACTATGGTTGCTGATGCTACTATGTCGGCCAACTGGTCCAGGAACCATTGGTCGATTCCCGTCAACTGTGCGATCTCCTCCGGCGCGATACCTGCCTCGAGGGCCCGTCGGATCTGGAAGGCACGTTCTGGTGTCGGAGTGCGAAGCGCCGTGCGAAGCGCATCGGGAGTCGTGTCCTTGAGGCGATCGTCGGCGGGATCCGCCGAGGGAATCCAGCCAGCCCGGTCATTCTCGAGCGCGCGGAAACCCTTCAGCCAGGCCTGCTGGAAGGTGCGGCCAATCGCCATCACCTCGCCCACGGCCTTCATCTGAACGCCGAGCGTCGCGTCGGCCTTCGGGAACTTCTCGAAAGTAAAGCGCGGTAGCTTTACCACCACGTAGTCCAGCACCGGCTCGAAACTCGAGGGCGTCACCTTCGTGATCGCGTTCTCGATCTCGTCGAGACGATAGCCCACTGCGAGCTTTGCTCCGATACGTGCGATCGGAAAGCCGGTAGCCTTGGAAGCGAGGGCGGAGGAGCGCGACACACGGGGATTCATCTCGATCACCAGCAGCTCGCCGTCCGTCGGGCTCAGGGCGAACTGGATGTTGCAGCCGCCGGCCTCGACGCCGATCTCCCGGATGATCAGGATCGCGGCATCCCGCATCTCCTGGTACTCCACATCCGAGAGTGTCATTGCGGGAGCAACGGTAATCGAGTCGCCGGTGTGGACACCCATCGGGTCGAAGTTCTCGATCGAGCAGACGATTACGACGTTATCGGCCCCGTCGCGCATCACCTCGAGCTCGAATTCCTTCCAGCCGATCACGCTCCGGTCGATCAATACTTCCGTGATCGGGGAGAGATCGAGTCCGCGGCGGACCTTCGCCTCGAATTCCTCGCGGTTCCACGCGATGCCGCCGCCCATGCCCCCGAGCGTGAAGGAGGGACGAATGATCGCGGGAAATCCGGTATCGTCGACGATCGCCATCGCCTCCTCGACCGTGCGCGCGAAGCCACCGTGAGGGACCTTCAACCCAATCCGCTCCATCGCCTCGGCGAACTCTTCCCGATCCTCGGCCATGCGGATCGCGCGGGTATCGGCTCCGATCAGCTCGACACCGTACTTCTCGAGCGTGCCGTCGTCGTGGAGCTCCAGGGCCACGTTGAGAGCGGTCTGCCCGCCCATGGTCGGGAGCAGGGCGTCCGGGCGCTCCTTTTCGATGACTCGCGCCACCCACTCGGCCGTGATCGGCTCGACGTACGTGGCGTCGGCGAGATCGGGATCCGTCATGATCGTGGCGGGATTGGAATTGACCAGAATGACCCGGTAGCCCTCCTCGCGGAGCGCGCGGACGGCCTGGGTTCCTGAATAGTCGAATTCGCAGGCCTGTCCGATGACGATCGGTCCTGAGCCGATCAGCAGAATCGAGGAGATGTCGTCGCGTTTGGGCATCAGCGGAGAATATCGCCGGCACCCGGGGAGTCAAGGGAACGCGGCGTTGGATCGGCGAGCATTGCGGGGTTGGTTGAAATCGTGTTGCGGGAGGCAAGGCAAGTCGTCGACATGCCTGAATCGAATCGCGACGATCGGATATGGAAGCGTCCACCAACCTTCTCTACCTGTACACCTGTACACCTGGAGCGAGTGCGCAGGGCCTTGATCGATTCCTGGGAGGCCCTCGAGAGTGAACGTGCCGACTTTGAGCGCCAGAAGCAGATCTGGCTCAGCGACAGTCCACGACCTGTCGACCCGACCCGACCCTTCTGCTTCGAAGCGAGTCGAATGAAGCGACAGTGGCGGGAGCATGATCGTGCAGCCGATCGCCAGGGACTCGCCGTACATGCGACAATCGGATCGACGAGAGCCCGAAAGAAGTGGTTCGAGCTTCTGAGCACCGTGATCGGAGATGATCACGTGATTCGGATTCGCCACCGCTACTTCGACGAGCCGGTTCTGCTGCTGAGAGAGTCCCGCTTCCGGGATCTGGAGGTAACTACCCCGTCACTGGCCAACTCTGGCCGGCCGGGTGCAGAGTCCGCGAACACGGCTCCGACACCACACAGCCACTGACGGATCGCTGACTGCACCGCTGATTCGCGAGCCCCTACCAGTCGGCCATCATCCCCTTCACCGCATACGACGGCCGGATGTCCACCGGCACGACACCGTCCAGACGTTCGATCGCCGCCGCCATCTCCGGCGACATCTTCCCGTAGCGCTCGAGGAATGCGGCCGCGCCTTCCCGGTCCCCGGTCGCCTGCAGCAGCAGGTACTGTCCGGCGAGCTCCGAAATCACGCCCGGCATGGCCTCCAGGTCCGCCGCGAACTTCCCGGTCGCCTCGTCGTGAGTAATCGCCCCCGCGCTCCGCAGATAGTTGAACTGCGTCAGGCATCCCAGGCCGTGCGCCTCGGTCGCTCCGAAGCGCACGCAGCGGAACATGTCGGCCACGTGGTCGATCAGCACTTCCTCAAAGAAGTCCTCCGAGTAGTCGCCGCGCGTAACCAGCACCCCGAGGCTGTGCGTTCCCACCGCGTCTGCCTTCGCTTCCTCCAGCGCCGAATAGTGCTCCTGCAGCGCCTTGTTCACCGTCAGATCGGGGTTACCGGTGACGTAATCCGGGCCCAGGCCGTGCGCCAGCTCGTGCACCAGAACGCGCGTGAAGTACGGCTCGAAACCGATCCGGTTCGCTTGCTCCGGAATCAGCACCTGTGCCGCGATCGGCTTGAGGTTCGTCTCGAACTTCGCCCGGATCACGTTGCGCAGCATCACCTTCTTCGATCCCTCCGTTTCCCGCACGCGCGGGTCATTCGGAAGGTTGAAGGCGATCGTCTGCACCCCGGGTCTCGTCTCGCCCGCTCCGTATACCAGGTCGATCACCGAGATCGGCGAGGTGAAGTCACGGTCCAGGTACTTGTGCTCGTCGGGGATCGGAAGCGCCCGCTCGAGGGAGGGCAGCCGTGCCGCGAGGCCTGCGAGCTGGGCGCTCGCCTCGGGATCCTTGAACCCGATGAACGACTCGAACGAGGCCTTGTAGCCGAACAACTTGTCCTCGTAGACCTCGTAGGGCCCGATCGTCGGGTCGATCAGGTTGTCCTCGAGCCGCATCCAGGCGATTTCGCTGTCGAAGTAGTCGTCCGTCAGGAACGACTCGGCCCGCAGCCGCAGAAAGCGCTCGAGGGAAGGATTGTCCGCGTACTCCGCCGCGTCGCGCAGGGCTGCGGCCGCAGCTTCCAGGTGCTCCACATACGCCTGTGAGTAGGGAACTGCCCTCAGGCCTCCGTTGTCTCGCTCGATCACCGTGTAGTAAGAGGTGAACGCCGCTGCGTCACCGCGGTTGAGCCCGATCCACTCCTCGAACTCCTCTTTCGTCATGTCCTCGGGGTAGGAGCCCGCGCCGGCCGGTTTGGGGCCGATACCAGGAACGAACGGCTCCTCTTCCGCGATTCTGTCCCACGGGCCGTACATCAGCTCGTAGTAGTCACGGATCGCGGCCGCCGCGGGCGTGTCTTCGGCCGGAAGCACGGCCGAAGGATCCGCGTTGCCTCGCCAGACCTGGAGCCGGTAGATCGCGTCCAGGTGGTCGGACGCTTCGACGAGTCGGCGCAGGACCCGCTTCTGACGGTCATCCAGCAGGGAGGCGTCGAAGTCCAGCGACACGGGGGCGAACTGGGCAACCCGGTCTGCGATCGTCGACTCGGCCTCGACCGGAGACACCGGTTCTCCACCCGCGCAGGCGGCGATCAGCAGCGCAACGGCCGGTATTCCAAGCACCAGTCCGACCTTCCTCACGCGTCCCCTCCCTGCTTTTCGCGCTCCTTGCGAACCGCCGTAACGATGAACAGGGCAAAACCGCCCCATACGAACAGCAGCACCAGAACCGCCGTCACGATGCCCTTCGTGGTCATCTCTCCTCCGGATTCGCGGAATTCCCGTTCGCCGGGAAGATGGCACGCACCACACCGCAAACGCGAGTCGTTCGGTCACGAATCGGCACGCGCACGAGATGACGCGTTGCGCTACATTAAAGGAGTTCAACAGGATGACGGCTTCCCCGCCTGATCTGGAGGAGCGATGCGCGCGAGAACCGGTTGCCTCGTTCTCGGGACTCTTCTGCTCACGTCTGCTGCAGCGTTCGCCCAGGACGCGCACTATTCGACCATGCAATACGGTCCCCGTGCGTCCCTGCTGGGCGGTGCCGTAATTGGAAGTGTAGATGACGTGAGCGGTACCTACTACAACCCGGGCGCGCTGGTGCTCGCGCGGGACCTCGCGTTTGCATTCAGCACGAATGTATTCGAGGTCCAGAGCTTCCGGCTGGAGGATACCAGTGGTGAGGGCATCGACCTCGGTTCCAGCCGGTCGGGGATTCGCCCGTCGCTCATCGCCGGGACGATCAAGCGCGGATTGTTCGGGGGCAGGGCGCTTCTGGCGTACTCGGCGCTGACTCGGATGCGCGGCTCGCAGGAGCTGGAGGGGCAGTTCGTGCTCGGACCCGGCGAGCTTCCCGACACAGTCGGCATCCGGGACCTGACGGGACAGGCGGTATTCGACGGCGCATACAGCGATACCTGGGGAGGAATCACCTACTCGCATCTTCTCGGGTCCAGCTTCGGGATCGGAGTCACGTGGTACGGCGGTGTCCGCAGCCAGAGACGACGGATCACGACCAATACCGCAGCTGTGTTCTCGGATACCGCCGGAGGCAACTCGTTCGAGACCGTGGCCGGTCGCCTGAACACGTTCCGGATGCTCTTGAAGTTCGGAGCGTTCGCGGAGGCCGGGCCCTTCACCGTCGGAGCGACCTTCACGACTCCCAGCGCCCAGATCTTCGGAGGCGGCGAGCGATCCTCGACAAGCTCGTTCAACACGCCGGACAGTCTGTTCGTCGCGGCCAATTCGCAGACGGAGATCGACGCCACCTACAAGTCGCCCATGTCGATCGGGTTCGGTTTCGGGTGGCGGATCGGAGACGGAGTGCTGCACGCGAGCGCCGAATACTTCGACGAGGTAGCTCCGTACCGGGTGCTCGAAGTCGAACCCTTCCAGGCCATTCAGCCCGATGATGTGACGGTTTCCCCGAACCCGGTTCAGTCGGCCGATGACGTGCTGAACTGGGCGATCGGCGGGGAATACGAATTCACGCCGGGCTTCAAGGGCTACGCCTCGTTCTTCACCGACGACAGCGCGCTGGTCGATGATCAGACCCAGTCCGCTCTGTCCGTGGTTCCCGTCGACATCAGCACGATCACGGCAGGCGTGAAGTTCACCGTCAGTTCGGCGCTGTTCACGATCGGCGGAGGCTACGGATGGGGCAGTAAGGTCGATGACCAGCTGACAGGTCTGCTGCCCGATGAAGAGGCCGACCTCGAGGCGAAATACGTCTACAGCAACTTCCGGGTGCTGTTTGGATTCGAAATCGGAGTGGATTGATTGATGGAGAAGAACGGCCGCCGGAGAACTCACATGAAGCGCTCGCTCCTGTCCGTGATTCCAGCGGCGTTTCTGATCGGAACTCTCCCCTTCCTCTCCGCGTGCAGCACGAAGGCGCCGACCGAATCAGCGGTTCAGTCCTCGATCGGCATGACCTCGCTGTCCGCCCGTCGGGTGAGGATCGCCGCGGACCACGCCGGGGCCGGGTTCATGTGGACCGTCGAGATCGCCGCCGACAGCATCATCAAGTCGACGGCTGATGCCGATGTCCGCCGGAACGCGCTGGTCTGGAAGGCGAATGCCATTCCCGCACTGCAGTCGACGACGCACCATCCGGATCCCCTCGTCAGCTTCATCGATGGTTGGACGCTGATGCTCATGATGCAGGACTATTTCGAAACCGGGCGCGGGCGCGACCTGTTCCGGGAACAACAGCCGATCGCGGTCAACGCGATGCGCAATGCAGTCCAGAGGGTCGAGGCGAACGTGCGGCGCACTCTCGAGGGCCGCGGCGAGTACCAGCCATTCTACGACTTCGTTCACGACTGGGCGGCCGAGAATCCGCTCAGCAACGATCTCTTCCTCCACCGGTCAGTGGCGGTGGCGGCGGCAGACATACTGGGCGAGCAGCGAATGGGGGGCCTGAGCTCGCTGGGGACGATGGAGGAGATGGCGCTCGACGC
Source organism: uncultured bacterium (assembly GCA_965364445.1). Lineage (GTDB taxonomy): Bacteria > Gemmatimonadota > Gemmatimonadetes > Palauibacterales > Palauibacteraceae > Carthagonibacter. Next base: position 3,692 of record CBDTXM010000018.1, on the reverse strand, counting down.
GCAGACGATGGCGCGTTCGTACCTGGCCTATACGTTCAAGACGGTGCTGTGGCAGACGGAGCTGATGATCGAGTCGATGATGGACACGACCCTGATCACCCCGCTGCTCGACTCGGTGGACCGGATGGCAGTGATCTCTGCGGCCACCCATCTGCTCGAGAGCACCCCCGACATGGTCGCGAGCGAGCGGGCGCTGATTCTCGCGGAAACCGAGCGGATGCTGAATGCGTCGCTCGACCGGACCTTTGCCCTGGTGAGCGATGAGCGCGCCCTGATCATGGCCGAAGTGGAGGAGATGATCGCACGGGAGCGGCAGATCATCTTCGAGGAGCTGCGGAGCCTTACCCCGGAGCTCGTAAGCCAGGTCGAGGGCACCGCGATCTCGGTCGTCGACCACGTACTGCTGCGGCTCGCGATCGGGATCGCGATTCTGCTGGCAGTGTTGGGACTCGGTTGGCTGATCTTCCGACCGCGGAGCCGCGCGGCCTGACGCGCACCGCGCGACGGATTTCGCGGGCAGTCTAAAAAGACGCTATTCAGCGGCCGCCCATTCGGCGTCGGTCGCCGGACCCTTCTGGTACTCCATGAGCATCAGCCAGCGTCCGTCCTTCTTGACCAGCAGGGCCTCGAAGTGGACGAGCGCGATCTGCTCTTCACCCTCTTCGGGCCGCAGAAAGTACCGAAAGATCCCGGTCTCATGTGCCGTGGTTTCACCTGCCAGGCGGTCCGTGAGGCGAAACTCCACGCCCGCTTCCGCCCGTCCTTCACGCGTGTCGTCGAACCCCTGCTTCCAGCCGTCCAGCGCCTGCGCGATCGGGTAGCTGCCCGACCCTCCGACGACGAGGACCGCATCGGGGTGGTAGATCTCCGCATATCCTTCGAAGTCGCCTTCGGCCACGGTTCTCGCGCCTTCGGCCCAGTAGGCGTCGAGGCCAGCGATGTCCTGAGCCGCTGCCGAACCCGGCAGGGCCAGCGCCGAAAGCGCCGACGCCGAAAGAGCGAGCGCCAGGACGCCCCTGGGGAAGGAGATGACGCGAACAGGATTCAGGATCGATCTCATGGGGCGAATCACTCTCTGGCTGCGTGGATGGGAACGCCTGCGACGCGACGAGTGGACTGAAAATGCAGGCCGCGGAAACTCGGCCGCCAGTCCTCGAAGCGCTGAAACGCCGGCGCCTCGCCGGCCGCCTCGCGCTCCCGCATCCGGTCGGCCAGCCACTGGAACCACTCGTCGAACTTCTCGCGCCCCTGCTCTCGGCGCACCTGGCCCGCCCATCCTTCCACCCGATCCCAGGCGCCGAGGACGAGTCCGCCCATCAAGCTCCAGACCATGTCGAACTCGACCACGCCGCGGTGGACCATGATTCCCAGAGACTCGACGGTGAGACTCACGAGCATCGCGGCATCGAGGAACGCCTCGCCGTGCTCTTCCAGCTCGTCACCCGAAAGACCCGGTGGCAGCGACAGGAGAAGCCGCAGGGCCTGCCCGAACTCCGGGCTCTGAAACGAGCGCGCCAGCTCGATCGCGGCCAGGTCCCGCCGCTGCTGGCGCAGATGCATGAGCTGAATGATGGCGAAGACCGAACCCACCACCACGATGACGACGCCGAGAACTTCGGCGATGTTGGCTGCCGACTGAAGATCCACATCCACCCCCCACGTTCCCGTTCCACATGATCCGTCGGTCTGTGATCGAACCCGTGGGCCTGTCCGGGGGTCCATCGGGCGGCCTGGCGAATGGGACCAAAGTCCAACGTGCCAGTTGACGGCCCATCCGCCTACACTGTGTTGGACAAGGCACAACTCCCAACGGCCCGCGCGTAGCAGAAGTGTCACGTGCCCGCGCCGGTGGGACCAGCCATGGAGGCAGAATGGCAGACAAGCGCATGCTGAGACGGGGGGCGGTTCTCCTGCTCCTCGCCATGCTCTCGATCTCCCTCACGCCGGATCGCGCTTCGGCCCAGCTCGCGACGGCCGGAGCCGCGATCGGGCTGGCCACAGGCGGCCTGACCGGTGCGCTCAGTGGAGCGGCACTGGGAAGCGCCGTGGGCGGAATCAGCTCGGCCGGGGACGTGGTCGACCTGGCCACGAAGGGGAAGAGCATCAAGAAGGGCCGCGAGCTCGGGGCCATCGCCGGCGGCGCGATCGGACTGGCCACCGGCGGTATCGGGGGCGCGCTCAGCGGGGCCGCGATCGGCACGGCGGTCGGCGGGGTCGGCGGCAGGATCATCGGGTCGGCGGAACCGTCGATGGACGGGTCTGCGCCAGAGTCAGCGGACGAGTCGGCGGGCGAATTCAAGCGGGAGGGTGAAAATGCGTAAGGTGTCTCTGGCGTTGGTGCTGTCCTTCCTCCTGCCGGTGAGCGTCGGCTCACTGCAGGCCCAGGCCCTTTCCGAGCCGGGTTCCGTCGAGCTGGAGACGATCCTGCTTCCCGCCGAGATGCCGGAGAGCGCGGACTGGGACATCGCCGATGCCCTGCCGCTCACCTGCCTCCAGCTGTGGGAGGCCTACGGCGAGAACAACCAGGATGTCGTCGAGATCGTCACCACGATGGCCGGGATGTCGGTGATCAACCGTGGACTCGACTTCCCGCAGACGGAAGCGGCGGGCCGGATGCTCGGCGAGGGGATCCTGAAGGGCTGCACGCAGGATCGGAACGACCTGATGTACGCGATCGTGGACCGGAACGTCCGCAAGGTCGTGGCGGAGCACGCCAACAAGTAGTGCGGCGGTTCGAAGCCCGGGGCCGGCTCACGCCGTCGGCCCCGCTTCGATCCAGCGCTCTCCCGCATCCATCGCCTCGGCCAGCGACGCCCCGTAATCGGAGGTCGCCAGGAAGACGTTCTCCCGGCCGATGGACTCGAGGGTGCCGGTTCTCTCCAGCTGATCGAGCACCTCCTCGCTGACGCCCGACAGGGACAGCTTCGAATCGCGGGCGCGCAGGCGATCGGCGTACCGCCGCACGACGCCGAGGAAGGTGCTGCCGACCTCGTCCCGGTTCCTGAGCCGGAGGATCACCACGGCCCGCTCCGTAGCGCCGACGTCCGGCAGCTCCTCTTCCAGCTCGACGGCGCCGGCGAAGAACAGTCCTCCGATCGGCTGCAGCGCGAGCACCTCGCGGGAGGGCACCACCTCGGGGACCGGCGCCTGGCGGAAGCTGCCATCCTCGAGGCGCAGGATCCGCTCGAGTCGCACCCGCTCCGCCGCCCGGAGCGCGTACAGGACCAGGTGCAGCCCGACCCCGAGCAGGATCGCGTACTGCAGCGGCAGGGTCATGGTCGCGGCGAAGGTGACCAGCATCATGGCGCGCGGGATCCACGCCGTCTCCCAGACCATGCGGATCCGGTCCGGCTTGAACATCTCGATGCCGACCATCACCAGGAGGCCGGCCAGCCCGGCCATGGGCAGCAGCTCGATGAACCGGGCCGCGAACAGCATGATCAGAAGTCCGAACAGCCCGGTGAAGATGTTGGCCCAGCGCGAGGTGCCGCCGCAGCTCCGGATCAGGGTCGTCCCGGAGAGCGACCCGCCGACCGGGAGCCCGCCGACGAAGCCCGTGGCGACGTTGGCCGCCCCCTGGCCCAGGAAGTCGCCCGAGGTGTCCGGGTAGCGGCCATCCGGGTTCGGAACGCTCTGGCTGACCCCGACCGCCTGCACCAGGCCGATGATCGAGATCGCCAGCGCCGGGATGA
>CBDTXM010000017.1:0-30207 GCA_965364445.1 uncultured bacterium | reverse complement strand
CGGAGCTGCGTCCGGCTTCCGATGAGCTGCACCCGCTCCTGCCAGCCCTCGACGATGCCCTCGATCGCATCCGACCCGGATTCGGCCAGGCTCTCCAGCTGGTCGATGGTGCCTGCACCAATGAGTCGATCGGCGATTCCGTTGAGGAGATAGCCGAACGTGAGCAGGCTTCCAATGAAGACGGCGGCAAAGGCGAATACGAGCTTGGTTCGAATGTCCACGTATCGACGATAGGTCGATTCCGCCGTTCTGCCAACCTGTCGAGACTCTCCGGCACCCTGAGATCCGGGTTCCGTCGTTTCTTCCGGGGCCCGGACGATGCATCTTGCCAGGGGGGCGAGCGAACGCGAAGGCCGACTCCGCAGGCGAGGAGGGATCCGTAATCAGCGATCGAACGAGGGGATTGGCGGCCCTCCGGCCGTGGCTCGTGGCATGCGTGATCGGCCTGTTTCCGATCCCGGCCGGAGCCCAGGAGTCGATTCGCGTCGTCGAGGCGGTCCGCGCATCGACGGGCGAGAGGCTGCGCTACGTGATCCGCGATCTCGACGTCGGGGAGATTCGCGCCCTGCAGTCGGCGCTTCGGGACGTGGGCTACGTGGGGATCGGCTGGACGGGTCGCCTCGATGACGGAACCATCAGGGGGTTGTCACGATTCCAGCGCGAACGCGGCCTGGTGGAATGCGGGTGCGTATCCTACGAGACGGTCGTGGCACTCGGTCTTCGCCCCGAAGTCGTAGCGACGGTCGCGACCGAGGCGGTCGGGCCGGCCGGTGCCTCCGCGGACGGGTATTCGGGGCAGTACGGGCTGCAGTCCGGCGTCCTCTATCCCGTGGGGATTCCGATCTACGTTCCGCGGCCTCCGCCCTGCGAGGACGATCCGTGTGAACACGGACCGGGCGACGGCGGTGAGGACGGAGGCGCGCCCGGCGCGGAGGATTCGTGGGGTGTGATCGGAGACGTCCCTGCCACCTCGGATCCCCGGATGCCCGCGCGAGGCGGAACGGGCAGCGTCGCGTCTCCACCCGGGATTCGTCCACCCCCGCCCGCCGATCCTCGCGCCCCAGCATCCGGATCGCCGCGCTGAACTCGAAGCGCCGGCTCGTCACGGGGGTGCCCGGGAAGTGGCGGCTGTCGTCCCACCGGCCGCTCGGCACGATCGGCCGTCGGCCCATCGTCACGGCCGGGCTCATGGTCCTTGCCTTCTCCGGCTCCGCTCTCTGCCAGGAGGTCTCGCGCCCCGGGACTGCGGCCCGGGAAGCTCCTCGCCGGGTCGGACTCGTGCTCAGCGGGGGTGCCGCCCGGGGCTTCGCCCACGTGGGAGTGATCGAGGTGCTGGAGAAGAACGGCATCCAGATCGATATCGTTACGGGAACGAGCATGGGCTCGATCATCGGCGGTCTCTACGCCATCGGCTATTCTCCCGCCCGACTTCGCGGCGTGACCTCCGAGCTCGACTGGGAGCGTGTGCTCCGGGACGACCCCGAGCGGCGCAATCTGACCATCGAGCGAAAGTGGGAGGAAGGCCGTCTGCTGTTTTCCCTGCCGATGCGCGGTATCGTGCCGGAGCTTCCCGGGAGTCTCATCGAGGGGCAACGAATCTCTCAGGCGCTCACGGGCCTGACCTGGACAGTGCACGCGGACTCCGATTTCACGGCATTTCCCAGGCCGTTCGGCGCCGTGGCCACCGAGCTCGAGACCGGCGAAGCCGCGCCGCTCCGCTCGGGGTACCTGCCTCGGGCCCTGCGCGCGAGCCTGTCGATACCCGCCGCGTTCGCACCGGTGGAGATCGATGGGCGTCTCCTGATCGACGGCGGCCTCGCGAGGAATCTCCCCGCTCAGGATGCGCTGGAGCTCGGGGCCGACTGGCTGATCTGCAGCGATGTGTCGGAGCCCCTTTCGCCCCAGGACAGCCTTCGGAATCTCGCCGAGATTCTCAACCAGACGATCGCGTACCGGATGTGGGAAAGCACCGAGCAGCAGCGCTCATTGTGCGATGTGCTGATCGTCTCCGACGTGCCGAGCTCGCTCTCGACCGGCTTCGATCGCTCCGAAGAGATCATCGAGTTCGGGACAGTCGCAGCAGAGGCAGCCCTCGATTCCCTGGCGCGCCTCGGACTGCCTGCCGCGCCCGTGGGGGCAGTTCGTGACCGGACGACTGCATCTCTCGACCCCGTGCCCCGACCTGTCAGGATTGCCACGATCCGGATCGCGGGACTGGAGCGGGTCGATCGGGCGACGGTGGACCGCACATTACAGATGTCTCCGGGAGACGTGGTGTCGGCGGCCGAGATGGACCGCGACATCAGCCGGCTGTACGACACGCGTCTGTTCCAGACCGTCTGGTACCGGCTGACGCCTGCGGCGGGCGGCACCGGTGAGCCGGCACTCATGGACCTGACGGTGGAGGTGCGCGAACGAAATCGAAACAGCCTGGGGGTCTCGTACCGGTACGACAGCCGCTACAAGGCGTCACTTCTGCTGAACGCGGGATTCCGAAATCTGGTGTTCCCCGGCTCCTTCGCCCGCGGGGAGGTCAGGCTCGGCGAGCAGACCCGATTCGCCGGTGAGTTCGGCAAGCGGTGGGGCTGGTCCGCGGCACCGATCGCCGCGGTCCGCTTCGAGAACACGCGGATGCCCTTCGACATCTTCGTGTCGGACCAGAACGTGGCGGAGCCGGATGTGAGCTCCACCGTGTTCGAAGGCGTGGCCGGCTTCGGGTTCGGGTACAGCGCATTCGTCGGGCTGGAGGGGGGCTACCAGAACCTGGCCATCGACGAGACGCCGGACGATCGTGACTGGCGTGCAGGCGACGAGAGCTTCTGGACGGTGGCCGGAGTCGTCCGCGTCGATCGCTGGGATCGGGCACGGTTCCCACGCCGGGGCTGGTCTCTCCTGGGCGAGGCATTGTGGACGGCCGGTCTCTCCGACGACGGCGACTTCTCGCAGCAGGTCATCGATGCGCAGGGCGTACTGCCGATCTCCGGGAAGGTCGGGCTCCTCGCGCGCGTGACGGCCGGTGCGACCGACGGCGACACGATCCCGCTGAACTACCTGTTCTTCGCGGGTGGCGCGCAGCAATACGACCTGTACCGCGACCGACAGTTCCCGTTCTACGGTCTGCGCGTGAACGAACGCCGGGGGCGTTTCATCCGTGCGGCGAGCCTTGGCGGCCAGTGGGAGTTCCTGCGCGACGTATTCCTTCAGGTGCGAGGGAACGTCGCCGCTCTGCCGGAGGACTCGGAGTGGCGGAGCGACGACTTCTTCGGTGGTTGGGGACTCACTCTGGGCGGCTGGACCCGGTTCGGATCGGGCATGGTGACCATCGCGGGAGAGGGATTCGAAGAGCTTCCGCGCGTCGAGATCGACGTCGGCTTCCCATTCTGACGCGCAGCCGCCCGTTCGATCTCCAGTGACTCTCGCCCGGCTCGGCCGGGGCGACGCGTCATTTCACCAGGTCGCCAAGCACTACCCGGTAGGCCGGGACGTAGGCGCTGGCGTAGCCGGCTGAGTGGTGGACGGCCGGGTAGCCTGCGGCGGCCTGCTCGGCGAAGAAGGCATCGAGCACCTCGGCTCCGATTCCGGCCGATGCCGCCAGTGTCGCGCCGCACGCGCGGATCGCGTCCATACTGGAGCGGACCTCCGACTCGGACGGCGAGATGGCCTCCGCAGTGCGAAGGAATGCCGAGAGGACGTCCTCCGGCCCGCGACCGGCCGCCCGCCACGGACGCAGATTCAAACGTACGAGGCGGCCGTCACCCGAGAGCGGCTCGATCAGCTGCTCCCCTGCGTGAGGCGCTCCCAGCGAGTCCCATTCGCGGATCAGCCAGTCGCGGGCCATTCCCGGGTCTCGGATCGCGTGGCCCGGTCCGGCCACGGCCTGGTGAAGCAGCTTGTAGAGATCCCTTGCCTCGAGTGCGCCATACTGGTCCGCATGCCAGGACACGACCGGCCCGAACCTGGCGACCGTCTCCTCCAGACAGCCGACTTCGACCCGCGCTCCGACGGCGGATTCAAGGACGCCGACCGGGCCCGTGACGAGCCAGGCGGCCGCCAGCGTCACCAGGAATCTGCCTGCATGCGACAATCCCACCTCCCTCTCTCCTGCGCGGGGGCGTTCGCTCTCCACTCGGCTCCGAACGTACTCCGCCCCGGCGGCAGTGGAAACGGGCGCCACCGCCGGCCCCGTCCGACGGCGTCAGGCGGGGGTCGAAATGCCGGAGGCCTTGGCCGTCGCCGATTGCGCCAGCTCGAGGACTTCGTCCCAGTCGACGTCCCGGAAGTTGTGCATGGGACAGAACTTCGGCCCGCACATGGCGCAGAACTCTGCGGTCTTGAAATAGTCGTCCGCCAGCGTCTCGTCGTGGAAGGCGCGCGCCGTTTCCGGGTCCAGAGAGAGCTCGAACTGGCGATCCCAGTCGAAGTCGAACCGCGCCCGGCTGATCGCATCATCCCGGTCGCGGGCGCCTTTCCTTCCCCGTGCCACGTCGGCGGCATGGGCCGCGATCCGGTACGCGATCAGGCCCTGCTTCACATCTTCGGGGTTCGGGAGTCCGAGGTGCTCCTTGGGCGTCACGTAGCAGAGCATGTCGGTGCCGTGCCAGCCGACCACCGCGGCCCCGATCGCCGAAGTGATGTGGTCGTAGCCCGGCGCGATGTCGGTGACCAGCGGCCCGAGCGTGTAGAAGGGTGCGCCGTGGCAGATCTCCTTCTGCTTGCGGACATTCATCTCGAGCTGGTCGAGCGGAATGTGTCCGGGCCCCTCGATCATCACCTGAACGCCGCGTTCCCACGCACGAAGAGTCAGCTCACCCAGCGTCTCCAGCTCGGCGAACTGGGCTGCATCCGAGGCATCGGCGAGACTGCCGGGCCGGAGCCCATCCCCGAGGCTCAGGGTGACGTCGTACATCGCGGCAATCTCGAGAATGTCATCATATCTCTCGTACAGCGGATTCTGACGACGATGGTGCACCATCCATTGCGCGAGCAGGCCTCCGCCTCGACTCACGATGCCGGTCACGCGATGCTGAACCAGGGGAAGGTGCTCGAGCAGGACGCCGCAGTGAACGGTCATGTAATCGACTCCCTGCCGGGCCTGGTGTTCGATCGCCTCGAGCAGGTCGTCCGCGGTCAGAGATGGCACCTCGCAGTCGGCGATCGCCTGATAGATCGGCACTGTCCCGATCGGCACCGTGCTCGCGGCGAGGATGGCCTCACGGGTCTCGTCGATCAGCCGGCCCGTGCTCAGGTCCATGACCGTGTCGGCGCCCCAGCGGACCGCGAGCTCGAGCTTCGCGACCTCCTCGTCGAGGCTGGAGGTGGTGGGCGAATTGCCGATGTTGGCGTTGATCTTCACCCGGGCGACGCTTCCGATTCCCATCGGATCGAGAGGGCCTTCGAGGTGGACGCGGTTGGCCGGGATGATCAGTCGTCCGGCGGCGATCTCGTCCCTGACCGTCGCCGGAGAGAGTTCCTCGCGCTCGCCGACCCGCTCCATCTGCGGAGTGATTTCGCCGGCGGCCGCGAACTGAAGCTGCGTGGTGTGACGTGACATCGGGTCTCCCTTCGCTGGCATTACCCAGATCAGGTTCCAAGGGTATGATCTCAGCCGTCCGCCCTGTGCGGCCGGCACCCCTGTCAGTGAATTGTGTGAAGCGGTCTTCGTGGCCGGGTCAGGCCGTATCGTCACTCGGTTTCAGCAGACGGTCCTGGAAGTCGACCGCCTCGGAAATCCGGTTGACCTCCGAATCGATGCCGTTCAATTGCTGCTCGAGCAGTGAAATCCTCTCCTGCATGACGCGCACTTCTTCCGGGGCGACCCCCGAGCGCATCTGAGCCACGGCTTCGGCGATCGGCTTGATCGCAAATCGAAGTGCGATCAGGCTGACGGGCACCAGCACCGTCAGAGTGCCCATGACGATCGCCACGATCGGAATCAGATGTACGAGTTCCATGACGTGCTCAGCCTTCCTTCGACCGGGTGTGTCTTTCGAGGCTGTGCTTCATCTCCTCGGTGGGCACGTCGCACATTGGACACATCGATCCGGTGCACGACTCGCCCATCTCGAGGCAGACGATCTCGTCCTCGGGCTGCCCCGTCTCGGGATTCGTCCGTGCGCCCGGCTTCACAATGACTTCGACCTGGCGATCACAGGCCGAGCAATAGGCCATGTGCCTGTCCATCAGCTCTCCTTTGCACCGGCGCCGGAAACGATCTGAACCTCCCGTCGGGCGGGGGAATCACACGATTCCGAACAACTGGCGCCGCAGTCGCCTCCGCATCCGCGCCGCGCGCCCGGCCTGTAGAGACCGAATGCCACGAACAGCGCCGCGAATCCCAGTATGCCGAGTACGGTCTCCAGGGTCCAGTCTCCCGCGTGTCGGTTCAGGTGCTGAACAGGCCGGCGAAGCCCATGAACGCCAGGGACAGGCTGCCGGCTATGATCAGCACCAGTCCCATGTTCCGGGCCATCGCGGGCACGCTGGACAGTTCCGAGGTCTCGCGGATCGACGCCATGAGCACCAGGGCCAGCGTGAGGCCCAGACCGGCGCCGATGGCGAAAGTCAGTCCCTCCAGGAATCCATAACCGCGGTTGGTCTGAAAGATCGCGAATCCGAGGATCGCGCAGTTGGTCGTGATCAGCGGAAGAAAGATCCCGAGCTCCCGGAACAGGGTCGGACTGATCTTCCGGATCGCCATCTCTACGATCTGCACGAGCGAGGCGATGACCACGATGAAAGAGATGAGCCTGAGGTACGGTGCGTAGGGCAACACGTACGTATTGAGAAACCAGGCGCACATCGAGGTGATCACCAGCACGAAGATGTTCGCCATGCCCATCCTGAGCGCGGTCTCGACCCGTGCCGACACGCCCATGAACGGACACAGGCCGAGAAACAGGCTGAGCGTGAAATTGCTGACCAGCATGGCCGAAACGAGAATCCACAGCAGGTCACCCATTATGCCGCCTCCTCCCTCGACGGAGTGGCGACCCCGTGCGGCCACTGCCTGATTCGCGCGGTTCCCGCCTTGCGCTCCTGCCACCAGCCGAATGCCAGCAGGATGAACCCGAGGGTGAGGAAGCCGCCCGGCGGCAGTATGAAGATCACCCACGGTTCGAAGTTGTCTCCGAACAGCGGAACACCGAGGATCGAGCCGTTGCCGAGCACTTCGCGGAAGGTCCCCATCATCAACATGGCGATCATGAATCCGATCCCGGTGCCGACGGCATCCAGCAGAGCCCGCCCGATGGGCCGCTTCGAGGCGAACGCTTCCTGCCGGCCCAGGATCATGCAGTTGACCACGATCAGTGCGATGAAGGCGCCGAGCTCCTTGTGGATCAGCGGCACGACGGCAGCCAGCACGAGGTCGGCGATGGTCACGAAGGTGGCGATGATCAGGATATAAGCCGAGATCCTGACCTCGTGCGGGATCACCTTCTTGAACGTCGATACGAGCAGACTCGAGCCGACGAGCACGAAGAAGGTGGCGAGCCCCATCGCGATGGAGTTCGCGACCGTGTTCGTGACGGCCAGAGCCGGGCAGAGTCCCAGCAACTGGACCAGGACCGGGTTCTCCTTCCAGATCCCCCGTATCAGATCCTCGGCAGGCGTCGTGGCTCTCATGATCCGCCCTCGTCCAGCACCGGTCCCAGTGCCTCGATCCGGTGGTTGATGATCCCGATCACGGTTCGCGACGAGATCGTCGCGCCGGTGATCATGTCCACTTCGTTGTCGGTTCCGCTTCCCGCGCCCGGCTTGACCCCCTGGAGCGGTGCCGCCGCGCCTCTGAAGCCCGCGACGAAGCTCGTGTCCTTGAAGATCTTGTCGCCGAGGCCGGGGGTCTCCTTGCTCTCGAGCACCTTCATGGCGAGGACCCGGTCATCGTCGGCGTCGTATCCGAAGATCACGAGGATGATGTCCTGAAAGCCGGGCTCCTGTCCGGTGATCGCATAGCCGACCGGCTGCCCGCCGGCGTCGAGTCCGAGGTGGACCTTCTCGGCGGTGATCGTATCGGCCCCGGGAGGCGGCGACTCGGACAGGACTCCATCGACGACGTAGTAGGTCCGCACCGACTCGGGTCCGTTCAGCACTTCCTGGATCGCCTCTCGCAGCACCTCGGCCCGGTACGCCTGGATCTTCGGATTGGCCCAGCCGAACACGAGGACGATCACGAGTCCCGCCAGCGCACCCGCGGCCGCCAGTGTCGCCACCAAGCGGGCGGAGGAGGTGGGGGGTCTCTCGGGAGGAGCCGGAGGTCCGCCGCCGTCCTCCGGCAGCGTGCCCGGGGCCGCTGCTTCGATGCCGTCCGGGGATACCTGCGGCAGTTCCGTCATGCGGCCGCCTCCCGCTGCTTCCGCTCGTGGCCGAACACGCGTGGCTGGGTCGCCCGATTGATGAACGGAACCATCGCGTTCATCAGCAGGATCGCGTACATGACGCCTTCCGGCAGACCGCCCCACACGCGGATCAGCACCACCAGCAGGCCGATCCCGATCCCGTAGATCCAGGCGCCGCGCGGCGTCACGGGGGAGGTGACCATGTCGGTCGCCATGTAGACGGCGCCGATCATCAGGCCCCCCGAAAACAGCATGAACATCGGTCCGGCGTACCGGACGGGGTCGAGCAGGTGCAGGAGGCCGGAAAACAGGGCGACGGTCAACAGGATCGAAGCCGGGATGCGCCAGTCGAGGTACTTCTTCAGCGCCAGGAATACGCCGAGCGCCAGGATCAGCAGGCCCGATGTCTCTCCGAGTGACCCGCCCGTGCGCCCGATCAGCAGATCGGTGAGTTGCGTCTCGAGACCCTCGAACTTCCACGCTCCGAGCGGAGTCGCCGCCGTCACGAGATCGGCCGTCTCCGGGGACATCAGCGGCCAGGCGAAGTTGTCGCCACGCAAGGTCCACCAGGACGCCGTATCCGCCGGCCATGTGGTGATCGCGGTCGGGAACGCGGCCTGCAGAAAGGCTCGTCCGAGCAATGCCGGATTGAACACATTCTGCCCGAGCCCGCCGAAGATCAGCTTTCCGAATCCGATCCCGAACGCGCCTCCGACGAACGCCATCCACATCGGAAACCCGGCGGGCAGGATCAGGCCGAGCAGGATCCCGGTGATCGCGGCCGAGCCGTCGCCCAGTGCGCCCCGCCGTCCGAACAGCCGCTCGGTAATCATGGCGCCGGCCGTGGCCGCGCCGATCACGAGCAGGGCGCTCGGTCCGAACCACCAGGCCGCTGCGGCGACGAGCGGCACCAGCGTGGCCGTGACCGTCCACATGATCCGTGGCGTCGAATGCGGCGAATGCACGTGCGGCGAGGCGGCGATGCGAAGCAGGATTTCCTCGTCCTGCGGCGTCATGCCGGTCGCCGGATCCGCGTCCCGGGTATTCCCCGGTCCGCCGGTCGCGGCGCTCACGCGGCGTTCTCCTTGGCCTTCTGGCGCCGAAGCATGTTCTTGCCGAGCGCGAACATCTGTGACAGCGGGATGTGCGACGGGCACACGTATGAGCAGGAGCCGCAGAGCATGCAGTCCATCAGGTTCGATTCTTCCATCTCCCCGTACCGGCCGGCCTGCGCCAGGGAGCCGAGCAGGGACGGGTTGAGGAAGACGGGACAGGATTCGAGGCAGCGTCCGCAGTGAATGCAGGGGTGAACCTGACGGGGCCGCGCCTCGGATTCCGTGAGCACGACGACGCCCGTCGTTCCTTTGATCAGCGGGGTGTCCAGATCCGGAGTGGCCGACCCCATCATCGGTCCACCGAACACGATCTGCGAAGCGTCATCGGTGAGGCCGTCACAGAATTCGAGGACGTCGCGCAGTTTCGTCCCCACAGGTACCAGGAGATTCGAGGGACGCCGGACGCCCGGGCCCGTCACCGTTACGACGCGCTCGATCAGCGGTTGCCCGGTCTCGAAGATTTCGGCGATGCAGGCGATCGAACCCACGTTCTGCACCACCACGCCCACGTGCATCGGGAGCTTGCCGGAGGGAACCTCGCGATCTGTCACGACCTCGATGAGCATCTTCTCCGCGCCCTGCGGGTACTTCACGGTGAGCGGAAGCACCGAGACGTCGAGGTCGGTTGGAAGGGTCTCGCGAAGGGTCGCGATCGCATCGGGCTTGTTCTTCTCTACCCCGATGATCGCCTTCTCGACCCCGAGCGCCTTCATCATGATCCGGATCCCGAACTGCACCCGCTCCGGGTACTCGACCATCGTCCGATGGTCGGTCGTCAGGTACGGCTCACATTCGGCACCGTTTACGATCAGCGTGTGAACAGGGGTATCCTTCGGGGGCAGCAGCTTGACGTGCGTCGGAAACGCCGCACCGCCGAGACCCACTACGCCTGCCTTCTGGACTTCCTTGACGACCTGCTCGGGTTCCAGACCTTCCCACTGGGCGACGATCCGTGGACGCGGCAGCTGAGGAGACCAGCGGTCCACTTCGATGACCACGCTCTCGGCCATACTCCCATCGGGATGCGGCCACAGCGTCACGTCACGAACCCGACCTGCCGCCGACGCGTGGATGGGAACGGAGATGAATCCATCCGCCTCGCCAACCTTGTCGGCCCGCTCGACCCGTTCGCCCGGACGGACGATGGGTATGGCGGGACGACCGGCGTGCTGGCGCAGCGGCAGGACGATCTCGTCGGGAAACGGCATGCGCCGGATCCGTACGGACTCGGTATACGATTTCCGTTCCGGCGGGTGCACTCCGTGCCGGAAGGTATCGGATCGAAGCAGGTCGCTGAGCATCTGGTCCCCGTCAGCCGTGGTCTCTGGTCACGCTGGCCTCAGTTGAACGGCTTCGCGCGCTCGATCCACTTCTCCAGGTCCTTCTCCTTCGGATTCAGCGGTGTGCCCGGGTGGATGATCTCCGCCGTGCACTTCTCGGCTGCCTGGACGATCTCCGCGAATGTGCCTGCCTTCGGGTCCTTGATGTAGGCCTGCTTGGCATCGTTGTAGGCGAACATCTTCTTGTTGATGTTGATGCACTCGTCACACGAGGTGCAGCGAGGAGTCTCGATGTACGGCTCCATTACGAGAGCGTCATCGTCATCGTCCTCGACCGAATCCGGTTCCGCATCGGGTACGGCCTGCCCATCCGTCTGCACCGTCGCCGGCGCGACGGTCGTCGTCGCGGCCTCCGCTCCCGGCTCCGCGACTCCGGCGGCGGCGGAGGACGTCGTACCGACGAACTCGGCGGCCCCGGCTACGGCGTCCGCGGTGATCGGCTTCAGGTCGGGTTCCGACCGGGCTCGACCCAGCAATTCAGAGACGGTCAGCTGCCCGTTGCCGGACTGCAGCAGGCCCTCCGCGAGGCGACGCGCGACGACCTGCGGCAGGCTCGTCTTCATCTCCTCGATCTGCCGCTCGTACTCGGCCCGCATTTCGGTGACCCTCGCGTCGAACTGTTCCTCCAGTTCGGATGCGATCGACTCCTTGACGGACTCGGGTACCTGAAGGCCGGCCAGTTCCTTGAGCTGTGCCCAGAACAACAGACGGTCTTCGGCGAGTGCCACGATCTCCATCGAGCAGGCGAGTCGATTCAGCTTCCGGCTGTCGCTGATCGTCCAGACGAAGGGGGTCCTGCCGAGACGTTCATCGGCGGACATCGCAACGAACTCGTGGAACAGGACCTGGGTGTCGTCATCCCAGTCGTCCCTCGGAATCGGCTTGAAGTGCTTCTTGAAGCGACCCTCGGTCGCCGCCCAGTCGGCCGTGGTGACCGGCAGTTCCATGACCTGCTCTTCGCCCTCGTCATCCACGTACTCGAGGTCGTAGGTCGGCCAGGCGTCCTCAACCGACGGATTGCCCGAGAGATCCAGGCAGTCGGCGATCGTCGGGCCGGAATCCGGATCGTAGATCAGGAACGGGAATGCCCGGCTCTCGAGCGCGAAGCGTGCCGCGTTCGGGGCCCACTCGTCGGCGAGCCCGTGCTCCACCGGGCACGGCGTATAGATGTTGAACACGGTGGGTCTCGGGCTCTGGAGACCGCGGATCACGCCGCCGATCATGTGAGATGCCGAAGCCTGCGACGACTGCAGCACGAAGGCTCCGCGGTGGGCGATCGCGATCAGCGACAGCTCCTTCCGCGTCTCTTCCTTGCCGTGCTGGGCCTTGCCGTAGGCCGCCATGTCGGACACCTGACCGGTGAACCCGCTCGTGCACGCCTGTCCCCCCGTGTTGGAGTAGACCTGCGTGTCGAGCACGATCACCCGGATCGGCTTCCCTGAGGCCAGGAGCCGGGAGAGATTCTGGAAGCCGATGTCGAGCATCGCCCCGTCGCCCCCGATCGCGGTGATCGGCGGGCAGAGGTCGAATTCCGCGTCCGTGAACGACTGCCAGTCGAGCATCGCGAGCTCGGGCTCGTGAACCGGTCCGTCGTACTCGCCGGAAACCAGCAGCCGGGCGCGGCGGACGCTGCGAAAGGCATCGGCCATCTTCCGCATGTGACCCTCGAAGATCCCGATCGCCACGGAAGGGGCGTCCTGGAAGAGGTGGTTCACCCACGGGTACGGGTACGGGTTGTACGGGTAGGTCGAGGCCCAGACGGAGGAACAGCCTGTACTGTTGCTGATCCCCATGTTGGCCCGGCCCTGGCCACCGGGGCCCTCGACATACCTCCAGCGCAGGTCCTCGAGCGCCTTCTTCGCCGAGACGAGCCGGGTGAGCTCCGCCTGTTTTTCGGAATCGACCGGTACCGTCGCCTGATCCTGAGCTGCGGCAGCGAGGTCGAGGTCGGCGTCGGCCGACAGCAGCTCCCGGCCCTTCCGGTCCAGAGATCCGATGAGTTCGTCCAGCTCGCCAACGAAACTCTCTACGCGAGGCTGCATCAGGGATTCCACGGCCGAGACGACGAGGTGCACCGCGGTCTTCTCCCCGCAGCCCATGCAGGCACCGTCGCCGCCTGCCATCGTCCGGTAATTCTCCTTCTTGAGCAGCAGGGAGGGCAGCACTCCGATTCCCTCTTCGATGCTGCGCACGTTGATGTACCGGTCCGGCGTATCGGGCAGGTTCTCCCAGGTGACCCAGTTGCGGCGCAGTTGCTCGAGGATCTCGTCGGTCTGATGCTTGGTGACCAGAGCGCCGTCCGCGCAGACGTCCACGCAGATGTTGCAGCCTTTGCAGGCCTCGGGGTTCACCGTGATCGAGAGCAGGCCGCCGGCGCCTTTCTCCTTGCCCTCCGGGACATCGAAGAAGGGAACCGTCTTCGCGAGGGGGAACTCGGAAAGCACCGAGTAGACGGCGGCGAATTCACTGTCCAGAGACTTCTTTCGCTCCGCATCCCACGGCAGCTTCTCCTGGAGGTTCCGGTAGGCCACCGTGAGCGTTTCGCCGAATGTGGTGAACGGAACCGCCTTCAGGACCTTTCGCGTCTCCCGGGCGAGATTCCCCGACACGGATTGAATCAGGTTCAGCTGCGCGCCGTTCTGCGCGGTGCGAATCCCGGTCGTGATCACATCTTCCACGGTGCTGACGACACCGGGGATGGCGGCGTCCGGGCACTGGGTCCAGCACTGAGCACAGCCGGTGCACTTCGAGGCGATGAACTCGGGCACCTCGAAGCGGATGTCCGACATGTCGCGCACGGTGCTCGTCGCCGCCGGAATGGCGCTGATCGCGGCAAACGGGTCGGCGATCACATCCTGATCGATGCCGCACAGCGAACAGACCTGCTCCCAGAACCGACCCTGGTTTCCGATGCCCGGCATCTGGTTCGGGTGATCCAGCAGGGTGGGAATCGCACCCACCGCAGCCTCTGCCATGACTTCGCTTCCGACGCTCGCATCCGCGTGCACCTCGACCTCGTAGAGCTCGTCGAAGCCGCGCCGGATCGTCCGGACGTTGTCCTCCACGACCCGTTCGCCGAGGTGGCCGAACTTCTTCTCGATCTGCGCCCGGATGCCGTCGAACAGGCTCGTCTCGTCGAGGCCCTCCCGCTCCATCACCGGGGAGACCTTGAAGAAGGCGCCCAGGAACGCGGTCCCCTGCATCCGGTAGCGGAGCTCGGGGTCCGACGCTTCTTCCGAGGCGATCTTGAACGCATCGAGGCCGTAGACCCGGATTCCGCGCTCCCGGATGATCTGGCGGGCCGCTGGCGGGAACGAGGCCCAGAGATCGTCGGCGCTCTTTTCGCTCTGGATGACGAAGACGCCGCCTTCCGCGAGACCCGCGAGCGGATTCGAGTTGAGAAATACGTTGGGGTCGGGTGAGAGCACGACGTTGACGTTCTGCAGTTCGCCGTTCAGCCGAACCGGCTCGTGCGAGAGAATCCCGTAGAACGTCGTGGGCTGGCCCTTCTTCTCCGATCCGTACTTCGGATTCGCCTTGACGTGGTAGCCGCAGAGCTCGTTGGCCGTCAGCACCACGTTCTTGCCCATAGTGATCGCGCCCCAGCCTCCCACCGAATGGATCCGGATCGAGATCGCATCCTTCGGCAGCAGGTTGATCTCCTCCGTCGGAACCAGAGCTTCGGAGGCGATCTCGGGATACTCGTCCAGCAGCTTCTCCTGCCAGATCTCCAGCTTGGGGAGCTCCGTGCCCTCGCGCACGAAATCGATGCCGAGGTAGTAGAACCGCCGGCCCTCACCGTCGGGGAGCATGTTCTGCACGGCGAGCACGAGATCGGCGGGCTGAAGGTCGCGGCTCCCGAATCCGAATCCGGCCGAATAGAACTCGGGGATATCATCGGAGCCGATCGACGGTACGCCCGGGTGCGGAACGCGAGTCCCCTTCGCCCGGCCGTTCTCCATCGCCTTCGCCATCGCTGCGCGGATCTCCCGAAGCAGGGGATTGTCCACTGCCAGGGGCTGGTCGGTCCGCTCGAGAACCGTCACGCCCTTCTTGCCGCGCAACAGCTCGGCGATCCGGTCGGTCGGGAATGGACGGAACATGGTGACGTCGAGGACGCCGACCTTCAGGCCGCGCTCGTCACGGAGGTAATCGGCGACGGCCTCGGCATTCGACACGACCGACCCCTGTCCCGCGAGGACCCAGTCGGCGTCTTCGAGCCGGTAGCCTTGAGCGCGTTCGTAGCGGCGTCCGGTCAGCTCGGCGTACTCGCGCATCGCCTGGTCCGTGAGCGCTTCGACGTGGTCGAAGTAGAAGGGACGCTGCGCCGCCACGCCCTGCATGTAGCTGTCCTGGTTCTGGACGGAGCCGAGCAGGGCCGGATAGTCCAGATCGAACATCTCGGGAATCCGGCGTCGGGTCTCTCCGAATGTGAGACGCTGGGCCGGCGTGGGAGAATCGATGATGTCCGCGGGGTCGCCCAGGTACTCCCGGATCAATTCGCGTTCCGGGAGCCGGAGCGTCTCGATGACGTGGCTGGTCAGGAATCCGTCCTGGGCCACGAGTCCGGGATTCAGCGCCATCTCTGCAATCCGGTGAGCGATCAGATTCAGGTCGGCGATCCCCTGAACGTCCTTCGCGAACAGCTGGAAGAAGCCCGTGTCATCGACGGCGTGATAATCGTCGTGTCCCGCGTGAACGTTCAGCGCGTGCTTGGTCATCGCGCGAGCGGCCACGTTCAGGACGTAGGTGAGTCGCTTGCCGACGGCCGCATAGAGTGACTCGTGCATGTACGCGATGCCCTGGCCACTCGAGAAATTCGTGGCACGGAGGCCGGTCATGCTCATCCCGGCGGTCACACCGGCGGCCGCATGCTCTCCCTCGGGCTCGAAGAAGAGCAGCGGTCGTCCGTTCACGTTCAGCTTCCCGGCGGCCCTGGCCGCCGCCCACCCCTCGCCCATCTGCGTGGAAGGCGTGATCGGATAGGCCCCCGCCGCCTCGCTTCCCGCCGTTTCCATCTCCACGACGGCGGCGCTTCCGTCCATCGCTGTCTGTACGCCCGGGTACCGCACTTCCACGGGGGCCGGCTCCGACTTCTTACGCTTGATCATTACATCACACTCCCTGACAGGACGGGCTCGGGCTGGAGTTCCTGCGCGCCTTCCACCCACCGGATCGCTCCGGTGGGACAACGCGCAGCCGCTTCCGGGCCGGCCCGATCGATCGCTTCATAGTCGACGACGGCGAGACCCTGCGCCATCTCCACCACCCCCGGCGCGTCGGCCGCGCATCGCCCGCAGGCGTTGCACGCAACGGCGCAGAGATCGGTGGCGGCATCGCCATCGAGAAGATTCTTGCATTGCACGATCAGCTTGTGATCGAGCGGCATCAGGACGAAGAGGTCCAGGGGGCAGGCATCGACGCAGTCACCGCATGCGGTGCACAGGTCGATGTCGACCTCCGGAAGATCGGACACGGTCATCCGAATCGCATCGAAGTCACAGGATACGGCGCAGTCCGCTAGGCCGATGCAGCCCCACGGACAGGCCTTTCCACCACCACTCACCGCTACGGCGGCGGCGCAGCTCTCAAGACCGTCGTAGATCGCCTTCTTCGGCGCGACGTCGGAACCTCCCGCACAGAGCAGCCGGGCGACGCGCTTCACGGCCTCGCCCGCATCCACGCCGAGCAGCGCAGCCACGTCTTCCAGCTCGCCCTCGCCCATCACCGTGCACCCGGCCGGCGCCACGGTCCCCTCGACCGCGGCTTCCGCGAATGCACGGCAGCCGGCGAAGCCGCACGCACCGCAATTCGCCCCGGGAAGGATGTCCGTTACCGACTCGATCCTCGGATCCTCCCAGACGCGCAGCTTTCGATTGGCGAGCGCGATGAGCGTTCCGAAGGTCAGTCCGACACCTCCGAGTATCGCTACGGAACCGAGGATGGCCTGAGCGGTCATGCGGCTCCCCGGCCTCCCTGTCGGAGGATCCAGGCCGCCAGGACGTCGGCGTCGGTCGCGGGCTCAGAGCCCCTGGCGGAGCCGGCCGGACTGCCCTCGATCGCCGGCACAGCGCCCGCCAGCGCCCGGAGCTGCCCGAGCTCCTCGTTCTGCTGGAATGCGCTGATCCGACCGATCGGCCGATTCGGTTCCTCATCCGGAAGGAACTCGACCGTCAATCGCAATCCGGCCGAGCCTGTCTCGCCCGGGCGGTGTTCGAAGCGTGCCGCGTCCTCGGGAACCAGCGCCGCGATCGCCGGACCTGCCGTGCTCGCGATCCGCGCGAGCGCTTCGGGGTCCGAGGTCTGCAGCACGTGCACCCCCGGCGTGATGCATCGAACCAGTGCGGCCGGAGGCGCCTTTCCCTCGACGATCAGAACGATTTTCTGAGATCCATCGAGCAGATCCGCCAACCCGCCCACGCGCAGTTCCTTGCCTCGCAGCCGGACGACCAGTGGTGGCGCGATCTCACGCTCCCGGTCGCTCCACGATTCCGGTGGGAAGCGGTCGATCCAGCGCCGGTGCTCCTCGTCCTTGAATCGTTGGGTCCGAGCCAGCTCCGCGGTTCGAGCGGCGCCGAAGGCGCGGCCCGACTCGCCCAGTGCGCGCCTCACCGATTCCCCGAGGTCGCCTCCGGCGGGAACGTCGATCACGAACAGGTCGTCGTCGGCCGCCGCCAGCGACTCCAGGGTTTCTGCGGCGCGCTCGAGATGCGCGCGGCTCGCCTCGTCGAGTGATCGATCGGGCTGGAAGAGAGAGGCGAACCGCTCGACGTCGATGTGACCTGCGGCGAAGCTGCCGAGCTCCGACGCCGCCCGGCTCAGAGCCTGGTCGCCGGATCCCGTTTGCGCCAGCAGGAGGCCGCGCAGTTGGTCTGCGGTTCCTACGAGCGCCGAACGATAATCATCCCGCGCCGCCGCGACCGCGGCGAGCGCATCCCGGGTGGTCTGTTCAGACGGCATATTTGTCGAGCTCTTCGTTCAGGATTCCCATCTTCTCGTCGGTCGTGTGCAGCGGGAGGTGTCGGGTCTCCTCGTACCGCGGACGGCTCTCGTCCCGGAAGAAGACGCCTACACGGATCCGATCCGTCTTCTCGGCCAGCTCCCGCGCCGCGTCCATGTTGCGCGGGTCGTGACGGCTGATGTTCTGATAGATCTGGTGCAGGTCGGGCACCTCGACGCCGTCCGGGTGCTCGAGCATTTCGATCATTTCCGGATTGCGTACCGCGTCCTGGTAGATGTCGCCGGTAAACACCGGGCAACGCTGCAGGATGCGCACGAACGAGAACCCCTTGTGCTTGTACGCCGCTTCGAGCGTGGCATACAGGTGGGCCGGCATCCACTCGGCGGTCTGCGCCACGAACGAGGCATTGGTCACGCCCAGCGTGGCCTCGATCGGATTCAACGCCGGCAGGAAGCTGCCCATCGGCTGCGTGTTGCTTCGATATCCCTCGGGCGTCGTGGGCGAGGTCTGCATCTTGGTCAGGCCGTAGATGTTGTTGTCGAGCATCAGGGCGACCATGTCCACGTTGTATCGCGTGGCGTGAAGCCAGTGCGCCGCACCGATCGAGGTGCAGTCCCCGTCTCCCATCACTACGAATACGTGCAGATCCGGCCTGTGGAGCTTGATCCCGGTAGCGACGGGAAGCGCCCGGCCGTGGATCCCGTGGAATCCGTACGAGCTCACGTAGTGCGGGAACCGGCTCGAGCAGCCGATTCCCGATACGAACACGGTCTCTTCGGGCTTGAGCTGCTCCGAAGCGAGCAGACGCTGCGTCGCGGTGAGCACGGAGTGATCCCCACAGCCGGGACACCAGCGCGCTTGCGCGCCCTGGTAATCGGACATCGAGTACTCGCGGTCTTCCTCGACCGGAAAGAGCAGCGAACAGCTGTGCCCGCTCATGCCGCACCCCCCTTCGGCAGATTCGATCGAATGACGTCCAGGATCACGCCGGGCCGGAGCGGTTCTCCGAGCACGCGTGTCCAGCAGTCCACGTCCACCAGCGTATTGGCTCGCAGCAACCAGGCGAGCTGGCCTCGTCGGCGATTCTCCTCGGTGATGAAGGGATCGTCCGGCTCATCGCTGTAGTTGATCTCCACCGTCATCACCTTGCGGAACCGCTGGAAGATCTCCCTCAATCCAGGCTCAAGCGGCGACAGGAAACGCAGGTGCAGCGAGGATACCGCGAGACCCTGCTCGCGCGCCGCCTCGACAGCTTCCTCGATCGCCCCCTTCGTCGATCCCCAGCCGACCACCAGCAGATCCCCGGAGTCCGCCCCGTTGACCTTCGGAGGCTGCAGGGTGCTGTGGAGCACGGCGAGCTTACGGCTGCGCATCGCCGAGCTCTTCTGATTGATGTCCGAGGCGTAGGCGACGCGGCTCCTCTCGTCGTGCGCCAGGCCGGTCAGCGTGTGCATGCCTCCGGGCTGTCCGGGAATGAACCGCTGCGAGAGGCCGGTCTTCTCGTCCCAGTCGTAGGGCGGCTTGCCCTCCGGAACGGGGCTCATGTCGGGGCGCGATCCCATCCAGACCGGATCGAGCGTCGGCCGTCGGAACGGCTGGACGCCCGTAGCCAGATTCGCGTCCGTGAGCACGATCACGACGGTGCGGAAGGTCTCGGCGATCCGCCGCGCGGTGATCATCGAGTGGAAGCACTCCTCGATCGTAGCAGCGGCCATCACGACGTGCGGCGCGTCGCCCGGCTGACCGAACATCGTGGCGAGCAGATCTGACTGCTCGACCTTCGTCGGAAGGCCGGTCGACGGGCCGCCGCGCTGCACATCGATCACCACGAGCGGGATCTCGGACATGATGGCAAGTCCGAGGAATTCAGTCTTGAGCGCGAGTCCCGGTCCCGACGTGATCGTGAAAGCGACCTTGCCCGAATAACTCGCGCCGATCGCCACTCCGGCCGCCGCGATCTCATCCTCTGCCTGATGGACGATGCCACCGAACTTGTGGAAGATCTCGCCGAGCTGGTGAGACACGGAAGTCGCCGGAGTGATCGGATACATGGCGGCGAGTTCCATACCTGCGGCGACTGCGCCAAACGCCACCGCCTGGTTGCCGTTCATGACGACCATGTCCTCGCCCTCCAGTCCGGGCGGGACGTCGATCCGAACGTCCAGGTTCTCACTCGCCCACTCGTATCCGAGCTCGAGCAGGGTGACGTTCTTCTCGTAGACTTCCTCCGACTTCTTCCGGAAGGCGTGTGCGATCTGGTCGCGGGTCAGGTCGAGATCACGATCGAAGATCCAGGCGAGCATGCCGAGTGCGAACATGTTCTTGCCCTTGCGGGCATCGTCCACGACGGTGAGGCAGCGCTCTTCCATCGGGACCTCGATGATCCGGTAGCCGTGGCCCTGAAGCTCGTCCATGGCCGCGGTCCACTCGGCTCGGATATCCTCGTCGCGATGATCCTTCCACATGTTCTCGACGAGAAGCAACGCTCCCGATTCGATCGCATCCAGCCTGTGGCGTGCCACGAGGACCTGCTCGTTGAATGCCACGCAGACGTTCGTGCGGTCACCCCAGTTCGTCACTTCATCGGTCCCGATCCGGATCCTGTTGCCGCTTGCCCCGGCCGGGCTCCGAGCCGGCGGCTGGATCTCGGCCGGAATGATCTCGACCGTCCATACGCCGTTGCCCATCTTCGCGCTCACGGCGCCGAAGATCTGGCCGCACTTCTGTGCACCCTCGCCGGAGTCGGAGACGATCTCGACGGTGTGCATGCGATCGCGGATCACCTCGACCTCGTGGTCCGTCCGACGTTCGTCGGTCGCGGTGTCCGTCGCCCCGGAATTCGTTGTCATCTCTCGTTCCTCGTATCCCGCTCTCGCGCCATCAGAGTCACGGGGTGTGTTCTTTCGTCCCATCGTCGGCCACTCTCCGGATTGGATCGAGGAGAGCCCACGGGGTAGGTGCATCTTCTGTGCCAGATCGGCCCGACATTTCTAATCGCCAGAAGTGTATGTGCTACATATGTTTGTGCCGACTTGAGCGAATTGCGGGAGAAAGTCCAGCCGGCGGTCGGGACAGATGGTCTCATTCCACCGAAATCGGAGGCCAGCCCGGTCGTCCTCGACGGAGTCGGCACGGATCGGAACCCCGAAACCGGTCCGTCAGTCCAGGGCATCGGGGTCCACGGTTGCGATGAACGGAAGGGCGCGGAACCGGTCATCGAAGTCGAGTCCGTAGCCCACTACCCAGGTGTCGGGGATCTCGAATCCGATGTAGTCCGCCTCCACCTTCGACGTCTGGTCCGGCTTTCGCACCAGTACGCAGCTGCGAATCGACGCCGGGTGCCTGGCGGCCAGGAGGTCGAGCAGGTATGCGAGCGTACCGCCCGTGTCCAGAATGTCCTCGACCACCAGTACGTGCCGCCCTTCGATCGGAATTCGGGCATCCATGATCAGGCGGACTCCCGCCCTCTGCTCTTCACGCTCGTAACTCGAGAGCGCGATGAAGTCTACACGTCTTTCTACGGATAGAGCCCGGGAGAGATCGGCGATGAAGATGTAGGACCCGCGCAGGACTCCCAGAAGGAGGAGCTCCCCGGCGTCGGCATAGTCCTCGTCGATCCGGGCGGCGAGTGACAGGACCCGCGCCCGGATCTCCGCCTCCGAGATCAGCTCTCGCACGCCAGGCACGTGCACGTGCGTCTCGGCCCCGGAGTCAGAGAGTGAGGCCGACGCCGATCGACGACACGAGGTCGTTCTGCAGCTTCGAGTTCTCGAACCGGTCCTGGCTGAACGAAGAAATGTAGTCGCGGAATTCGAGGCGGAGGAACCAGGAGTTGCCGAGCAGAATGTGTCCTCCGAGCCCGATCACGCCGACGGGCTTGGTCTCACTGTCCGCCGACAGCGTGAACGAGCCATCCGCATTCGTGCCCGACGCGGATCCCGTGTGCAGGACGCCACCGCCCGCGACGAAGTAGGGCCGAACCATGCCCCAGCTTCCCTGCAGGTTGGGCCGGTACATGAGTGTGGCGACCCCGTACAGGTAGTCGGTACCACCCAGGTTGAATTCCTCCGTCCGGGTGGGCAGACCCTCGAGGGACGGCAATACCCGCTGCACGGTCATGTCGGGTTGCGAGTATCCACCCAGAACCCCGATTCCGAATCCACTCGGAAACCAGAAGTCGAGACCGAGACCGAACGCGATGTCGGTGGAGAACTCGAGGGAGAGGCTGTCGCCGGCGCTCGCCAGGTCGGAGAGCGGCGTCAGGACTCCGAAATAGCCCGTCAGCTCCAGGCCTTCAGAGCTCGCTTCGGGCGGATACACGTTCTCGCCGGCGAGCGGCGACTGCTGGGCGTTCCCGAGAGTGGGCCCCGCGAGACAGAAGAGCAGCGTCCCGATCAGGTACCGGCCCGCCCCACGACCCCTGCTCCGCCTGTCCGACCGTCGATCGGTGTTCATCCGGATATTTCCTCGATCCACCCTGTTCGCGTTAGATGTCGACACCGGCCCGAAAGCGTGGGCGCGCATCGACTCGTGTCCGGCTGCGTCATCCTCTCCGCTCGACGATGACCACGTCGCGGAAGTTTCAGACTCGCGGCCGCTTCCGAAAGACCCATCCGGTCATCGGCTCATCTTCCAGAATCCAATGCCGCCGGCCTGCTTTCCCATATCAACACTCGCGACCACCCGGGCGCTGGCAAGGTCTACGACGTCTACGGTGCCAGGCTCGCCGCCCACGCCTTCGAGAGAGACGAAGGCGAACCGGGAATCCGGGCTGACCACCACTCCGTGCGGGATGCGACGCGTATTCTCGACGACACGCGCCCCTCCCGACGCCAGGTCGAAAATCCCGGTGGCCTGGGCGCCCTTGTATGTGACCACCAGTCTCCGGCCATCCGGGCTGACGGTCAGATTGTACGGTCCCTTTCCGGTCTCGAATCGTCTCTTCACCGTACCCGAGGCGAGGTCGAGCTCCAGGACTTCAGCATTCTTGTTGCAGGCGACGTAGGCGACGTCACCCGCGGGCGCGATCTCCACCCAGGTCGGGCTGCATGAGACGGTGGAGCTCATGTCCGGCATAGCCGGGTCATGCGGGGCTGACTCCACTCCGCCGATCGGCACGACCTCGCTCTCCCTCCCCGGGGTCAGATCGAAGATCCGGCTGACCGAGAGCGTGCGCCCGTCGATTTCGACGAGCCGGTCGTCCATCATGCACGCCGAGTAGATCCGATTTCCATCCGGGCTCAACCGCGCGCCATGCGGCATCGTGCAGGTCTCGATCTGTGTCAGCTCCAGCATCGACTCGCTCTCGATGACCGAGACCGTGCCCGGTACGTGGTCGCCGTGCAGGTTGAAATTGGCGACGAACAGCAGGCCTCCCGGGTCGACCGCCATCGTGGCGGGGAACAGCCCGGCCGTGACCCGTCCGGTTCGCTCGTTCGTCGCCGTCGAATACGCCACGACTTCACCGTACGGCATGCCGTGAGCGATCGAGACGTACCACCGCGAGCCGTCCGGGTGTATCGCGATTCCGTGAGGCCCGTCGATGTCGGTCGGATACGAGCCGACAGGTATCGTCAGATCGATCGCAGCTCCCTCGGGCCCGAAGCGGATGAGAGCGACTTCGTCTTCCGACTCGGCCGCCACGTAGACCCAGTATTCGGCGTCCACGGTCGTGGGTCCGCTCTGTGGACTGGCGGTGAGCAACCGCCCGCTGCCGATGAGTCCGTCGAGTCGGTGCGCGCCCGGCAGTCCGGGCAGCGCGACCAGCAGCAGCGTGGCGAGCACGCCCCGCAATGCCATGCCCGTCAAGGCTCGTCGGCAGCACATGGTTTGCCTCACGGTACCAGGTCCCGGGTCGGCTCGAGACGCACCGCCCACAATCCGGAGTTGAACTCACTGAAGAAGACGTTGCCCTTGTGCGGCTGCGGGCCCCAGGTCATCGGGGTGTTCGCCACGAAGCCGTCCTCCGCCCACGCCCGGTACACCGCGATCTCGCGCCCCTGGCGATAGAGGTCGCCCATCAGCTCGCCGGAAATATCCACGACACGGAGTCCCCCGTTGTAATAGCCGACGTACAGGAGATCGTCCTCCACCCACATGTTGTGCGTTCCGGCCTCCGGGACCTGGTATCGCGCCACCTCGCGCGGGTCGTTCGGGTCCGTGAAGTCGATGAAATGCAGATAGCCCTGAGTAATGCAGGGTCGGTCGGGATCCGAGCACTCCGGCATGATCTCGTCGCCGGCGATCACGTAGAACTTCCCCGTGGACTGGCTGCGGAACGGAAAGGCCGCGTGATTGGCGCCCGAGGGATACGCGTAGCTTCCGATCATCACCGGCCGAGTCACCGAGCCTCCCGCTACTCCGTTGCCGACATCCACCATCACCACTCCATCGGACCAGTTGGACGAGTAGGCGATTCCATCCTCGACCCACACGTCGTGGATCGCGTGTCCGGGTGTGTCGAGTTCGAAGCTCCCGACCTTCACGGGCTTCGACGGATCCCGAATGTCGAGAATGTCATATCGACGCCCCGCGCTGAGGGCGAACACGTGACCGTCGTGAATGAAGACGTTGTGGACGCCGCCGGTGAGCCCTTCATCGTAGCGAGAAATCTCCCTCACGTCGCGCGGGTCGCTGACGTCCAGGATCACGATTCCGTTTCTGCGGTTCGACGCGCCCTCGCGGCTGATCACCGCGATCCTGCCGTCCTCCGAGACTTTCACGTCGTTCACCGTCCGGGCATCGACCTGAAAGCTGTCGATCTTCGCGATCGCGGTCGGGTCCGTCACATCCCAGAAGTAGGCCTTGCCTTCGCCTCCCCAGGTGCCGGTGACGGCGTAGTCCCGGCCGTCCACGCCCTCCCAGACCCACAGGTCGGACGTGTGGACGTCGGATACGGCGCCGTGTCCGAGCAGCTCCACCGTTTGTGCGACCTCCCGTCCCTCGGCCCGGATCTCGATCGAACCGGTCGACGTTCCCGACGATGCGTGGACCCGGTACGCCCCCGGCTTCTCGGCCACGAACCTCCCGTCGCGGCTCACGAGCGCGGCCGCGGGAGGCGCGAGGAGCGTATCGATCGGGAAGGACTCAACACTGAAATTCACCGGCATTCCGGACAGCACTCGCCCCGATCCGTCGAGCGGCGCGGCTTCGATCCGAACGACGTCACCTGTCCGGACCGTGGTACGCGGGGCCGTGACCCTGACGCTGCGAACCGGATTCTCGAGCACCTCCACGTCCCAGCTCCGTTCGAACCCGTCGGCCGAAGCCGTGAGTCGTGCCCGCCCGGGCGCCACGGCCTGCAAGCTTCCGGCAGCCCCGATCGCGAGCACTGCCGGGTCGGAGCTGCGGAGCATCGGTGTGACGTCGCCGCGCACCAGGTCTCCCTCCACCCTCGCTTCGGTCCGTACCCGATACCGATTCCCGGCGTAGAGGCGTTCAGGGAACTCGGTCGCCTCGATCGCCGAGACAGGAGGCCACGACACTTCCACCGGCACCTCCGAGCGCAGGACCGAGCCATCGGGCGCGCGCGCGAACACGAGAATCCGATATGATCCGCCTGCCCTCGCGTCTACGGAACCGT
The DNA here is from genome assembly GCA_965364445.1 of uncultured bacterium. Classification (GTDB taxonomy): domain Bacteria; phylum Gemmatimonadota; class Gemmatimonadetes; order Palauibacterales; family Palauibacteraceae; genus Carthagonibacter. Next base: position 4,873 of record CBDTXM010000017.1, on the reverse strand, counting down.
CGTCATACACCTCGAGCCCACCCGCACTCCGGCTGAACAGGCGAACCTCCGCATCGACCAGATCGCCCGCGGAATCCTTGACCTCCGCGTCGATTCTCGCCTTGTCTCCCGCCGCAAGCTCCAGGCTGGCGGGAACCACGGAGATCGTGAACGGTTCGGCCTCCTGCGCATGCGCCAACGGGGCCGCGGCGGCGATGGCAGCGCCGACTGCGACGGTCCGGATCGCGGCCGAGGGGCGCCGAAAAGCGATGGGCGTCATCGGTACGTCCTTGTCTCGGGAAACGGTGCCTCGTCGGCGCCCAAGAGGGGCCGGACGCGGCCCCAGGGTACACGAATCCGTCCCGAAACGGAACGCCCCCGGCGGGTGGTGTGTAGCTTGACGACGGATTGGAGCGCGGAGGGAGAAGGGGTCGCGGATCGCTCGCTGCGGCGGGTCGGTTCGAGGAAAGTCCGGGCTCCACAGGGCACGGTGCCGGGTAACGCCCGGGCGTCGCGAGGCGACGGAAAGTGTCACAGAGAACAGACCGCCGATGGCGGCTTCGGCCGCACAGGTAAGGGTGAAACGGTGGGGTAAGAGCCCACCGCGCGCGCCGGCGACGGCCGCGGCACGACAAACCCCACCGGGAGCAAGGCCAAACAGGAGCGAGCGGCTGCCCGCCGCGTTCGAGCTCCGGGTAGGCTGCACGAGGCGCCGGGTAACCGGCGTCCCAGAGAGATGACCCCGCGGGCCGAGAGGCCCGTCACAGGACCCGGCTTATCTCCCTCCGCTTCCGTCTTCCGGGACCTCGTCTTCGGGTTCGAAGCTCCCGAAGGTGGCCATGGGGATGTGCCGGAGCGGCACGGCGATCGGCACGAGGGTGCGTTCACCACCCCGGATTTCCACGATCGCCGGCTCGACCGACGACGCCATCCCGGGCAGAGATGTCCGGTCGATCTCGATCCGATACTGCCCTGGCCGAACGGCGTCCAGGATCAGGCGACCGTCCGGGCCCGTTCGCAATCTCCACCCGGCGCCGGCGTCCGAATGGACTTCGACGACTACGCCCGAAATGGCCGGCTCACCCTCATCCCACTTCCCGTTTCGGTCCTCGTCGAGGAAGAGATCCACCTGGAGGCTCCCCGCGCGCGACACGGATACCATGACCCGCTCGCCGGGCTGGAACAGAATGTCGCCGGGTGGCAGGTACTCCGGACCCAGCGACCCGGCGTCGATCGAAAGGTGATTCCCCAGCTCCTCGCGAAACTCGAATCTGCCGCCGTTGCGCGTGTAGACCTCATCGAGTCCAAGACGAACGCGGACCCCGTCGAGCGTCGGCTCGCCGGGTTCGTACAATCCATTTGCATTGAGATCCTCGAACACGATCCCATCCACTGCGGAGGGCCGTCTCAAGGGCAACGGCAATCCGAATCCCTGCTGGATGCCGGCTGACATGCGCCAGCGGGATGTGCCCGCAAGCTCGCGTGAGAGATTCTCGATGCCGAGGTACGCCCTCATGTCCCGGCGAATGCGGAATGCGGCTCCCACCTGCACGCTGAGGCTCGCATTCAGGTCGGATCCGCCGTCGTAGGCAGAGGCCGAAACGTACGCTTCGAGTCTGGACCCGACGTTGTGCGACAGGTAGCCCTCGTACAGGAAGAACGACTGCCGCCTGAGGTCACTGGTGTACCGCCCGGAGAGCCGCGCCCAGGTGTGACCCCGGCGCACGGATGCACCCAGCCGATACTCGCTGAACGTCCCGGACTCGCCGTCCATGGACTCGGGGCCGAGTTCGACTGTCGCATCGACATCTATCGGTCCGGCCCGGGTCCACAAGGCGCCGCGAACCGTACCCAGGTGACCATTCCGTCCTCCGTATCGCGCTCTCACGCGCGCCGTGATTTCACCGGCCAGAGGTCGACGGCCGAGGCGCACCCCGAGGTATCCACCGTTGCTGTGGATCTCATCCGTACCGAATCCAGCCGGCAGGATCTCGTCGAACACGGATCCCAGAATCGTGGCCTCTGCCGAGATCCGCGCAGAGCCCGACAACTGGAACAGCTGTGGCGGAACCCTGGGGTCGGCCGACGTCATCGGGCGCCTGCGGGCCGTCAGGTCCAGGCTGCGATCTGCATCGCGGTACGAGTAGCGCGCATTGAAGCTCGGACCTGCTGATTCCTCTCCGGTCTCGTTGTCGCGGATCCGCATCCAGCCCGCATCCACGGAGTATATGTGTCCCCTCGCGGGACGACCCTCGACGCGGCCAAGAGCCGCCTGCGTGCGACTGCCGGGCAGGCCGATGACATTGGATCGATCCGTACTGCTCAGGAGCCCGGAGATCCGGACTCGTTCCTCGCCCCAGCCCGCCTCGAGCGCAGCGACATGTCCATCGAGCAGTCTACCATCCGCCGACTGCGGCCTCGCGCCGATCGCGTTGACGAATCCGCGTCCGCCAGACCAGGTGCCGGCCGCGCCACGCCCGGCCTGATAGTAGCCGAGCAGGTCACTGGTCCTGACATCGACGTCACCGGCGAGAACGCTCCATTCGGGACGTCGGATTCCAAGCTGCAACCGAGGGCTCGAGAACACGTCCTGGAAGACGAAGGAGCTCGATCGACTGTCGCCCGATCGGTAGGAGAAGAGAACCTCCGTGTTGCGTGCGACTTTGCCCCGGCCCGATATGCCGAACAGCGGATCGTTCGAGGTCTGCCCTCCTGCGGAGGTGAGCGTGCTTCCGACGAAGATGGAGGTGGGAACCTGTGCGAGACCGGGAAGAGGGCCTTCAGGTCCGCGTACGAAGACCCTGACCGTCGCCTTGTCCTGATGTTCGCCGTTCCGGCCGAGGACCCGCACATGCATTTCGGAACCGGGTTCCGCGTCCGGCGCCACCCGTACCCTGATCCGCCCCGACCGGCTGCCGAACGAAGGCAGCCACACGGACTGCGTTTCGGCGGATGGGTCGAATCCGGGACCGGGCTCGAGAGAGATCACCACCGTGTCTCCCACATTGCCGGATCCGAGGAGCTCGTACTCGATCTCGAGGTCGCTGCCAGGCTCCGCGGACACGGCCGACGAGCTGGCCGAGATTTCGAAGCCTCGGGTGTGCGCGACATTGACGGTAACGGCCACCTGCGGGCCGAGCTTCTCGCCGTCGGCGAACTGCACCGAGCCGACGTTGATCTTACCCCCCGGCGCCGTCGGGGGGAGCTGAATCGTGAGAAGCAGGATGGCCCGCTCTCCATCGCGCCATGAGATCGACCCGTTTCGATCTCCGATCAACCTGAATCCCGGGGTCAGACCGACCGAATAGTGAAGAAGGGCCTCTGCCGGGCTCGCATCGGTGAACTGACGCCGTGCGTACTCCTCCGGAACCTCGACCGGTACCGTGGCCACCGCACCGACTTCGAACTGAATCTCGTTGGACCCGAATGACGGCTGCTGCGCGAGGACCCCGGGGGCCAGCGCCGCCGCCAGCCAGAGGACGATCGCCCCCAGGAAAGCCGCGCGTTGCCGGTTCGTCTGCAGTGGGGACATCGGATGTCAGAGACGAGCGGTCTCGAAGACGACGACCGCCGAGTAGGTATCGGGAACGTCCCGATTGAAGTCGAGCCGCACCCTCAGCTCCACGTCGACATCGTCGCCCTTGTATCCGGTGGAAACCAGCTGATTCGCTCCGTTCATCGCCTGCCAGGCGGACTGGCCGGCTGCACGCCACTCGAGGTCCGTAATCGGCTTGCCGTAGCCACCCATGTCCGGATCGTCGGACCGTATGCACAGAGCCCAGGAGAAATTCGCGTTTCCACGAGGCCGGATGCGAATGGACACGGGAGCCGACGCGATCCAGCCGGTCTCGAAGTCTGCGAGGGTCGGCACCGGAAAGGCCACGAGCGTGGGTTGCACCCGCAGCGTGTATCGGCCGGCACCGGAGGCGCAGCCCTGGGCATTGAGGCCCGTGGCTCCGCTGAGGGTCAGAACGGTCGCTGCGAGAGCCGCAACCTGCCGCCGCCCGAGGAGACGCGCGATGAGGAGAGCCACCGCATCATCCTCCCTCGACCCGAAAGGCGACCTGGGCGCCGATCAACTCCTCGTCACCGAGGTCGATCAGGGAAACGGCGACGTATCGACCGGGTTCCAGCGGACTGTCGAGCGGGACTTCGATCATCCGGGTGCGACTGGGCAGGACAGTGGTTCGCTCGATCCGTGCCGTTGCCGCACTGACACCGTCCAGATCGACGATCTCGACGCTCCCCCGCGCCAGCAGAGGCCAGGATCCACGGTTCGCCAGCTTGAGACGAATAACCTGCTCGTTGCCGAGGTCTTCAACGTCCGCGTTTTCGATGACCCCCTCACGCGTGCCACCTTCGGCCAGGCCGAACAGCTTCACCCCGATCCTCGCGCCCACCCGGATACCGACCTGGTCCGCAGGGGGCGGCGACTCGATGAAGACGAGCGACCAGCAGGTCGCCGGCTCTCCCGAGTCAGACTGAAGTCGTATCGATACGAGCTGATCCTGACCCGGGGGGAGCTCGAAGGCCGCCGGGACGAGGCTGATCCTGTTCCCGCAGCCGTTCGCGCTGGTGCCGGGGGTCGTCAACGAGTGAGTTCCCAGCGAATCCTGGTCGAAGTCCTTCGTGTAGACCCGCATGGAAAGGGTGCTGCTGCCTTCGTTCCTGACCCGAACGAGCGATCCCACGTCCGTCTGCGAGGGTTCCACCGAGAGAATCGTCGGGGTCACGGAGAACTGCGCATTCGCTTCCGGGGAAGCGAATGCGAAGAGGCCCGACAGCGCCAGCAGCGCCATCGGGCTCTTCCGGAGCGGGCGTCGCTCCCTCGGCAGAGTGCTTCGTGGCATGAGTCTCTCGCCGCCGTCTCCGCTCAGTTGGCCACTACGGAGTA
>CBDTXM010000016.1:0-31161 GCA_965364445.1 uncultured bacterium | reverse complement strand
ACGATCTCCGCACGGGCGAGAGCGCGCACCTGTTCCTGTTCCGCCCGTGTGCGGCGCCGGAAATTGTCGAACTCGGCGGCGAGACGCAGATGTCGGTCGCGAAGCTCCTCGTTCTCCTGGAGCGCCGTGTTGAGCTCTGCGAGCAGGACCTCGGCAGCCGGCAGGGCTTCGAGCGCCGCGCCGGATGTGGCACCGTCTTCATCGGCTCCCGGGCCCGGCCCACCTTCGACGGCGCCTTCGCCGCCTGTATCCTCTTGCACCGCGCCCTCGGCGTTCGGTCCGATTGCCTCGCCCGGCATCTCGCCCGATCGTCTGCGTTTCACTTCTCCTCCACGGTTGATTCCATCAGGCTCGCTCGCCCCGCGTCCGTCACCGCGGTTGATGCCTGCCTGCTCGTTTCACCGACTCGCTCTTCGAGTAACCCTACCAGCCAGCTCCGCAGGTCTTCGAGCACCTCGGGTGCCCGCGGATCGTGAAACAGCGCGTGAAACGCCGCGTCGTATTCGACGATGCCCGCCCCGGATGGAAGCCGCGATGCAAACTCGCGGGAAGCGGCGTTGCTGACCACCTTGTCCTCCCCTGCGAGTTGCAGGAGAACCGGAATCCGGAGCCGTGGGGCTTCACTCACCAGCCGGTCGGATGCGCGCAGCATCTCTCCCCAGAGTCGGGCGCTGATCCGCCGGTGCACCAGCGGATCGTCACGATACGCGGACCGGTCGGACTCGCGACGAAACAGTTCGTCCACGTCGAGTCCGTTGTCCATGGTCAGCTCGGGCGCCATCCGGTCGGCGGCCGATCCCAGTCTCCGTTTCCACGCCGGCACCTCCAGCGCCACATCCACGAATGGCGCCACGAAGCAGATCCCTTGCAGTCCATCGGGAGCGAAGGCCTCGGCGTAGCGGCCTGCCACCAGTCCGCCCAGGGAATGCCCGACGAGAAAGAACGGTCGTCCGACGACTCCCCCAGCGGCCTTGCGCCGCAATCGATCCAGGTCCCGGAGAAGGTCGTCGAACTGATCGACGTGTCCTCGCCGCCCCTGAGTAAGCCCATGTCCCCTCATGTCGATGGCGTACAGGTCCAGTCCGATCGGTGCCACCGCCTCGGCGAGAACCTGATAGCGACCCGAGTGCTCACCGAGTCCGTGCACGCACACGACGCTGCCCCGGGGTTCCGGGTGCTCCCAGAACCGATAGGCGACCCGAACGCCGCCGGTTCCCTCCAGATAGCCGACGGTCGGCTCAGGCATCCAGCGGCTCCACGGAGCGCGCCAGCAGGTCCAGCGCCGCTCGAGCCGCCGCGGCACGCACCTCCTCCCGATTTCCGGGAAAGCGGAACGGCTCCACGAACCGTCGGGCTGGACTCGACAGGCCGACGAAGACCGTCCCCACAGGCTTTGCCGGGCTCCCTCCTTCGGGTCCCGCGATCCCCGTAATCGACAGGCCCCAGTCCACCGCGAGTCTGTTCCTCACTCCGTCCGCCATTTCCAGCGCACACTCTCCAGATACGGCGCCGTGTGAGGTGAGGGTCGCCGCACCGACGCCGAGGAGCGATACTTTCACGGAGTCTGAATAGGCGATCACGCCACCGACGAACACTTCCGAAGATCCGGGAATCGAGGTCAGAATCGCTCCGATTCCGCCTCCCGTGCAGCTCTCGGCCACGGCGAGCGACTCCCCCCGCACCTGGAGGCGTGCGAGCACGTCGTTCGCGACGTCCACGCCGGGAGGCGCCCCGGGCCCCGTCAAACGGCAGTCTCCTTCTCGATCCGCCGGAACTCGTTGAGATACACGAACAGAGATGCGACGGTGAGCAGAAGGGCCAGGATCAGCATCACCGTGGTAAACCAGCCGTGGAACGTCTCCCAGGCCCGATACGTGCCACCGCTCCAGCCCTTCTCGATCGCGGCCGTCCGGAGCGCCAGCCACGCGATCATCGAACCGCTGAACACGCTCTGAGCCGCCGCCTTGTATTTGCCGATCGGCATCGAAGGCACCACGACACCATTCCGCGCCGCTCGGGTGCGCAACATCGTGATCAGAACCTCCCGCCCGAAGAACACGAGGAGTGTCCAGAGCGGGACGCCGCCGAAGATCGGCAGTCCCCCGAGCTCCGGGGCGTTCTTCGTCAGAATCCAGAACGGTATCAGGGTGGCAACGAGAAGCAGCTTGTCCGCGATCGGGTCGACGAGCTTGCCGAAATCCGTGATCTCGCCCCGCCGGCGCGCGATCTCACCGTCGATCAGGTCGGAGACCGCCGCAACGAGGTACACGATTCCGGCCACCAGTCGAGCCGAGGCACGAGGCTGGAGCAGAAGCGCCGCCACCAGCGGCGCCAGAAGCACGCGCATCGTCGTGAGCGCATTGGGAAGGTTCACCGATCGAGGCAACGTACGCTCTTCATGCGAGAGTCCGGATAACGCGCTCTGAAAGAGCCGTCAGCGGCTCGATGACTCCCTCCCGGCGTGATGCGACGGACGAGAATGAAGGACGGCCGGCCGGATTCAGCGCCCGCTCCATCTCCTCCTCGGACACGGCCTCCGGCAGGTCCCGCTTATTGTACTGGAAGACCATGGGCGGGCCCTCTGAATGGCCGAGTTCACGAAGTGACAACCGCACGGCCGCCAGCGCGTCCCTGTTGGCCTCCATTCGATCGGGCGCCGAGTCCGCCACGAAGATCATGCCGTCCGCGCCCGACAGCACCCGACCCCGGACAGCGGCGCGAGCGATTTCGCCCGGCGCGGTCAGCAGCTGGAGCCGGAGATTGCGTCCCGCGAGTACGCCGAGCTCGACGGTGAGGAGATCTGTGAGCGGAGTACTGCCGTCGGCGCGCACCGGCGCCAGCAGGACGCTCCGGGTTTCGGGATCGAGCCTGTCATGAACGGCCCTGACCGTCGTAGACTTGCCTCCACCGGCAGGACCTACGTAGACGATCCGGCAGTCGATCTCATCCGACGTGCCTCTTCGGTCTGCCACCGGCTCAGGCGCCCTCGGCCGCTGCCAGTTCGTGCTCCATACCCGCCAGGATCGCGGACGCACGTTTCCGGAGGAGTGGCTTGTCCTCCCACGCCAGGTAGTCCCGCAGAAGCAGAACGTTGTCCACGCCCGGGTGATTCCTGAGGAATCCCAGCGCAGCCAGGCGACGCAAGGGTTGAGCGCTGAAGAGATCCCGCTGGTGGCGGGCCATCTGGTCCCGAGCAAGCAGAACGCCGAGCCCGCCGACCAGGGCCACGCCCGCGAGGATCGTGGCTCCGATCTTCACCGCCCGGACCGCTACGTCCCCATCGTCCTCACGCACGACTATGATTCTGTCTCTCATCCTCACATCTCCCTGCGTCCCGAGAACGCCTCGGCGATCGTTACACCGTCTGCGTATTCCAGGTCTCCGCCTACCGGCAGGCCCCGTGCCAGCCGGGTGACCCGCAACCCTTCGGTCGGCGCGGCGAGACGGAACAGGTATGAAGCCGTCGCCTCTCCCTCGATACTGGGATTGGTCGCAATGATCAATTCCGTCACTCCATTCTCGAGCCTGCCGAAGAGTGACGCGATGTTGAGTTCATCCGGCCCGACTCCGTCCAATGGCGACAGATGTCCACCCAGAACGTGATATCGGCCACGGAACTGGCCCGATCCCTCGATCGCGGGAATATCGGACGCCTCCTCGACCACGCAGATGCGGCTCGGATCCCGACGCGGGTCCCTGCACAGCTCGCAGGGGCTCTCCGCGCTCAGATTCCCGCATTCCGGACACGCGACGACCTCGGTGATCACACGTTCAATCGCGCGCGCCAGTCGCCGACCGTCCTCGGGCGTGCTCTTGAGCAGAAAAAAAGTCAATCTCTGCGCCGTCTTGCGACCGATGCCGGGCAGCCTGGAAAATTCCCGTACGAGAGACTCGATAGCAGACACGGATGCGAATCGGTCCTCAGCGAAGAAGCGAGCCGAGATCCGGCATCGGCATGCCGCCCGTCGCCTGGCGCATCTCCGCCTCCATCTTCTCCTGCGACCGCCGCTGCGCCTCTGAAATCGCGGCCACGACGAGGTCCTCCAGCATCTCGACATCCGACGGATCCACTGCCGACGGGTCGATCCGGATGCCCCTGACCGTACCTTTGCCGTCCACCGTCGCCTCGACGAGCCCGCCGCCGCTCGAGACCGTCACCGTTTCCTGCTCCAGCTTCTGCTGGATCTCTGCGAGTCGGGACTGCATCTGCTGGCCGAGCTGGAACAGCTGCTGAAGCTGATTCGACTTGTCCACGTGAACGTCACTCCTTGAGCTTGAGGTCGAGTGCTTGTACCGCAGCCCGCAGCCGTGGGTCCGTCTCCATCATCTGCTCCAGCTTCTGGTCTCTCGCCGTTTCCGCCGTGAGACGGCGAGGTGGTCCCGAGTCGTCGATGGCGAACTCGATCGCGTCGGGGTCCAGTCCGGTCCGGATCGCCAGTTCGGCCCGAAACGAGGAGGATCGCTCCCGATCGTCCAGGAAAGCCGATAGATCCGGAACCAGCCCCGGCGGCGCGCGGAGTTCGAGTACGTGTCCGCTGACGCCACGGATCGCCGTGCCCCGCAGTCCAATCGCTGCGCCACCGAGCCCCGATCCGCTCGATGCTTCGATCGCGCCCAGCCACGCGTCGCGGAGCGCCGCGGGATTCCCGGTCGCCGGAACCGGATTCTCGTCTGCGGTCTCGGGAACCGGTCTCGGGCCGCCAGACCTGGAAGCTGGCTCAGGATCTGTCGCTGCCGACGGCAATCCGGATTCTGAAGCTCTTCCTCGCCCGGCCGCCACCGGAGGGCTATCCGGTTCGGGCGCCGGTTCAGGAGGCCGGGACGGCGGTGTGCGGCGCGGACCTCTGGCAGGTGGTGGCGAGTCCGGGTCCTCGAGCAGGTCGAGCAACTCGTCGATTCCCAATGCCGCGTCGAGACCTGCCAGCCTGAGAAGCAGCACTTCCAGCTGAATGCGGGGCTGCGAGCTGCGACGGAAGCGCCCGGAGGCTTCGAATTCGGCCGTCGCAGCCAGCATGCGCAGAAGCTGAGCCGCACTGAATCGCTCCGCCGCCTCCGCGAAGGCCTGACGGGAGTCGGCCGGCAGTTCCTCGGGCGCCGCGTCCGGGTCGAGCCTGATGGCCAGCAGGAGACGCAGCGCCTCACCCAGACCGCGGGCGAATTCGGCGAGATCGTATCCTTCGTCCAGAAGCGACTGAACGAAGGGAAACACGCCCGCCTGATCGCCACGGGCGGCCAGCTCGAACAGGTCGAGGTACTTCTCCTCTTCGACCAGGCCCAGCATCCGGCGGACATCCTCGAGACGCACGACGTCCCCCGAGAACGACAGCACCTGGTCCAGCAACGAGAGAGCGTCCCTCACCCCTCCGTCGGCCCGACGCGCGATCGGAAGCAGCGCACCTTCTTCTGCCACCACGCCTTCGCGCTCGAGCACCTCTGCGAGCCTCACGAGCAGGTCGGGAACCGTCACCCGACGGAAGTCGAAACGCTGTACTCGAGACATCACCGGCGCAGCCGACTGCTTGATCTTGTTGGGCTCGGTGGTGGCGAAGACGAAAATCACCCGTGGCGGCGGCTCCTCGAGAATCTTCAGCAACGCGTTCCATGCGTCGCGGGTGAGCATGTGAGCTTCGTCAACGATGTAGACCTTGTGACGATCCTCGTCCGAGGGCGCGTACATTGCCCTCTCTCTGAGGTCGCGTGCATCGTCCACACCGCGATTGCTTGCCGCGTCGATCTCGACCACGTCCAGCGAAGTGCGCCCGGACCAGATCGCATCGCAGGAATCGCACACGCCGCAGGGTTCCCCGTCCCGCCTGTCCGGGCAATTCAACGCCATGGCCAGAACTCGGGCCGCGGTCGTCTTGCCGATGCCCCTCGGCCCGCAGAACAGGTAAGCGTGTGCGCTGCGGCCGTGCTCCACAGCCGCACGCAGCGTCGACGCGACGTGGTCCTGGCCGACCAGCTCTTCAAAGCGTCTGGGGCGGTGGCTACGGGCGAGAGCGGTTCGATACATGACGGCCAAGCTACGCGTCGCGAGGAGTCTATGAAAGCGGCTGGCTGCATGGGAGATGCGGCAAACCCGGGCTGACCGCGGCGACCTTTACACGCTTACCGCTGCTACCTTCACGGTCCTGACGGGATTCACGCGCGCCGGCCCCGCGGGCCCGGGGTCGGAGAAGCTACCGGGGCTCGCTCGCGGGGTCAATGCGGCAGCGAATTCAGCCGTCGGCGTGGAAGGCGTCCCTCGTCCATTCGACCAGCGGAGCCCGGCCCGGAGCGTTCAAGACTTCGAGGATGTCGAAGCGGAATTCCACGCATTCTCGCGAATTCTGACGGATCCAGGCCGCGGCGGCGATCGCCAGCCGGGCACGCTTTCGGGAGTCTACCGCCGCCGCGGGTGAACCACCCGGGCCGAGTCGACGGGTCTTGACCTCGACGAACGCGACCGTGCCGCCTTCGCGTGCCACGATATCGATCTCGTATCGACCATGTCGCCAGTTCTTCTCGAGGACCCGAATGCCTCGACCCTCCAGCCAGTCCGCTGCGAGCGCTTCTCCGTGCCGACCCGTCTCGTTCAGATAGACCTCCGGATGCGGTCCTACAGGTACCGCCTGTCCGGTCTTGCTGAGCAGGATCAACCCGGCTTCAACCGTCGGCGCTCAGCGGGGGAAGCTCCGTTCCCAGCCCTCCACCGCCATCTGGATTTCTCCCGTCCAGCCGGCGCGTCTGACGAGCGCCGGAACATCGGCAGCAGCTCGGAACTGCGGGTAGACGTGCGTGAGAAGGAGGCATTCCGGTTCCGATTCCGTAGCGAGTCGCGCCGCCGATGCGGGTGACAGGTGGGTTGCGATCGCATGCGAATCGGGCAGCGAACACTCCGATACCAGCAGATCGCAGCCCTCGAAGAATGACGGCAGGGTGCCGGACGGCCCGGTATCGCCTGTGTAGCCGATCCTGACCTCCGACAGATCGATTCGCAGTGCCCGGCTCTCCTCCGTGTGCGGGGTCGAGTGCGTCTGCAGTCGGACCCCTCCGGCGAGCCGGCTCGTGCTCCCGGCCTCGGACTCCAGGATCCGCACCTCGAAGCCGGGATCGATCACGTATTCGCCGAAGGCGATCGCCATGGCCTCGAACAGACGCTTCGTGCCCGGGGGACCGTGCACCGTGAGCGGTACTTCTCTGCGTTCAGGCAGAAGCCCCCAGGTCAGCGCGAACATGAGACCCGGGAGTGCGCCCGTGTGGTCGGCGTGGAAATGCGTCAGAACGAGATCGGTGATCGCTTGCCAGGGGAGGGAAAGCCGTGCCATCGCCTGCAGCGTACCGGGCCCGCAGTCGAGCAGAGCCCGGAGCTCTCCGGATTCCAGCCAGTAGGCTGAACAGGCACGGTCGGCTTCCGGAACGACCGTCCCACAACCGGCCACCACGAAGCGTGAGGTGACCGGCGCATCCGGCGGCGTTCCGATCACGCCACCTGCCCTCGAGGAAGGTCTTTGAGCTCCAGCGCCACGAGCGTGCTTACGCCGGGCTCCTGCATGGTAACCCCGTACACGTAGTCGGCCGCCTCGATCGTGCGGGCGTTGTGGGTAATCACGATGAACTGCGTCTCGTTCTTGAACTGCTCCAGCATGGCCGTGAACCGACCGATGTTCGACTCGTCCAGCGGCGCATCCACCTCATCCATCACGCAGAAAGGACTCGGCTTCGCCAGGTAGATCGCGAACAACAGGGCGAGGGCCGTCAGAGCTCGCTCGCCTCCGGAAAGGAGGTGAATCCGCTGCGTTCGCTTCCCACGTGGACTGGCCGAGATCTCGATGGGTGAATCGAGGGGATCCGCCGGATCCTCCAACCACACATCCGCCTCTCCGCCCTCGAACAGCGTCACGAAGATGCGGCGGAAATTGTCGCGGACCTGTTCGAAAACCTCTTCGAACGCGGTGGAAGCGGCGGCATTGATCCGCTGAATCGAGTCCAGCAGGTCGGATCGCGCTGCCTCCAGGTCCTGCTTCTGTCGCTCGAGGAAATCGAAACGCTCTTTCTCCTCGTCGTGTTCCGCGGCCGCCAGAAGATTCACTGGCCCTATCGTCGTCAGCGTCTGGCGGATGCTCTCAAGCTCGCGCGCCCACTCCTCGGGTTCGCCCGATTCGGGGCGCTCGGTACGGGCGAAGAGTGACTCGAACTCCTCCTCCCACTCTGCCTCCAGACGCTCTCGGATCGTCGCGCGAAGCCCTCGCAACCGCGTCGATTCCAGTTCCAGCTCGTGAAGTCGCTCACTTCCGGCGCGTTCCCGCTGTCGCAATTCTCTCAGGTCAGCTTCGCGTCGTGATACTTCCTCGCGATCCGCGTCGAGCTTCTCCTGAACCGAGCGCAGTCGCTCATCGAGCTCGGCCCGCTCTTCGAACAGAACCTGCAGGGTCTCCTCGCTTCCCCCGAGCTCCTGCTGTCCGCGCTCGATCGCCTCCGTGAGCTCTTCTCGTTCCCGGGCCAGGCGACCGACTCTCTCCTCGATCTCGGTCCTTGCCTCTTCGGCACGACGGGCACGGTCCTTGGCCGCTGCCGCTCGCGCCTCGCTTCGTGCGATCTCCAGCCGCTTCTGCTGCAGGGAAACGGCCCCGGCTTCCCACCTTTCCGTAGCGGCAACGAGGGACGACCGCAGCTCTGCGAGACCCGCTTCGAGACTGGCACGCTCCGCCTCCAGGGCTGCCAGCCTTTCGACCTCCCGCTCGCGCGCCGGATCCTCCTCTGCGAGGCTCTCCCGAAGCTCCGTGATTCGGGAATCCAGCTCTGTCCGGTGGACCTGAATCCGTTCGAGTCGATCGGCGGTGGCAGCCCGAAGTGCCTCTCGACGCCGGGCGTCGGTTGCCGCCGCTTCCAGCTCGCGTTCGGTTCCGGCGGCAACCTCGGTCAACGCAGCGGCTTCGGCCGCGAGTCGCTCGCGCGTCGCACGCAGATCTTCGATCTCGCGATCGAGCTCGTCCCTCCGCCGGGACAGCTCCTCCAGTTCGGTCCGCCGACGCAGCACCCCTCGCCCGCCGGACGGTTGACCGAGTCGAATGGCTCCCAGCCAGTCCTGACCGCTGCCGTCCGGCAGCACCCAGGGTTCGGAACCCGGTACGAAGTCGCGCTCTCCGGCCGAGACACCGGCGAGCAGGGCGCGGGCCCAATCCGCACCCGCGCCGTGGGTCTCGATCCGGTCCGCCAGTCCGCCCGAGGCTGTGTCCGATCGGGCCCGGGGGCCCGGGTCGATCGGGAGGAGGACAATCCCCTCCCCTTCTCCCTGGCCCTGCAACCAACCGCGAATCCGCAGCACCGCTTCCCAGTTGTCCACGACCACGCCATGCAGCAGCGGACCGAGGCAGGACTCGACGGCTGCCGCCTCTCCTGCCGGAACGTTGAGATACTCTGCCAGCACGCCCCGGACCCCGACCGAGGCTTCGGGATCGGCGACCAGTCGAGATACGATGGCCGGCAGATCGCGGCCGGAACTGATCATCGAGTCGAGCGCCCCCGCCCGCGCGGTCACCGACGCGAGTTCGTCCTCCAGCGCTGTGATGCGGCCCCGCAGCTCCTCGATTCGCTCCCGGAGCTCCCGCTCCGCCACCCGCGTCTTTCCGAGCCCACTCTCGAGAGCGGCTCGATTCGACTCGGCGTCGGACGCTTCGCGCGTCTGCTCCTCGAGGGTCCCGGCAAGCGCGTCGGCCGAGCGCTCCGCGGCTTCCAGCTCGGCGATCCTGCGATCAAGCTCCCTGCGCCGCTCCCTGTTGCGCTCCCGGAGCGCCTCTCCCGCCGCGCCGACGGCGCCAATCTCCGTAATCGTGATCGACAACCGGTCACGGGAATCCGCCTCTTCGCGCTCCACCGATGCACGGGCCTGCCGCAGATCCTCCACCGTGCTCGTCAGTCCCGACTCCGTCGATCGAAGGGCCTCGAGCTCCTCTTCCGCCTGGCCTGCCGAGTCGCGTGCTTCCTCGAGTTCCGTGGCGAGCGCGTCCCGCCGTTCCTGGAGGCTGTCGCGTTCGAATCGGATCGCCTCGATCCGGTTCCTCGCGGCCGCGATACGCTCATCCGTGAGAAGTCGGTGCCGCTCCAGTTCCTCCAGCCGCCCCCGAACCTCTTCACGTCGCGACACACGTGCGCTGCGATCACGCTCGGCCTCCACGAGGGCCAGCCGCAGCGCCTCGTGCTCGGTTTCTCTCGTGGCAAGAGCGGCGACCAACTCCGGCTGCATACGGCGCGACTCCTCGAGTCCCCGATCCACCTCGCCGAGTCGTTCCTCGATCTCCCGCAAGCGAGAGTCGGCGACGGCTACCTCGAGCTCGAGCCGGCGATCGCGAAGCTCCGCGTATCGCCGCGCTCTACCGCGCTGTCGCGCCAGCGAGCGGACCTTGGATCCGACCTCACCGATCACATCCTCCAACCGCCTCAGGTCCTGCTCGGCCTGTTCGAGTCTGCGAAGTGCGGTACGCCGCCGATCCTTGTACCGTCCGACTTCCGCCGCCTCCTCGAAGAGGGAGCGACGCTCTTCCGCCCGGTCGCTGAGGATCGCATCGATCATCCGTCCCTCGATGATCGAGTACGCATTCGCGCCGAGACCCGTATCACGGCACAGGTCGTGGATATCCTTGAGCCGAACCGTCTGATCGTTGAGGGAGTAGATGCTCTCGCCGCCCCGCAGCACGGTCCTGCCGATCTCCACCTCGGGATATGCGACCGGAAGAACGCCATCCTCGTTGGACAGCTGGAGACTCACCTCGGCGCGATGAATGGGCTTTCGCCTCGAGGTCCCCTGGAAGATCGCTTCCTCCATGCGGCTGCCCCGGATCGCCGAAGGTCGCTGCTCGCCGAGAACCCAGCGCAGAGCGTCGGAGATATTCGACTTGCCGCATCCGTTCGGACCCACGACCGCCGTGATGCCTCCGTGGAATTCCACCTTCGTGCGGTCGGCGAACGACTTGAAGCCGTCGAGGGTCAACGAGCGGATCTTCAACGCGGCCTTCCTGTCCGGGGTACCAGGCTTGCCGGCTCTCCAGCCTCCGTCAGCGTCCGGCCGAATTCGGCGGCGGCCTGTTCGGTTTCGTAGGCGCCGGCGTACACCCGCCACGAGCGAGGTTCCTCGAGCCCGTCGGCCAGCCGGTAGGAACGGATGCCGAGGTCCGATAGCTGTTCGATCCGGCGGTCGGCGGCGCGTCGGTCTGCGTAGACGCCCAGGTCGAAGGCGAAGCGTACCGGCCTGACGTCCCAGCCCCGGACTTCCTGCTTCAGACCGGCATCGACCAATTCCCGCATCAGCGTCTCCGCGTCTGTTCGGTCCTCGACCGCCCCGGCCAGAATCCTGTAGTAGGTGCGCTCGCGAATCGGAGTGGGAGCCACCAGGAAGAGAGCGGCATCCTCGTCCAGGTCGCCCATCTGCCGCTCCGCGTCCTCGGGTCGTGCGAAGCTCGCCACCAGCACGGAGTACGGGAGCTCAGGTCCGGAGAAGAGATTCAGCCCTGGCTCCGCATTCTCGTTCGCGGGAGCCGAATCTGCGCTCTCCGTCGGATTCGGATCGTCTGCTTCACCGCTGCTCGATTCAGCGCCGTCGCCGGGCTCAGCCACCAGCTCCGTCGCCGACCCGGTCGACTCGGGATCCGCGGACCCCTCGGGGCGAGCCAGCGATCCCCAGGCGAGCCATGCGAGAAGCAGGCCCGCGGCGACCCCCAGCCAGGGAGCCCAGGCCGGTACGCGGCGATCCGACTGCGCGCCATCCGCCGCCTCTCCATCGAGAGCTGCGACCGCGTCGGCGTCGATGCTGCCGCTGGCGAGATCATCGGACAGGATCGGCGAATCCCCCGGGTCACCCTCACCCGTCGCCCGTTCGCCGGAGGGCCGTTCGACCCTTGCCAGGAGTGGAGCGCCCACGGTGAGCGCCAGGTCCTCGATGTCGCCGATCGCGATGCACCCGTCTACCGGCAGATCGTGATCGGGATCGGGAGGCGTCTCCACGAGATCCTCCTCGGCCACGTAGAGCAGAAGCGTGCCCCCTCGTTCCGCCACTCGATGCAACAGATCACGAAATGCGGCGATCTCCCTCAGCTTCGAGAGCGGCAGTGCGGGCTCGCCGGCAGGCAGATAGGCGAAAGACTGCTGTGGAGCCGAGCGGGCCACCTCGGACATCGCCAGCTCTCCGGACAGGGCACGCGTCAACCCGGGCTGGCCGGCAGCCTCCATGAGACCATCGAGCTCCGAAGCGCCCGTCACCGTGTTCGCGAGAAAGGTCCGGCCCCTCCTCCGACCTACGATGTCGGCGAGTCCGACGGCGACCCCGGCGGCCCAGGCGCCGCCTGCCCGTTGCCGCACGAGGGCCACGATCGAGGCGTCGTCCGGCAGCCAGTGGGTTGCCTCGTGCGCCGCCGGATCCTCAGCCATCTGCCTCGACGCCCATGACCCAGCTCTGCAACTGTCTCTCTCTCTGCAGCTGCCGCGAAGCGGCGTCTGCTTCCGCGCGCGTCGCGAACGGGCCGACGAGGCCGCGGAACCATACCTGACCCGCCTCGTCGCTCGTCTCCTGCACCTGCACCGGATACCCGGCGGTCTGGAGGTCGGTCACCAGCGCTTCGATTCCATCGCGCTGGCGGGCCGAGCCGACGATCGCGTAGAAGCCGGCCGGCACCCCGGGATCAGGCCGAACGGCTGCTTCATCCTCCGGGGAGGCGGCGGGCACCTGGCCATCGGCCACCGGCTCAGCTCCCTGTCCGTCCGGGGGAGCTGCGCGCCCCGGCGCACCCGCAATCGGTTGATCGGAAATCTCATCGGCGCTGACTCTCGCCAGGGGCGTCCAGCGCAGCGGAACCCACGCTGCACCGACCGGGGCCACGAGCGGTTCGCCCTCCACCTGTCCGTCGGCGTTCGTCAGCACGACACCGGCTCCCGTCCTCGAGAGGACCGCGCCGTCTGGAAGTCCGATCGGAAGGTCAGCCTCCCACGACCCCGCGATCGGCGTTCTCTCGCCGTCGCCCAGGTTCACCTTCTCGATCCGGTCGCCATCGAATACCAGCAGAAACTCCCCGAACAGGCTGGGGCGGAGGGCCAGCGGCGGACGGTCCGTTCGAGTCAGGAGTTCGGAGGTGAACGAGAATCGGTTGACGATCGCGATCCCGGGAGGCTCGGCCATGCCAACGTACAACTGGTGGGTGGAGGGAGAAGCGGACAATGCCGTGATTCTTCCGTCGAGGCGGACCTCACCCACGGTTTCCGGCGGATCGATCGTCAGGACACGAAGAGAGCGATCGTCCTCCGCATCCACGAACGCGAGGCGTCGTCCCCAGGCAGTTATGAGTCCCGGCATACGCACGGAAGCCGGCTCCCGCGCCGAAGGCTCTTCCGCACCATGTGGCACCAGCCAGAGTTCGGGTCCCGGAACCAGGACGGCGACTCCCTCGTGCACGGCACCCGCCCACTCGAGCTCGCCTGCGACTTCGTACCGCCAGGCCCTGTCGGGGAGCACGGTCAGGATACTGCCGCTGGACGGATCGACGAATGCGCCGCCCTGATCGGACTCGACCCAGGTAGCGGTCTCACTCTCGATTCGATCCAGCCGGGCGACCATCCCGGTCCCCGGCTCGTACCGTGAGACGTCTCCGTTCGCGGCTCGCAGCACCACCGACCCCGGTCCCACCGCGTGCACCTCGTCGAAGGCAGGCAATTCTTCGCCGCTCTCCCAGGGTGCATCCCGCACGTCTCTCAGCGGTCGCCACGTCGCGTCGCCGCCATCGGGATCGAGGACCAGAATCCCGATCTCGTCCATCGTTGAGCCGACGACGAGATCCGTTCCATGCAACTCGCCGCCGGATTCGGAAGGCTCCTCGACCGGCGTCTCGCCTCCGCCGCAGGATACGGCGAACAGCGGGGTGAGGATCCGGAGTACGCTTCGGATGTCTCTGTGTTTTCGCGTCAAGTGAGGTGCCCCTGGTGAATCGCGTCGGGCCGGGCCGGCCACCCCCGGTCAGCCGCGGCAAACTGGCCCGTGTCCCGGTGAGCCGCAAGAAAGACCTTCGCGATCGGGGTTGGCGTGTCCGATCTGTCAGTCTCAGAAGATCGGCCCGAGCGAAAGGGACCAGATGCCCCGACCGAATCGGGACCCGCGTCCCGGGGCCATGGCCCAGTCGAGTCTGAGAATCGCGAAGAAGAGATTGGCTCGGACTCCGACTCCGTAGCTGGCGAGAGGCGCCCGATACAGAACGATGTCCTGTCCCTCGTCCCTCTTCAGGGTCGGTTGCGAGAACCCGGGGGTCCAGGCGAAGCCGACGTCGAAGAAGAACGCTGCATCGATCGGGGGAAAATTGAGGGGAAGCCAGGCATCTTTCAGTGGATTCAGCACCGGAAATCGCAGTTCCGAGTTCAGGAGGAACACGCTCGATCCGATCAGCTGTTCCTGCGCAGGACAGAAGAAATCGAACGCCGTCTGCGATTTCGAGAGCTCGCACTCGAGTGCTCCGTACGATCCGACGTCATAGCCGCGCAGGTAGTACGGGCCACCCCACGCCAGTTCAAACTCGCGTGCGTCTTCCTGGCTCGAGGTGCTGAATCGGTTGAACGACACGAGGCGCTGCGCCAGCAGTACAGGACCGACGACGGGCGTATAGTGACGCATGTCGGCCACGACGTCGGCCAGATTCAGGTCGCCGAGCGAATTGGAAACCGAGAGCCGGATGCGCCGCCCGCCGAGCGGTCCCGTGAATCCCCCCAGTGAGTTGTCGAACAGGTAGGAGATCGACGGTTTGACGAATGCGCGGGTCGGCCCGTCCAGCGTGAAGGAGAAGCTGTCGTTGTTCTCGAGCACCAGTCCCTGAAGAACCAGATCCGTCTCGATGCTCGATGCTTCGACGCCGAAGTCGATCCTCGAGAACGTGCTGAAAGGGTACTGGGCCGAAATCCCGACCGATCGGAACTGGTCCCGCTGAAACTGATTGTATTCTCCGATCAACCCCGGGCGACCCGGCACTTCCCCGAATCGCCGGCCCAGATATCTGTAGAATGGGTACTGCTGTGCCGAGACTCCGAAATTCAGCCGGTTCTTCAGATACGTGTATTGGGCCAGGAACTGTGCATTGTCGAACGAGCCCTGGATGGCACCGCCGATCACCATGTTGTGGTTGCCCAGCATGTCGGACAGGGTGATGTACGACCCACCGTAGATGCCGCCCCCGTAGAACCCGCCCACCTGTGCTCCGATCGTCGGGCGTCCGACGACATCCGGAGTCAGGCTCACCCGGTAGTCCCGGTACGCCAGCGTTGCCGTGTCGGGCAGCCCCAGCGTAGCAGAATCGAGAAGTGCCTGGACCGACAGGCGACCGGGATCGCGCAGGGCAGCCAGCGCCTCCGGATCCTCGCCGTAGTCGGACCGCCGGAATCCCTCGTCGGTCAGATAGAATGAGCGGGGTTCACCCTCGACCTCCGCGGATTCCGCCAGCACCGCGTCGCGAGTCTCCACCACCCGCTCGCGTCCGACCTGCGTGGCCGCGGTCGAGAGCTCCCGGGGGGGACCTGCCTCGAACGCCAGTCGACGTGGCTCGTCAATCGTGTAAATATTGAACCCGGCCTCCTCGAAGTAGGAGAAAGCGATCCGGTCGCGGTCGCGAGCCCATGTGAGCCCGGGACTCGTCAGCAGCGCGCCTTCTCCCATGACTCCGGTCATCGCCCGGGTCACCCGGTACGGCCGTGCCGTGTCCATTCCCTGGATGTACAGGTTGAACAGTCCCTCACGGGTCGAGAGATAGGCGATATCCCGTCCATCGGGAGACCAGGCCGGGTTGATCGAGAGGCCTCCTTCCTGCCCCGCCAGCAGCCGCTGCTCGCGCGTCTCGAGATCCATCGTCGCGATACGAAGTGGCCCGAACACCAGCTGATCGAGATCTGTCTCGGGCGTGCGATCGGTCGCGTAGGCGAGAGTTCGTCCGTCCGGCGACCAGGCCGGGTGCAGCTGCGCATAGCGATCGGCGGTGAGACGATCCATCGCGCCGGTCTCCAGCTCCCAGATGTACAGGTCGCTGATGCCCCCCAGCAGGCCGGTGAATACGATTCTGCGTCCGTCCGGCGACCAGTCGGGACTCTGCAGGCCATTCAGTTCGGGCGTCCAGCGTCGCTCGATCTCACCGGACCTGACGTCGATGATGTGAATCGCGTCTCGTCCCCCGGACTTGGCCACGAAGGCCAGTCGCTCGCCGTCCGGTGCCCACGATGCCGACGAGGTCAGGTACCGGAGGCTCTCGAAGCTGCCGCTGCGCGCCGACTTGACGAGTGTCCGCGTCGGAACTCCGGTAGCAGCGTCTGCGAGGTAGAGGTCGAAGAAGCTGTACAGGTCGTGACCCTGGTCCGACAGATAGACGATTTCCTCTCCATCGGGAGACAGGGCCGGGGCGATGAAAGTCGGCGACTTGCTCCGACCGGCCGGAAACGAATGAGAGGTGATCTTTGTCGCGATCCGGCGAATCTCTCCGGCCTCGGCTACGCGGGGCAGGTATGCCGCTCGCACGGCTTCGTGCCATTCCCGGGACAGTTGCTTCAGGTCGACGCCGAGGGTTCGCTCGAAGGCACGGTCGGGTCCCATGGCGGCCGAACGCTTCAGAAGCAGGCCGATCGTTTCGTCGCCCCACTTGGTGCCGATGTAGTTCCACAGCGACTGCCCGAACCGGTAGCTCAGGAAGTCGTTGAACCTCTCCATCTCGTCGATCGTCCGCAGGTAGCCGGACAGTGTGGCGTCACGCAGCCATGCGACGGTCTTGGCATCGATCTCACCCACCGAGAGGTACTCCGCCATTCCCTCCATGAACCAGAGACTCGGAATGAAGGCGAAGGGTGACGCCGTCGCCTGAACGGCATTTCGTTTCAGAATGTCGAACTGGAAGGAGTGGACGAGTTCGTGTCCCAGTACGTGCTCGAATTCGGCGTAGGAACCCGTCAGAGGAAGAAGTACGCGGTCCTTCAGAGACTCCGTCACGCCCCCCGTCGATTCATCGATGTGACCGCCGAGGACGTTCGTCTGCTGGAAGTCGGATTGCGATGCGTACAGAATGATCGGCTTGCGATCCTGGAAGTCGTGATCGAGCAGCCGACTCAGCCGACCATAGATCCGTTCGGCCATCCTTGCCGCATCGAGTGCAGCTTCTCTCTCCTCCTCATAGAAGAAGACATCGAAGTGCGTCGTCTGGATGATTCGGAATTCGCGAGGCTGATACTGAACCTTGTTCGGGCCGACCTGCGCGCCTGCCGGCGTCGCCAGCACGACACCCAGCAAGGTTGCGGCGATGGAGGCCAGTCGTCGGGGCGCCCTGAACACGCCGATCCTACTCCTCCTGCAGTGCGTCCGTGATCGGGGTAGCTGGTGCGTCTCCCCAGAGCTCCTCGAGGCGGTAGAACTCACGCACCCGAGGCTGAAAGATGTGGACGACCACGTCGATGAAGTCCAGCAGGATCCATGAAGCGGACCCCTTGCCCTCAACGCCTGAAGGTCGCTCCCCATGACGCTTGGCCCGCTCGAGGACGTTGTCGGCGATGGCACGTGAGTGCGTGTCCGAGTCGCCCGAAGCAATCAGGAACCAGTCGGTTGCGTCGGATAGTTCGCGGAGGTCCAGCAACACCGGATACCGGGCATTGCGCTCGAGCAAGGCATCGATGATCACGTCCAGACCCGGTGGCCGGTCCGCGACTCTCTGACCGTTCTTCGCCATCTCGCTCCTTATCCAGGGCCGCCTCGATCGGGCCTGCGACCTCAATCTTCGATCTGATACGCCAGGCACCAGGCTCCCGGGCCTGTATGGACTCCGAGAGCAGCCGTAGCGGGTCCGGCGAGGATCTCCAGCGGATCGTACCTGCGCTGCAACTCCTCGACGACGTGATGCATCCAGTCCTCTGCCGCGAAGTGTGCAACGCCGAAGCGGTAGCGCACGGCACTGATCAGGCGCTCGTCCATCAGATCGAACACTTTGTCCAGCACCGCCTCCATACCTCTCGCCCGTCCGAGGGCCGTGAGGCGCCCGCCTTCGGACAGGGAGAGAATCGGCTTCAGATCCAGCAGTCCCCCCAGAAACGCCTTCGCCCGTCCGACCCTACCCGAACGAAGCAGGTACTCGAGCGTGGCAACCGAGATGAAGATGTTCGACTGGTCCCGAATCCTCTCCAACTCCCGCGCAACCTCGTGGAGTTCCATGCCTTCGTCGAGCAACTCGACAGCTCGTACGGCCAGAAGGCCGGAACCGAACGAACCGGAGTGTGAATCCACCGCCACCCCATCCACCTCAGGCATCGAGCGGAGCGATGTCGCGCCCGTGCTGTACGTGCCCGAGATCTGTGAGCTGATGTAGATCCCGAGGATTCCCTCTGCGCCCTGATCGATTCCGCGGCGATATGCTTCGGCGAATGCGGCGGGTGAGGGTTGGGATGTCGTCACCGGCGCGTCCGAGTCCGCCTCGTGCACGAGCTCATA
The DNA here is from genome assembly GCA_965364445.1 of uncultured bacterium. GTDB lineage: Bacteria > Gemmatimonadota > Gemmatimonadetes > Palauibacterales > Palauibacteraceae > Carthagonibacter. Next base: position 12,704 of record CBDTXM010000016.1, on the reverse strand, counting down.
CAGCCGTGCTGCGTCGATGTCCACTCCGTCACGGTACGTCGTGTCTCCAATGGTGACCTGCAGCGGCACGACCGACACTCCGTGGCGCTCGGACCACTCGTGCGGGAGGTCAGCAGCCGAATCCACGACGACCGAGATGTGCCTGGAGGTGCCTGACAGCTGCGTGTCCTCAACCCGCTCCGAGACGATTTCGCCGAATCGGGAGAGAACGGCGACCACTTCTTCGGGTTCGTCGGCGTGAATGTGAACTTTGGCCAGATCCCCGGAACGAAGCACGATTGTCGAGGTGCCGAGGTCATGGATCGCGGCGCGGATCTCCTTCTCGGGTGCGAGACTCGACGAACGAATCGCGATCTGCGTGCAGAACCTGCCTTCGTCGGCTCCCACGCCGGCCTCGCGAGCATGGTAGAGCGACTTCTCGCTGACCTCGGTCTCGATCACCTCGGCCTCTACACCGCCTTCGATGAACTGCATCACGCCGTCGAAGAAGCTCACGAATCCCTTGGCGCCGGCGTCCACCACGCCGGCGTTCCGCAGCGCCTCAAGCATCTCGCGCGTACGGGCCAGAGAGCGTTCCGCCGCGACCTGCATGTCCCCGAGCCAGTAATAGATGTCGCCGGTTCCGGAAGACGCACGTCGCCGGGCCTCACCCGCCATCTCCCTCGCCACCGTAATGATCGTGCCTTCGCGAGGGTTCTCGAGGACCGTCTCGAGCGACAGCGAGGCGCCCGATATCGCTTCCGCCAGCTCGAGAGATCCGAGGCGGTCCTTCCCTCGCACGAGATCGGCGAAGGAGAGCAGGAAGCGGGAGAAAAGCATTCCGGAATTGCCGCGCGCGCCCAGCACGCTGGCCTCGGCGGCCGAATCCGCGACCTCGCTCACCGAGCGGCTGTCGAGTGGGTGAACTACCTCGGCGATCGACGCGAGGGTGAGCGCGAGGTTGGTGCCGGTATCTCCGTCCGGAACGGGAAAGACGTTGATGCGGTCGAGTTCCTCACGGTCTCCCGTGACATGCCGCACCCCCGCGAGGATCGCCCGCCTCAGCCGGCGTCCATCCACGTAGGAAATCCGTTGCGGGCGCTTCACGACGCGCTCCGCCGCGCGGAGACGGTCAGCAGGCTCTCAGGCGCTGGCACCAGCCCACTCCTCCGATTTTGAACTCCGGGGTGGCCGGACGCGACTCAGCGGAGCACGTCCGACATGATGGGTCATTCCTCGGCGATGACCCAGACGCTGATTTCCGGCTGTACGTCCGCGTGGAGCCGGATCGGGACCTTGTAGACACCGAGCTGCTTGATCGGCTCCTCGAGACGGATAATGTGACGATCGATCTCGATGCCCTGCTCCGCGAGACCGGACGCGATATCCGATGAGGTGACCGACCCGAAGAGCCGACCCTCCTCTCCCGCCTTGACCTTGAGCGACACCGATACGCCTTCCAGCTTCTCGGCGGACTTCGCGGCCTGCTCGATATCCCTCAGCGACCGGTTCACGAGGTGAGTGCGCTCTTCCTCGTGACGCTTGAGATTCGCCGCTGTCGCCTCGTACGCGAACCCCTGTGGGAGAAGGTAGTTCCGGGCATAACCGGCCTTCACATCCACGATGTCGCCCGTATCGCCGAGATTCTCGATGTCCTGCCGCAGAATGATCCGAACCATGAGTCTCCGTCCTTCAATGATCTGATAATCAGTTGTCCCGACGGGAGCGCATTCGCCCCGTCCAGCGGGTCCGCTCGTCAGAGACGCCCGGGTCCGCTCGCCGCCCTTTCCGCCAGCTTCTCCCGTACGTGCAGCCACGTGTCACCGATCCCGATCAGCAGCGCCGCCCCTACCACGAACGGATAAGCCAATATCATTCCGACGCCCAGCAGGACCCAGGTCCAGGCCGATGTCGAGGCCGCGGTCAATATCCACAGCAGGATCGCGCCGCCTCGGGCCAGGAACATAAGCGACATGAACAGCGTCGCGTTCTCGCCGAGTCGAAACGCTCCCGCGCCGAGCGGCAAGACCAGCAGGGCAAGCCCGGCTACGAGAAGCCAGATATACCCATCCCGGAATCCGAAGTCCCGCACCGGAGGCGGATGATCCACAGTGTTGCGGCGCCCTGCGAAATACCAGCCCAAAGCCAGTGCCGCCATCGTGGCCAGGGCCAGGAGCGCGGGATACACGTCGCTCTGAAATCCAGCCCAACGTTCTATCGCACCGCCGATCGAGTCTCCCAACGTCCCTGACGAAACCTGCGGATCGGCCAGCAGAAGTGCATGAGCCATCGTCGCCGCTGCTCGAATCCGCTCCGCCATCCACCCGTCGATCGAGGTGCCGAGATCCCGGTTGACCAGCGCCGCCACGAGAACCAGCACGGCAGCGCAGGCCACCGCGGCAAAGCTGCGATCCAGAAGCCGCGCCGGCGTTCGACGTGCGGACAGACCGACGAAAAGGCCTCCGGCGATCAGGCACCAGCCACGGACCATGAACCAGCCCGAATCTGCTTCACCGTCGGCAGCCCGAAAGACCAGCACCATCAGTACCACCGCTACGGCGATGCCGAACATGTCCCTGGGCCGGAATGCGGCAAGCAGCAGGGCGAAGGGAATCGCCAGGAGCGGAAACGGTGCGACGGGCGCAACGAGCAGCGCCACGGCCAGAAGCGCCAGCATCGGCGCCAGGGTTCCTCCGCTCCGCTCCCGTGTCGCTTCGCTCACATCAACGACTCGTGCCGGGGGCCATCGCGTCGATCGTTCAGCCGTAGTATCCGTGGATGTACGGTACGAGGGCCAGGTAACGCGCTCTCTTGATCGCCGTGCCGAGCTGCCGCTGGTGTCGGGCACAGTTTCCCGTCGCCCGTCGAGGCAGAATCTTCCCGCGGTCGGTCAGGTACCGCTCGAGAACCTTGGCTTCCTTGTAGTCGATCCTCTCAACGTTCTTCTCGCAGAACCTGCACACCTTTCGAAATGCCATGATCAGTCCTTCTCCGCTTCGTCGTCATCGTCGTCGCTGTCGGCGTCATCGTCGTCGCCTTCGGCGTCGTCGTCATCGTCGTCGCTGTCAGCGTCGTCGTCGTCATCGTCGTCGCTGTCGTCGTCGTCGCTGTCATCGTCATCGCCATCGTCGTCATCGTCGTCATCGTCGTCATCATCACGACTGCGGCGCGGCGGCTCGTCCTCATCCTCCTGCATCGACGACGGTACGGCCAGTTCGCCCTCGCTCAACACGACCAGGTGGCGGAGGACCTCCTCGTCCAGCTTCAGGACTCGTTCGTATTCGGGAAGAGACTCCGGCTCGGTACTGAACTGGGCTACCACGTAGTAGCCGTTTTCGTTTCGGTCGATCGGGTAGGCGAGCTGCCGCTTGCCCCAGTGCTCCACCGCCGTGATCTCGCTTCCATCTGGTACGAGGATCTTCTCGTGGTAGGTCTGGAGACGGGCATCGATTTCGTCGGTGCTGAGCGCCGACTTGAAGATGTACACGACCTCGTAGTCGCGCATGGTCCCTCCTTCGGTCTGAGTCGGCCACGGGCGCGCGCGCCGTGGCAGGAGTGTTCTGATCTGTTTCCGTCTATCCGGCCGCCCCCCCTGTCGTCCTGTCGCTGCAGGAGGCCGATGCCGACCGGCCCGGAGCAGATCCGCTGCGCCGGGCCGGCGAAAGTACCCTGCTTACGCGCCCCGTACAAGCGGCGAAGACCTCAGGGAAGGAACTGCAGCCAGACTGCCACCTGCTGCACGACCTCTCCCACGTTCTCGGAAGTCTGTACCCCGTGCACTCTCGCGAACCATGGAGCCAGAACCAGCGAGACGACGCTGATCAACTTGATCACGATGTTCATCGAGGGGCCCGACGTGTCCTTGAACGGATCCCCGACCGTGTCTCCCACGACGGCTGCCTTGTGAGGCTCGGATCCCTTTCCACCGTGAGCGCCGCCTTCGATGTACTTCTTCGCGTTGTCCCAGGCCCCGCCGGCGTTCGCCATGAACAGCGCGAGAAGCACACCGCTCAACGTCGCGCCGGCGAGCACTCCACCCAGCGCCTCGACCCCCAGGAAGCGGCCCACCACGACGGGAACCGCGATGGCGACGAGTCCCGGAATCACCATCTCCTTGAGCGCCGCCCGGGTCGAGATGTCGACGCACCGGGCAGAATCGGGCTTCGCCGTCCCCTCCATGAGGCCCGGGATCTCCCGGAACTGACGGCGTACCTCCGCCACCATGCCCGCGGCCGCCCGACCAACCGCCGTCATCGTCAGCGAAGCGATGAAGAAGGGAGTCATGCCGCCTATGAACAGGCCGATCACCACGTCGGGATCGACGATGTTGATTCCCGTAGTCGTCAGACCGACTGCATTCGCATAGGCGGAGAACAGCGCCAGCGCCGTCAGAGCGGCCGAGCCGATCGCGAATCCCTTCCCGATCGCCGCCGTCGTATTCCCGAGTGCGTCCAGACCGTCGGTGATCTTCCTCACCTCCGGTCCAAGACCGCTCATCTCACTGATCCCACCGGCGTTGTCCGCGATCGGTCCGTACGCATCCACCGACATGGTGACGCCCACGGTGGCCAGCATTCCGACCGCAGCGATTCCGATCCCGTAGAGTCCGGCGAACTGGAACGCGAGGAAGATTGCGAGACAGATCAGGAGAAGCGGAATCGCGACCGACTCGAGGCCCACCGCGATGCCGGTGATGATGTTCGTTGCCGCTCCAGTCTCCGACGCCCGGGCAATGGCGCGAACCGGCCGACCCGCCGTGTAGTATTCCGTGACGAGCCCGATCGCGATCCCGACCAGCGATCCGAACAGCATCGCCCAGAAAGGCCCTGCCGCCGGGTTGACCCAGTTCCAGTACGATCCGCTGGCCCCGGCGAATACGTCGAGCTGCAACGTCACGAACCACGCGCCGATCCAGAATACGATTGCGCCGACGAAGGTCGTGTTCCGCAGCGCCGCGGCGGGATTCATCTTCTCGAGAACCCGCATTGACACGATCCCGATCACGCTCGCGACGAGGCCCACCATCGCATACAGAATGGGAAGAGCGGCAGCCGAGAACTGTTTCTCGGGCAGGATCGACAAGGAGGTCACACCGAGCACGATCGTCGCGACGACCGACCCCACGTAGGACTCGAAGATGTCGGCGCCCATTCCCGCGACGTCGCCCACGTTATCGCCCACGTTGTCGGCGATCGTCGCCGGGTTGCGGGGATCATCCTCCGGAATGCCTGCCTCTACCTTCCCGACCAGGTCGGCCCCGACGTCCGCAGCCTTCGTGTAGATCCCTCCGCCGATACGGGCGAACAACGCGATCGAAGATGCCCCCATCGCGAAGCCGGAGATGATCTCGCCGAACGATCGAAGCCCGACCGACTGCGGATCGAACATCAGCAACACCGCGCCGAGACCGGCGAGCCCGAGGCTGGCCACGGCCAGTCCCATGACGGCCCCGCCTACGAACGCCACACGAAGTGCCTTCTCCTGTCCCTCGGAGCGAGCCGCTTCCGTGGTGCGCACGTTGGCCAGCGTCGCGGCCCGCATTCCGATGAAGCCCGCGAGAATCGAGCAGAATGCGCCGAAGACGTAGGCGGCGGCTGTCTGGCCCCCGATCAGCCACCAGAGCATCACTGCCACGACTGCAACGAAGGGCAGCAGTACCGAGTACTCGCGACGCAGGAACGCCATCGCGCCCGACTGGATCGCGTCTGCCAGCTCCGTCATGACCTCGTTGCCCGCCGGCTGACTCCGGACATAGGCGAAAAGCGCGAGTGCGAACGCGAGTCCGCCGAGTCCCAGCCATACGGCCCAATCTATCCATTGCTCCACGGGATACTCTCTCCTGGTAGGTTTCTGACCGTTCAGTCCGTCCGGAGCGTTCTCAGCTCCGGTTGAACCGGTTCATGGCGGTCTCCACTCCGTCCGACAACCAGCATTCCACGGCCTCCGACATCCGGTCGAAGCCCGCCAGAATCTCCTCTTCCTGATCCGGACGCGGGGCAGACAGTACCCAGTCGGCCCGATCCACATCCCGATCCGCGGGCGCGCCGACCCCGATCCGGAACCGGGCGTACTCCTGCGATCTGAGTGCCCCCTCGATCGAGAGCAGCCCGTTGTGCCCGCCGGCTGATCCCGAGCCTCGAATCCTGAACCGACCTGGCTCGAGCGCGACATCGTCCACCAGGACCAGCAGGTCCCTCGCCGGCTCCCACCCGGGTAGCTCGCGAAACTCTCGAAGGGCCTGTCCGCTTCGGTTCATGAACGTAAGCGGCTTCAGCACCCTGATATCCAGCCCCGAGGTCCGACCTCGCGACTCGGCGATGCGGCCTCGGCGTTGAAAGCGCCCGAAAGCCCAGCGGTTCACCAGGTGGTCCGCCAACCACCAACCCGCGTTGTGCCGCGTGTCCCGGTACTGCTCTCCGGGATTCCCGAGAGCGATCAGCAGCTTCACGGCAAAACTGGGACGAAGCGAGGATCAGTCCTCGCCTTCCTCCTCGTCGTCGCCGCGCGCCGTGATCACCTCGGGCTCTGCCATTTCCTCCTCGAGGGCGCCTTCCAGCTCTTCCTCCTCCACGACCTCGACCACGCGCGGCGCCGCAACGAGGCAGATCGTCCGCTCCGGCTCGTCCAGCAGATCTACGCCACCCAGGTCGATGTCGCGGATGTGCAGCGAATCACCAATCTCGAGGCCCGAGATATCCACCTCGAAGGAAGGCGGAATCTCCGAGGGGAGACACTCGATCTCGATTTCGTGCCGTACCTGCTGCAGAACACCGCCGTTGCGCACGCCGATCGGCGTACCAACGAGGTGCAGAGGCACGTTCACGTTCAGCTTCTCGCCCGCGCGAATCTCGAAAAAATCGACGTGCAGGAATTCCGACCGCACCGGGTGGCGCTGGATCTCGCGGATCAGCACCCGCCTTGGAGCTTCGCCGTCGACCGACAGCTCCACGATCGTGTTCTCGACCGAGATCGCACTCACGAGCGCGGCGAACTCCCGCTGGTCGGCCGCCACCGCGACGGGCTCTACCTCACGGCCGTAGATATTTCCGGGAATGGCGCCGGCACGCCGCAACTGTCGCGCCGCTCCCTTGCCGCGCCCGCCGCGTGACTCGACCTTCAATGTAGCCTGATTCGTCATTCTTCCGCCTTTTCGCCCCGAATTCCGCTCCGCATCCGGTCCGGCCGGACCGTCAATCGAACAGCTTGCTCACCGAGCGATTGTAGTGCGTGCTTTCAATGGCCCGCGCCAGCAGCGGCGCGACCGATACTTCCACCAGGTTCGGGAGGGCCTCCCGCTTCTGTTTGGAGATCTCCACGGTGTCCGTTACCGCGATCTCCACGATGTCCGCTCCACCGATACGTTCGACCGCTGGTCCGGAGAGCAGCGCGTGCGTCGCGATGCAGTAGACCTCGGTCGCGCCTCTCTCGTGAAGGGCCTCCACCGCGTTCACCATCGTGCCGGCCGTGTCCACCATGTCGTCGGGGATCAGACACTTCCGGCCGCGCACCTCCCCGACCACGTTGACGACTTCCGCCACGTTGGGACCGGATCGCCGCTTGTCGATGATCGCCAGCCCGGCTCCCATCCGCTTGGCGTATCCCCTCGCCATCTTCGCCGCGCCGACATCCGTCGCGACCACGACGAAGTCGTCCTTGTCGGCGGAGCTGTAATGCTCCATGAACACGGGTGAGGCGTACAGGTGGTCTACCGGAATGTCGAAGAACCCCTGCAGCTGATGCTGATGCAGATCGATCGTGATCAACCTGTCTGCCCCGGCCGCAACAATGAGATTCGCCATCAGCTTGGCCGCGATCGAGACCCTGGGCTGGTCCTTTCGGTCCTGCCTCGCATACCCGAAGTAGGGTACGACCGCGGTCACCCGTGCCGCCGACGCCCGCTTCGCTGCATCGATCAGCAGCAGCAGCTCGAGCGTATTCTCGGCCGGGGGATTCGTCGGCTGAATCACGAATACGTCCCGGCCTCGCACGTTCTCATCGATGCGGACGAAGATCTCCCCGTCCGCGAATCTCTTCACCGTCACTTCGCACAGCGGCTGTCCGAGTTCCTCGGCGATACCTTCCGCGAGAGCGGGATTCGCCGTCCCGGTCAGCACCATCATGGGCGTACCGGTTGCCGATACTTCGGTCATGGCTCCGTATCGCTCCCTGTCGCGTTCCGCCTGCGCTCGGAAAAGAGCCGAGCAGTTTACCTCTATCGTCCCGGATCGTCAACCGATTCGGTGCTCGCAGCCTCACTGTCTGAAGAGGCTTTCGGGTCCGATGGGCCCGTCGGATGTACGGTCTCCAGCTTCTCCAGGTAGAGGTGTTGCGTCGGATAGGCGAACTCGATTCCTTCTGCCGCGAATCGTCGGAGCATCTCGAGATTCACGGCCTGCTGCACATCCATGTACGTTCCATAATCGGGTACGGTCATGAAGTACACCGTCTCGAAGACGAGCGCCGAGTCGCCGAACTCCTTGAAATGTGATCGGTTGAAGCGGGTGAGCTCGTGGCTCTCGATCGCCGAGCGGAGCATCCCCGGAACCTTCTCGACCACATCCGGCGGCGTTCCGTACACGACACCGATCCGGAAGAGGACGCGCCGCTCTTCCATGCGTCCGTAGTTGCGAATCCGGCTCTGGAGAAGGTCCTTGTTGGAGAATACGAGCTGTTCGCCTGTCAGGCTCGTGAGACGGGTCGAATTGAGGCCGATCGACTCGACCGTGCCGCCGAGGTCGTCGACGGCGAGGTAGTCCCCGACTACGAATGGCTTGTCCAGCAGAATGGACAGAGACGCCAGAAGGTCCCCGAGCACGCTCTGAACTGCCAGCGCGACCGCGATTCCGCCGATCCCGAGTCCGGCCACCAGCGCAGAGATGTCTACGCCCAGGTTTTCCAGCACCAGCATGACCACGATGGCCCATACCGCGACGCTGACGGCCCAGCCTACGAATCTCAGGGTCATCGACGCCTCGGGGTCGTCTCCCCAGCGTCGCTCATTCCAGGACTGGAGCAGGACGTGCAGCCACGCGGATACCCAGAACCCGATCTGAATCAGGCCGGCTGCGATCGCCAGGCGGGTCATCCAGGCGCCTACCTGCGAGGACAGATCGAGCGGGCGGACGGCAAATTGAACGGCGATGAACAGCAGCAGCCAGGGTTTCGTGGCGTCAATGGCAGCCGCCAGAGCATCGTCCAGATTGGTTCGCGTCCTGCTCGACAGGGCCACGATGCGCCCGAGCAGCAGCTTCTTGACGAGCGCATAGAGTATGACGAGCCCCAGAAGGATCGCGAGTGCGCCGAGCCAGGCTCGAACGGGATTTCCGAGTATGACCTCGTCCAGGAATTCCAAGTGAGACTCCGGAGCTGATTCAAACGGACAGTGAAAGGGAAACACCCGACCCGGCCGAATGAATCCGGGGGCCTCGCCGGGCGACTCGTCCGTCAATCTGCCGTTCGGGCCAACTCATGCAAGCGGCATGGGGAAGACGTGCCACGCTGACGGACGCAGGAGCCATGGCTCCGTTGAACCCTCCGGCCCGGCGGTCGTAGGTTGGCACCGTCCGACCAGCACCGTTAACCGACTTCCGCGAGATCGCGAGACCGATGTTCCTTCGAGCCCCCGGCCTCATCGGCAGACCTGACCGCGCAGCCCGCGGCAGCATCCTGGCCTGCCTGGCGATACTGGTCCCGGCGGCAGGCGCGGCCGCTCAGGACGTGCGGCCGGAGTGTGACCCCGACAATGGAGGGATCACCCTTCCCGAAGGATTCTGTGCCCTGGTTGTGTCGGACGGGCTGGGCCGCATTCGACACCTTGCGGTGCAGCCGGACGGCGACATCTATGTGGCGATTCGGGGACGGCGCGAAGAACCCGGCGGCGTCATGGCGCTTCGTGACACGACGGGCGATGGGCGAGCGGACGTTCGGGTCCGCATTTCAGAGGACCTCGGCGGAACCGGGATCGCACTGTCCGGGAATACGCTCTACTACGGACGCGACGATGCCATCCTGCGTTTTCGCCTCGATCGCGGCGGCCCCGGATCCGTATCCGCTACCGACACCCTGGTGCAGGGCCTGCCTTCGGACGGGGGGCATGCGGCCAAGTCCCTCGCCATTGCCCCGGGCGGGGACCTGTTCGTCAACATCGGATCGGCCTCCAACGCATGCCAGGAACAGGACCGGACGCGTGAATCACCGGGACGTGACCCCTGCCCCGAGCTCCCGGTGCGTGCCGGAATCTGGCGCTTCTCGAGTTCCGAAACCGGGCAGGAACCGGCTGACGGCGAGCGCTGGGCGTCCGGATTGCGCAACACCGTAGCGCTGGCCCTGCGTCCGCAGGACGGACAGCTGTACGGCGTCGTACACGGACGCGATCAACTGCACGGCTCCTGGCCGGATCAGTACTCCGAGCGGAAGAGCGCAGAGACGCCGTCGGAGGAATTCGTCCGGATCGAGCGAGGCGGCCGGTACTCGTGGCCGGAGTGCTACCACGATCCGGAACGGAACCGGCTCCTGCTGGCTCCGGAGTACGGGGGTGACGGGTTCGCGTCCGGGCGCTGCGAGGAACGCACCGGTCCGATTGCGGCGTACCCGGCGCATTGGGCTCCCAACGCCCTGGTCTTCTACGACGGAGTGTCGTTTCCGGCGCGCTATCGGGCAGGCGCCTTCATCGCTTTCCACGGGTCGTGGAACCGGGCCCCTCTGCCGCAGGGTGGATACAACGTGGTGTTTCAACCGTTCGGCGCCGACGGACCCTCCGGCTCCTGGGAGGTGTTCGCCGACGGGTTCGCCGGCCCCGACCGATCGCCACGCGGAGCGCTTCACCGCCCGACAGGCCTGGCTGTCGGCCCGGACGGCTCGCTGTACGTCTCGGATGACTCCGGAGGGCGGATATGGCGGATCCTGTATGCCCCGTGAGGACCGGGATACCCCGGCCGGACGCGATGGGAGCGCTGGAGGGTCGATGAACGAGAGGACGCGAACCGATAATGCCGCCCGGGAGCTCGAGCTCCTCGTCCGCTCTCGCTATCCTCTCATCGTGGTGGACACGCTGGAAGAGAACCGGCTGCGTGGCTTGTTGTCGCGAACCGGGGGACGATTGGGCGTGCCCCTGTTCTCCTGGAGCCGCAACCGGGGTCTGGTCCGGGACGGCCTCGAACGAGGCGTGTACGATACGTCGGATCCGGCCAGGCTTCTGGCGCACCTGGCGGCAGCGGACCAACCGGGGCTCTATCTCCTGGCGGACTTCCATCCCTGGCTCGCGGACCCCGTCGTCGCCCGGAGTTTCCGAGAGATCACGGCCGCCTTCACGGCCCCGGATCGCGTGCTCGTCATCTCCGGACACGGTGTCGAGCTCCCGCCGGAGATCGAGGCCGCATCCGTTCCCTGGAAGTTGTCACTTCCGGATACCGCGGCGATCCGGTCCGAGCTGGCTACCACCGTGCGGAATCTGCACGAGGAACTGGGAATCGACGTCCACCTCTCGTCGGACGACGCCGACGCGCTCGCACGCAACCTCTCCGGTCTCACGCTGGATGAGGTCCGCAGGTCACTCCGGCGAGCCGCTCTCGACGATCTCTCGCTGGACCTGAACGACTTCGAAACCCTGATGCAGGCCAAGAAGGAAGCCATTTCACGGGCGGGAGTCCTCGAGTGGTATCCGGCCTCGTCCGGAAGTGGGGCGGTGGGCGGCATGAGGAATCTGCGCAGCTGGCTGGACAAGCGGCGGGGCGCCCTCCAGGACTCGGCCCGCGAGTTCGGCCTCGAACCGCCCAGAGGATTGTTGCTCGTGGGTGTGCAGGGGTGCGGCAAGAGTCTCCTGGCGCGAAACGTGGCACACTCGTGGAACCTTCCGCTGGTCCGCCTCGACCCGGCCGCCCTGTACGACAAGTACGTAGGTGAGACGGAGAAGAACTTGCGCAGGGCCCTCGATACGGTAGACGCAATGGCTCCCGTGGTGCTCTGGATCGACGAAATCGAGAAGGGGCTGGCCTCCGGCGGAACGGATGCCGACGGCGGCGTCTCCCGTCGATTGCTCGGCAGCTTTCTGACCTGGTTTCAGGAGCGACCGCACGGAGTGTTCGTCGTAGCCACGGCCAACGATGTGTCGGCACTGCCGCCGGAGCTTCTCCGCAAGGGCCGCTTCGACGAGATATTCTTCGTCGATCTGCCCGTTCAGGAGGAACGTGCTCAGATCCTTCGACTGCACCTGGAGAGTCGCGGGCGTGATCCCGATCTGTTCGATCTCGAGCTGCTGGCCGAGGCCAGCGATGGGTTCTCCGGGGCGGAACTGGAGCAGGCGATCCTGGCGGCGCTGTACACGGCGTTCTCGGAAGGACGGGACCTCGATTCGGACACCGTGAGGTCGGAGATCGAGAGAGCGGTACCACTGTCGGTCACGATGGCCGAGAGAATCGCGGCACTTCGGAAGTGGGCGCGCGGCAGAACGGTCCCGGCCGCATGAGCCGGGTACAGGCGTTCACGGGCAACCCGCTCGACAGGGCCGCGGCCCTGCGAAGGGACCCGGAATGGATTCGCGACCGCCTTGAAGATCCCGCCTCCCGGTTTCTGCTCTTCCGGGACCTCCAGCCGATGCTGCAGGAGGTGGACAACGGGCTCCGGATCGACTGGCGGCCCCGGCCCGCTCCCGGAGCCGACGCCGTGCTCCTCGGAGTCGACAGGGACGACCGGGCGCATTTCGCCATCGAGACCACCGGGAGCGTACC
>CBDTXM010000015.1:0-31517 GCA_965364445.1 uncultured bacterium | reverse complement strand
GACGGGAGCGCGTGGGAATCGAACCCACCCGGGACGCTTTTCGCACCCCGAAACGGTTTTGAAGACCGCTGGCGACACCAGCCGCCATCCGCCCCCGTGCGCTCAGCCGAATCGCTCCTCCTCGAGCCCCGTGGCCGTCAGGGCAGCCGGGCGACGACGTCGATCTCGACGCGCGCCCCGGCAGGCAACGCGCCCGCTTCGACTGTCGAGCGAGCGGGATAGGGCTCGGTGAAGTGCTCGGCGTAGATGGCGTTCAGCTCGGCGAAGTCCGCCATGTCAGCCACGTAGACCGTGGTTTTCACGACGTCGCAGAATCCGGCCCCTGCCTCGGACAGAATCGCGGCCAGGTTTTCGAACACCCGGTAGGCCTGCTCACGGAGTCCCGGTCCCACGAGTTGACCCGTCGACGGATCCAGTCCGATCTGTCCGGCGGAGTAGAGGAACCCTCCGGCTGCGCAGGCCTGCGAATACGGCCCGATCGCCGCGGGCGCTCCATCTGTGTGCAGCGCTTCGACGTGGTGCATCTTCTCTCCTCCTGCGGTTCAGAATAGCCCCTCGATCGTTCCGTCGGGATGCACCTGCATCGCCTCTGCGGCGGGCTTGGCCGAGAGACCGGGCATCACCATCACGTCCCCGGTCAGCGCGACGATGAATCCGGCACCCGCCGAGATACGGAACTCCCGCACCGTGATGTCGAAGTTGCCGGGTCGTCCCTGCAACGTAGGATCGTCACTCAACGAGTACTGCGTCTTCGCGATGCAGACGGGCAGGTTGCCCAGACCGTTGTCCACGATCCGCTGGGCCTCCTTCTCGGCCGACGGCAGAATGTTGACCCCGTCGGCTCCATAGACGTTCCGAGCAATCGTCTCGATCTTCTCTCGCAAGGTCGTGTCGAGATCGTACAGGGGCCGGAAATCGGCCTCGCCCTCGTCCAGGACGCCGAGAACCTTCTCGGCCAGCGCGATGCCCCCCTCGCCGCCGCGCGCCCAGATGTCGCAGTCGGCGGCCCTGACCCCGCGCTCCTCGCAGAAGGAGACGACGGCCTGGACCTCCTCGTCGGTGTCACTCGAGAAGCGATTGACCGCCACCACGACGGGCACTCCGAACTGCACGAGGTTGTCGATGTGCGCCCCGAGGTTGTCCAGCCCGGCTCCCAGTCCTGCCGGACCGCCTCCGCCCGCCTTCTCCGCATGGTGCTTCATCGCCCGGATCGTGGCCACGAGGACCGTCGCCTCGGGTCGGATCCCGCCCATGCGACACTTGATGTCGAAGAACTTCTCCGCGCCGAGGTCCGATCCGAACCCGGCCTCGGTGACCACGATGTCGCCGAGCGTCATCCCGGCATGGGTCGCGATTACCGAGTTGCAGCCGTGCGCGATGTTGGCGAATGGACCACCGTGCACGAGGGCCGGCCCCCCTTCGATCGTCTGCACGAGATTCGGCCAGAGGGCCTCCTTCATCAGAAGACCCTGCGCCCCCGCCACGTTCAGGTCTCCGGCACGAACCAGTGTACCGTCGCGCCGCGCACCGAGGACGATGTTGGCCACCCGATTCTCGAAGTCGGCCAGATCGGACGCGAGGCAGAAGATCGCCATGATCTCGGACGCCGCCGTGATCGACCAGCCTTCCTCGCGCGGTATACCGCCGTTGACTCCACCGAGTCCGATGACGGCGCTTCGCAGCGCGCGGTCGTTCATGTCGATCGCGCGCTTCCAGTTGATCCTGCGGATGTCGAGATCCAGCGAATTTCCGCGGAACAGGTTGTTGTCCATCACGGCCGAGAGGAGAGAATGCGCGGAGGTGATTGCGTGAAAGTCGCCCGTGAAGTGCAGGTTGATCTCGTCCATCGGGAGGACCTGGGAGTACCCGCCGCCCGCCGCGCCGCCCTTGATGCCGAACACGGGTCCGAGCGACGGCTCCCGAAGGCAGAGCATGGTCTTCTTCTCGAGGCGGCGCAGCGCCTGGGCCAGGCCCACGGCGACCGTCGACTTTCCCTCACCCGCCGGCGTGGGCGTCATTCCGGTCACCAGAACCACCTTGCCGCTCCTATCCCGGCCTTCGAGCGCCCGCGGATCGATCTTGGCCACGTAGTGTCCGTACGGCCTGAGATCGTCGTCGGAGAGCCCGATCTCGGCGGCGACATCCCGGATCGGACGCAGAACGGCCTGCTGAGCAATCTCGATATCTGAAGGCATCTCGATGTCCTTTCGTTTGGACCGGGTCTCAGGCCCGGCGGGCAAGCTCTTCCAGTAACTCTTCCCGGGTCACCGGCACCGCGCCGATGCGTCCGACTTCGATCCCGGCGGCAACGTTGGCCAATGCGGCAGCCACGGGCAGTTCCGCCCCTCCGATCAGCGCGGCGGCAATTGCAGCGATCACGGTGTCTCCGGCTCCCGTGACGTCGAATACTTCTCGCGCTCTGGACGGTATCCTGCATTGCCCGGGGCGATCACGCGAGAGCAGCAACATGCCTTCTTCTCCCAGGGTGAGGAGGAGATTCTCACATCCCAGGCGGTCGAGCAGCGGTCTCAGGTCGCTCTCGGCTCTCGGCGCCTGCTCGAGCCCGAGGGCGGCGGCCAGCTCACGCACATTCGGCTTGAACAGCCAGGCGCCCTGAAAGTCGAAGAAATGGCGGAGCTTCGGATCCACGACCGACGGTATGCCCCTGCGCCCCGCCTCCTGCAGGAGAGTTCGGGACAGATCCGGCGACAGCACACCCTTGTCGTAGTCCTCGAGAACGAGCACATCCGCCGCTTCGAGCGCTGCGACCGCCTTCGACTCCAGCTCCGCTGCCAGCCCCGAATCGACAGGAGCGTCCGTCTCCCGATCGATGCGAAGGATCTGCTGGTGGCGCGCGAGAATCCTGATCTTCTCCGTCGTCGGCCGCGTCGCATCGGTGACCAGGTCGTCCGTGGAGACGCCGTGCCCGGTCAGGAGATCCCGCAGAGCCTCGCCTGATCGATCACCGCCCACCGTCGCGACGATGCGGCAGCGGGCACCAAGGGCCACGACGCCCGCCGCCACGTTGGCGGCCCCGCCGAGCGCTTCCCGTTCCGTCTCGACGCGCACCACCGGAACCGGGGCCTCGGGCGAGATGCGATCCACACCGCCCTCGAGGTAGCGATCCAGCATCGCATCGCCCACCACGAGCACGGTTCCGCCGGCCGCGGCGTCCAGCAACGATCGCGCCCGGCTGCTGTCGAGTTGGGGCTCGTAATCAGTCACGGTCCGCCTTGCGAAGGGTCGGGATCTCCGGTAATCTGCGGCCACCCGTCGGCAGGATCGTAACACCTTGCCGGGCAACGCGCTCGGGAGGTTCGAACCGGACTTTCGGCCGCGAAGTTAGCGGGCACGCGGGAGAGAGTCAAAGCGGGAGCACACCTCGAGTCCAACCGCATGATCGTTCGGAAAGCCGCCCTCACCCCGGTGCGCTACGCCGGCAGCTCCCTGCGGGAGCTCGCCTGGCACACGCAGCGCTATTTCACCCTCCTCTGGCGTTCGATACACGGCACGGTTACGCGTCCATTCTACGGAAAGGACCTGGCCGTACAGCTGGATTCGATCGGTGTCGGATCGATCGGAATCGTGATCCTGACCGGCCTGTTCACGGGCATGGTCCTCGCGCTCCAGTCGGCGGTCGAAATGCGCCAGTTCGGCGCGACCATCTACATCGGTCGCCTCGTGGGCGCGAGCACGGTTCGCGAGCTCGGACCGGTCCTCACAGCCCTGATGGTCACGGGCCGCGCCGGCTCGGGAATCGCTGCCGAGCTGGGCGCGATGCGGGTCACGGAGCAGATCGACGCCCTGAACACGATGGGCGTGGATCCGGTCCGGAAGCTCGTCGTGCCGAGGTTCGTGGCCTGCCTGATCGCGCTCCCCCTGCTGACGATCATCACCGATCTGGTTGCGATCTTCGGAGGTCTGCTGATCGCCGTCGTGAAGCTCGACCTCACCTTCGATCTGTACATGCGCTCGGTCTACTCCACGCTGGCCCAGAACGGGTTCCTGCTGCGCTATATCCCGATCGACTTCGTCTCCGGTCTCAGCAAGCCGCTGTTCTTCGGTGCGATCATCGCGATCACCTCCTGCTACTACGGGCTCTCGACGCGCGGCGGCACGGAGGGCGTGGGACGAGCGGCGACGGGTGCGGTCGTAACGTCGTCGATCTTCATCCTCGCGACGGACTACTTCCTCACGCAGTTGATCATCGGACTGTTCATCGAATGAGTGGCACGGGCGACCTGCTCTGGGACTCGGGGCACCTCCGCCTGGAGCGGGAGGAGGCGCGTCGGCTGATGGAGCAAGGGGGGGCGCCGAGCCCGGAACCTTCCGACGAACCCCTGATCTCGCTCCGGGACCTCGACCTCAGATTCGGAGATCATGTCGTCCTCGATGGGATCTCGCTGGACGTCTGGCCCGGCGAGACCGTGTGCATCCTCGGGGGATCGGGAGCCGGCAAGTCGACGATCCTGAGGTTGATACTCGGGCTGATCAAGCCGAACGGGGGACAGATCCTGGTACGAGGCCAGGACGTCGCTACCGCGTCCCGTGACGAGCTGCTCGAGCTCCGCAAGGACATGGGCATGGTCTTCCAGGAGGCGGCGCTGTTCGACTCGTTGACCGTCTATGACAACGTGGCCTTCTACCTTCACGAGCACGAAGATCTGCCCGAAGAGGAGGTCGCGCGCCGGGTGGACGAGTCGCTCCGCATGGTAGACCTCGACCCGGAGCAGGTCGAAGAACTCCTGCCGGCCGAGCTCAGCGGCGGAATGAAGAAGCGCGTCGGAATCGCCCGCGCTCTGATTCATCAGCCATCCATCCTGCTGTACGATGAGCCGACCAGCGGACTCGATCCGATCACGACCCGTACGATCGACGACCTGGTGCTCAAACTGCAACGGGAGCTGGGCGTGACCAGCGTCGTGGTCACGCACGACATCCGTTCGGCCTTCCGGATCGGCAACCGGGTGGCTCTATTGTTTGGCGGCGAGATCGTATTTCAGGGAACCCCGGAAGAAATGATGGAATCCGGCGATGGGTATGTACGTGAATTCCTGCACTGATCGATGAAGCGCGGTTCTCCGATCACCTGGGAGCAGGTGCGGGTGGGTCTGCTGATCCTCCTGGCGCTGGGCATCCTGTCCGCCGCCGTGTTCCTGGTCGGCAACACCGGCAACGTGTTCGGGAGCCGCTACCAGCTCGCCACGCTGGTCCGGTCGGCGGCAGGGCTCGTGCCCGGAGCATCCGTCCAGCTGGCAGGACAGACCGTCGGACAGGTAGACCGGATCGAACTGATCCCGCCCGACCTTCGGCCCGACGACGGAAATGCCGTCGAGATCTGGATGGCGATCGACGAGGATGTCAGGGAGCAGATCCGCACCGACTCACGTGCACAGGTGCGCACTCAGGGGCTCCTCGGAGACAAGCTCATCGACATCGAGCCCGGGTCGGCGGAGGCTCGCGTGCTCGTCGATGGAGACACGATTCCGTCGTCCACGTCCGTCGACTACGACGCCCTGATCGCACAGGGAGCGGGAGCCGTTGGAGAGTTGCTCGAGATCACGGAGAACCTGTCCGAGCTGACGAGCGGACTGCTGGAGGGAGAGGGGTCACTCGGACAGTTGATCACCGACGACGCCCTGTATCTCCGAGTCGCTTCGCTCGCGGCGAATCTCGATTCCGTGCTCTCGGTGGCCGCTTCGCCCGACGCTCCGCTCATGCAGCTACTGACCGATGATTCCCTGTACACTTCGGTCCGTGCGGCGGCGGTTGCCATGGAGGAGATCATCGGCTCGGTCGCCGACGGTGAGGGCACGCTGGGACTTCTGATCGGCTCCGATTCCCTCTACACGGCTCTGATCGGATCCGTTCGCACGACCGATTCCCTGCTGGCGCGTCTTGCGGCTGGAGAGGGGTCGGCCGGGCAGCTGCTCACCGACGAGGCGCTGTACGAGGAGCTTCTGAAGACCGTGACCGACCTGAACGCGCTCCTCGCGGCCATTCGGGACGACCCGGAGCGCTACGTACCGCCCGTCTCGATCTTCTGAGCCGTCTGCTCGGCGTCGAAGATCCGGTCAATTCCGCCCCGGCGGCGTTTCTCAGTCGCCGTGGCGTGCCAGGTCGTGGATCGTCGCCAGGCTGAGAATCCGGTATCGCACCCGCCCTCCCGGCAGCGTGATTTCGGCCTCTTCCCCACCCGACTTGCCGAGCAGCGCCTTGCCGATCGGTGACGCCATGGAGATTTCGGAATTCTCGAGATTGATGACATCTCCGAAGGCCAGCGTGTAGGTCTCGGTCACGTCGTCGTCGAGGTCCAGGACCTCAACCTTCGAGCCGAACCCGACCCGGTCCTGCGGAATCTCGTCCAGATCGATTTCCGAGATCTCTGACAACCGACGCGATATGTAGTCGAGCCGGGCTCGCACCAGCTGCTGGCGCTCGAGCGCCGCCGCATACTCGGAATTCTCCCGCAGGTCTCCGAGTGCCACGGCCTTCTCGATCTCCCTCGGAAGGGTGACGTTCAGCTCGTGGAGGAGTGCTTCCGCTTCGCCATTCAGCTTGTCGATCAGTTCGTCTAGCACCGTATCGTCCGCTCAGTTCCGGGTCGGAGCGACGCACGCGCCCCGTAATGAAAACGCCGCGGAACGCATCAATGGCGCCCCGCGGTTCGAATTCCTGATGGAGGTGCCGGGATTTGCACCCGGGTCCGCGAATCCTTCTTCCTCGGCATCTACGTGCGTATTCGGGGATCTTATCTCGCGTCAGGCAGGGCTCCCCAACGGCCCGCCATCAGCCAGCCACTACGGCTTGCGCCATCTCGTTGGCTGCGGTCGCGGCTCCCGCCTCCAACCAGCCCGATTTGCGACGTCCCTGGGACCGCCTCGGGCCGGGCGAATCCTGGGACGGGACGCGTTAGTTACGCGGCCAGCGCCATGTTGTCATTGGCACCTGAAAATTTTCCCGGTGTTTTACGAGGCCCGAGCACCTCGGCACGCTTCCTCGGATTCCAGTAAACACGTCGAATCTGAATCACCCCCATGAATTCTCAAACAGCGACAAAAAGCGGACCGCAAGAACGGGTCCGCTCATCCTCGAAACACTAGTCTCCGCGCTTTGTTCCGTCAATCCGACACGACGATCTGGAACCCCGCATCGCGTGTCCCCCGGTACTTTGACAGCCCTTTCGTGTTTCCGGTATCTTGCTGATTGCACTCCGCCGCCGGTGGAGGCCCAAACGATTGGAGGGCCGCGAGCCCTTTCGTGCCAGGGAGCCGATATATGCAGCAGATGCAACTGCGCGACTTCTTTTCGGAGGACGCGATCAAGCTGGATCTCGAAGCCGAAACCAAGGACGAGGCACTCAAGGAACTTGTGGGCCTGCTGGGTCTGGACGAAAAGTCGCAGGCCATCCTCTTCAAGATGCTCAAGCGACGCGAGAATCTGGGATCGACAGGAATCGGTCGTCGCATCGCGATTCCCCATTGCCGTTCCCTCGTCGTGAATCGCCTCAGGGTGGCATTCGGCCGCAAGCCGGGTGGCCTCGACTTCGATGCGATCGACAAGAAGCCCGTTCAGAACATCTTCTTGATCGTGGCCCCCCCGCTCGAGGTGTCGAACCAGTACCTGCCCGTTCTGGGGAAGATTGCCCAGTTCGGTAAGGAGTCCGACATCCCGGAGCGGCTTGCCGCGATCGAGACGCCCGAGGAATTCCTCGCTCTGCTGGAGGAAAAAGGAGTCTGAATCCATGCATCCGCAGCTCGAACTTCTCCTGGAGCTACAGGATCTGAAGACCCAGCGGAGGTCGCTCGCCGAGGACGGTCTTTCCCAGGTCGAGTCAGCGGTCTTCGAGTTGCGCCCTTCCGAGGCGCTGGAGATTCTGGACGGGAAGATCGAGGAGCTGGCAGACCGGCTGGACGCGCCGGTCCGTGCCCGGTTTGCGGAAGTGTCACAATCGGAGGGGCGAGCGGTAGCGCCGGTGTTGAACGGGATCTGCTACGGCTGCTTCGTGGCGGTCCCGACCGCCTGGTCCTCCGAGGTCGGTCGGAACGATCGCATCAACATCTGCGATCACTGCGGCAGGTTTCTTTACTACGTGGACTGACGTGGACTGAGGCTGCCTTACTGCACGGACGGATCGGCTGCCACCCGGCCCGATCCCGTCCGACGCGTGACACCGGTCCGGTCCAGGTATTCGAGCAACGGAATCATCTCGCGTCGCGACAAGTCGAATTCCGACCCGAACGCAGCGGGCGAAGCCGGTATCGAGCCTTCCATAACCCGGCATGCGCCTTCCCTCAGGCGCTTCACCTCCCCGGAGGTCAGGAAGAGCTCCGGTGTCAGGGAAACCACCCTGCCCTCGCGAACGAGTAACCGGAGCAGGTCGTGCAGCAGCACCCGATCCAGGCCATGCAATTCCTCGATCCGGGCCGGCGAGGGTGGCGCCAGACCACCATCCTCCAGCACCCGGTATACGGCGGCCTTCGCCTCCTCTTCCGCTTCTGTCAGTCGCGGCTGGTGATCCGGCAGGCGGACCAGCGGGCCTTCCCGGACGACCCGTTGCTCCGATTCGAGGTCTCTCAGAACCTGTTCCAGTAGCGGACCGGCATACCGATCCGCACCCATCGACCTTACGCTCTCGAGGGGCACACCCGGCTGTCGGGGAGAACTCGCTTGGGCGCTCCGAATCGACTCGATCACCGCTTCACGCGCCTCATGTACGATCCCGGAGGCGAAGAGCCGGTCCGAGAGAGCGATCACGTTGTCGAGACCTCGATCGGGGTGCCCGGGAAATCCGGTGTGGAGAGGCAGATCCGATCGCTCGATGCCCCGACCGGCGGCAAGGCGCACTGCGACGTCGGTCGCCTCGCCGGGATCTGCGTCGAGCAATCGCCTCCAGGTCTCGGCAGCCGCACGCCATCGACGAGTCGGAGCCAGGTCCGCCACGATGCCGCCGCCGATCGTCCGCATCGGCGAGACCCGTCGAAGGACGAATCGATCACGGACCCTGAGGGCCAGTGGCTCCCGCGTCACGAGAACCGCGTCGGCCGGCTCTGCCGGCGGGAGCGTCCCGCCGTCCAGCAACAGTATCCGAGCCAGCGTCTCTCGGGTCCCGTGGTAGAGCCTCACGAGGTCGGCGTGATCAAGTCCTTCAACGGAATCGGGCAGCAGACGAATCCGGGCGCCGAATCGACGAATGGACCGCCAGCTCGGGTCGGAGACGACCATGTCGCCCGTCCGAACTCGCTCCAGCGGCAACCCTGCCAACGACAGTGCACAGCGAGAACCCGGTCCGACCGCCTCCACGTCTTCCCCGAACCGTTGGACCGTGCGCACACGCGCTGTTTCGCCCGACGGCAGCAGCCGAATCTTGTCGCCTCGCCCCACCGAGCCACTCCAGACGGACCCGGTCACCACGGTACCGGCGCCTGGAATCGAGAATGCCCTGTCGATCGGTAGTCGGAACAGGTCGTTCAGTGGCCGTTCGGCGACCCCGCAGGCGGTCTCGACCAATGCCTCGCGCAACGCCTCGATGCCCTCGCCGGTCACGGCCGAGACGGGCAGGATCGGCCAATCGGAGTTTGATCCGAATCGCCGGAGTTCGTCCCGAATGGCGTCTGAAACGAGTTCTTGCCACTCGACATCGACCCGGTCGATTTTCGACAGCGCGACGACTCCGCGATGAATTCCGAGGAGCTCGGCAACATCCAGGTGCTCCCGTGTCTGAGGCATCGGCCCCTCATCGGCCGCGACCACGAGAAGCAGCCGGTCGATTCCCGAAGCGCCGGCGAGCATCGTCCGCATGAAATCCTCGTGGCCCGGCACGTCGACGATTCCGACACGGGGGCCGCGATCGACCGCGAGCGCTGCAAAGCCCAGCTCGATGGTCAGTCCCCGGCGCTTCTCCTCGACGAGCCGATCGGGATCGGTACCTGTGAGAGCCGTCACCAGGGAGCTCTTTCCATGGTCGACGTGCCCGGCCGTACCAACGATCACCGACCGCGACGGGAGGTCAGACATCCACGGCGTCCAGGAACTCGAGCGACCGGATCCGCAGGTCCTCGGCAACGTGGACCCGGATGAAGTCCTTCAGCAATCGAATCTGCAGAGCGGAGATGGTCGCTACTTCGAAGTCTCCGTCAACGGCGAGCGCCCTGAACAACTGCAGGTCAGCGGGCTCGAGGAGATCACCGGCCCCGGCACAACCCGCGCACCGGACACCGCCCTCGAACGTATCGAATCGTGCACGCTCGGAGGCACCGATCACCCGACCGCAGGAGAGGCAGCTGTTCAGCGCCGGCTCGAATCCGAAGACCCGGACGAGCTCCCAGATTCGCGCTACCGATACAGCCCTCGCCGTCTCGGCCGGGGCATGGACGAGGTCATCCAGTCCATGCCGCAGAGCCGAGAAGACACGTTCATCGCGCTCGGCGGGCGCCAGGCGCAGTACGAGCTCGGCGAGCACGGAGGCGCCTGCGAAACGGGCCATGTCGGAGCCGAGAGACTGGCGGGACTTCACGAGCTCGAAGCCGGAGAGCGTGTGGAGATCGCGGTTCGGTTTCAGGTATAGCGTTGCATTCCCCTCCACGAATGGCTCCAGCACACCGCTGACACGGCTCTTCGGCCGAAGCGCACCACGCGCGAGGGCCGAGAGCGGACCGTGGTCGAACGTCAGCAGGCGGAGAATCTTGCTGGTGTCGCCGAACCTGTAGGTCTGCAGGACCAGGCAGGACGTCGTGATGATGGGCACGGCGCCAAGCTAAGAACGGGATGCCGCAGCGGCAATTACGACCGGACTTCTGCTCATTCCCGAAGTCCGATGTCGGTCGTGCCGAATCCCGATCCGGTCTCCGAGATCGCCGTACCGTCGGGATTCATCAGCAGCATGCGTCCCGGAGCGTCGGTGCGGAACGTGGAGCAGAGGATCCGACCGTCGAGCAGCGCCGTGGCCGTCCAGCAATCGACCCGCTCCCCCGACTCGTCACGCGAATCGATCGGATTCGACGGTCCGCGATCGAAGCTCCCGGTGCGCGGATCGAACCGAAGCAGGGCCAGAGACGCGTAATTCTCGGTCGTCGTGATGTAGACGTTGCCGTCGGCCCCGAGCGCGAGGCTCACGCCATTCGCCCCGAGCGGACGGTTCGACGTTACCTGGCGCGTGACCGGATCGATCGTCACGAGAGCCCCGTCGGAATTCGGGGCGAAGGTGATCGGATCGAAGGTCCCGCCGGCCAGAACGATCAGACGGTCTCCGACCCGCAGCGCATCCGCTGGATTCGGTGCGTCGTCGGGAAGCTCGATCACCGTCCCGAGCATGCCATCACGGTCGAGGACGACGACCCGACCTCTGCCGCGCGGCTCATAGGTCCCGCCCTCGTCGTCGATGTTGGCATCGATCGCGAACAGTTCGTCGCCGATGGGCACAACCCGTTCGACGAAGGTCCCGACATCGGTCGCCACGCGGGTCGCTACCCCGGCCCCCGGCGAGAGCCTGTACACCGCGTCGCTGCCCCGTCCGCCGACCCACAGGATGCCGTCCTGATCGAATTCGGCCCGTGAGGGGTTCACCAGGGCCGGATCGGGTCCGGGAAAGACGGCCTCGGCTACCGCGCCATCGGACAGGTCGACGAGCACGATGCGACTGCCTCCGAAGCTGCTCACGGTGCTCGCGGCGATCGAGCCGAACAGGGCTACCCCGTCCCCGTCGAAGCCGGCGCCGAGATCGATCGGGGTCCCTGTCGGAACGATCGAGTTGTTGTTCACCCGGAACGGAGCGAGGGTCTGTCCGGTCGAATTGAGAGCCACGAGATCGGTCCCGACCCCCGGAAGGGGACCAACCGGGTCGTCGTCTCCGCACCCGGCCGGGACCCCGCCCAGCAGGAAGATCGCCGCCATCGCGAGGCGCCTGTTGGTGAGACGCCGGTCGAGACGACGTTTCCCGGCTGCGGTCTGCGGGGTGTGCGGCATCTGCGTGTCCTTTCCCTGTTCAATCGTCGTCCGTCGAGGTGACGCAGCGGGTTCCATCAACGGTATCTGACCGTGAGCGAGAGACGTCGTCCCGGCTCCGGGTACAGTTCCACCAGCTCGTAGTAACGGTCCAGCAGATTGTCGACGCGGCCTTCCACCTCGAGGCCGGCAACCCCGAAGGGAGGCTGCCAACCCACGGTCAGGTCCACCGTAGTGAAGCCTGGTAGCGATCTCGTGCCGGCGACGGTCGTGGTTCTCGATCCCGTCCAGCGCACCCAGCCACGGATCGATAGCCTCGTCGCCCACCCCCGGATTCCGAGCGCCGCCGAAGTACCGGGCCGGTAGGGCAACGGATTCTGGTTGGAGCCGAAGCCGAGCCGGCTGTGATCCAGGGTGGCGGCGGCGGTGAGGCCCCAGCCCGTGGGACGGGTTCGCTCCGTCACGGCTTCCAGAGAACCTTCCACTCCGTAGCTGACAAGCCGGTCCAGGTTCCGGGGCGTCCAGAGGGCTGCCGCGCTCGCCAGCCATACGATCGGATCCTCGGTCTGCCGGTACCACCCGGCGAGCTCTCCGGCCAGTTCGAATCCCCCCGCCTTCCTGCCTGCTTCCAGACCCAGCTCTGCGTCCAGTACGACGCGTTCCGGCTCCAGATCGGGATTCGACCGCACGCGCAACCCGGGCGAGAGATTGAGATCCGCGAGGGTCGGCATTCGAAATGCCTGTCCGGCTCTCGCGCGCAACGCGATCATCGATCCGATCGGGACGCGGAGCCCGATTTCGGGGCTCACGGCCGCTCGATCTGCGGTCCCGTCGATCGAGATGGCCGGACGCACGAGAAACGCACCGGCGGAAAACGAGCGAGCCGCCGCGCCGCCGATCATCAGCCGCCGGACCTCGCCGGAGAAATCATCTCCCTCCAGGCCCTCCAGTGAAAAGCGACCTGCCAGTTCCAGGTCGGCGGCGCCTCCGGTCCTGCCTTCGAGTCCCGCACCCAGCACCCGGGCGTTCCGGGTGACGGCCGCCCCGTTCCCGGTGCCCGGCGCCCAGTCGGACGTCGACCATCCCAGCCGTCCCGACACTCCGATGCGACTCCCCTGCCATCCGAGGGATGCGAGCCCTCTTCCTTCCTCCCACCGGGCCCGATCGAACAGTCGATTCCCCATCGGACCCGGGCTACCCCGCTCGACGGCATCGTAGCGAAATCCGAACCGGGTTCTTCCGCGCGAAGCAGAAGTCGAAAGTGAGAAGCGTGAGGCATCGGTATTTGCGCGGGTCTCGACGGGAGAGCCGGGAAGCAGGCGATTCTCGAACGTGAAGTCGTTGTCGGCCTGGTCCAACGCGATCGCAAGCGAGGCCCGCCCGGCGGTTCCCGTCCCCCTGACCTGAACCTCGCCTCCAAGGCCCCCGAATGACGATACTCTCAGCGCACCCGTCGCGGCTGTTTCGCTGCCGGTCCGGGATCTCAGGAGCAGCACGCCGGCCATTGCTCCGGTACCGTACCGTGCGGACGAGGCGCCGCGAACGAGCGTCGCCGAGGAAAGCGTCCCCACGGGAATTGTCGACAGATCTGCCCGCCCGCTCATCGGATCGTTCAGCGGGTGTCCGTCCAACAGCACGAGCACGCCTTCCGGGCGACTGCCCCGGACGCTGACGAATTGCCCGCCCGCCATCGCCGAACCTCGCGTCGAGGTCCCTGAAACGCTGGACAGCCACTCGCTGACGTCCCGCCACGGGACCGGTCCGTCGTCGAAGCGCACCTCCGACACGGAACGAGCGAGCGATCCATCGGTCGGCCGCCAGCGAACGACCGCCTCGACGCCAGGGAGCACGACCGGATCGATCTCCAGTACGACCAGCTCGTGCAGAATCCCTCCGGAAACCGCTTCGATCTGTCGCGACACGGGTTTGTGACCGGGGGCTTCCACCTCCAGCCGGCTGATGGAGCCTGCGGGAAGCGAGTATCGGTAGACCGCTGCGTCGGAAGGATCGGCTCTGAGAGTCCGGCTCGCTCCTCTGCTCGCTCCGTCCTGACGAACATCGACGAGCCGGACCGTCACGCCCGCAGGGGCACCACCGCCACCCGATCGCACCACGATCGTGAGCGGAACCTCCGGACCTGAATCGGGGGTCGCCTCACTCAACCGATCGGTAGGCGTGCCCGCCTCCTGTGCCAGGCAGCGTCCCGGCAGCGCGAAGATCAGCACGAGGCACGCGGTGATCGACAGGATCGGTCCCGGCTTCATCGGGACCGTCCAGCCGCGTTCGGTGGCCCGGCTGCCGTCACGGGAACGACGAACCGGCCCAGCTCACCGAGGTCCCGGACATCCACGCTGCAGCCGAAGGCGGCTCCCAGCCGGTCGGCGGTGAAGACTTCCTGCGCCGTACCCGTCGCGGCTACACGCCCCTCGGACAACAACACAACCCGATCCGAGAACCGGCTTGCCAGATTCAAGTGATGTGTGACAGTAATCGTGGTAAGCGACTTATGACGAGTAAGTTGGGCGATCTGCTCAAACGTGCTGAACTCGTGTGCGAGGTCGAGATGCGCCACGGGCTCATCCAGCAGAAGCGTGTCCGCCTGCTGCGCGAGCGCACGGGCCAGTCGTGCCCGCTGCAACTCGCCCGCCGAGAGCGTGAACAGACGGCGCTCGGAGAACGCCTCGAGTCCTACCTCCCGAAGTGAGGTTGCCACGATCTCGCGGTCGGACGCACCGGCAGGACGCCACGATCCCAGGTGCGGGTTCCGACCCATGGCGACGAGCTCCCGGACTCTCAGGGGAAACGCGAATTCCTCCGTTGCGGATACGAGCGCCACGCGTCGTGCGAGGTCCCTGCGCGGCCAGTCTGTGCTGGGGCGACCTTCGAAGCGCGCCTGTCCCGAATCCGGACGTACGGTTCCCATCAGGGCGCGCAGCAGTGTGCTCTTCCCCGCACCATTCGGCCCGAGCACCGTGGTATGCATGCCCGGTTCGAAGTCGAGACTCACATCGCGAAGTGCCGGCACCTGGGAATCGCCGAAGCGAACGGTCAGGTTCTCCACGCGGAAGCTCACGCAGACCCTCCCCGGGCGCGAAGCAGGACGAGGAAGAAGGGGACGCCGAGAAACGCCGTGACCACGCCAATCGGGATTTCCACCGGCCCTCCGATGGCCCTCGCGGCCGTGTCGACGAGGAGGAGTGCCGCGCCGCCAGCGAGGAAGCTCGTCGGAATCAGATCGCGATGTGCACTGCCCCAGACCATTCGGACGGCGTGCGGAACCACGAGACCCACGAACCCGATCACGCCGGCGACGCTCACCGTGACGGCCGCCAGCAGTGAAGCGAGAAAAAACGCGATCCGCTTGATCCGTTCGACCTCGGTCCCGATGGCGGCCGCCGTTTCCTCTCCGAGAGCGAGGGCGTCGAGATGGCGCCCCAGTCCCCACGCGGCGGCAGATGCCGGAATCGCCCATGCGGCGAGGACGGCAACCATCCGCCATGAAATCCCCGACAGACTGCCGAGAGTCCAGAAGAATGCCGACCGCAGGGTTTCCGCGGGCGAAAACACCAGAATGAGTGTAATGCAGGCCCCGAAAAACGCGCTGACGACGACCCCGGCGAGGATGAGGACCCGGGTATCGAGCCGGTCCGATACGCGGGCAACCGCAAACACGATGGCGATGGCCAGAAGTCCGCCGACGAGCGCGGCGACCGGAAGCAGAAAACCACCCAGGCTGCCCAACCCGAGCGCCAGAGCTCCGACCGCGGCGAGCGCCGCGCCCGAGGAGACACCGAGCAGGTAGGGTTCCGCGAGGGGATTCCGGAGAAGAGCCTGGAAAACGGCCCCCGAGACTGCGAGTGATGCCCCGACGAGAATGGCGCCGAAAATCCGCGGCAACCGCAATTCGAACACGATCCGGCGAGCGATATCGTCTCCCCCGCTTCCGAATACACCGACGACTTCGCCCGTAGAGAGACCAGCGGGCCCAACCATTACGCCTGCAGCGATGCCCGCCAGGACCAGTCCCCCGAGGATCACGTAACGTGCCGCTGACTTCACCAGCGCAACTCCGGGTGGAGAACCTCGGCCAGCGCCCGGGCCGCTTCTCCGACTCTCGGACCCAGCCGGTGCAGCAGACCCGCATCCACGTGCCGGATGCTCCCTTCGCGCACCGAAGGAATCACCGTCCAGCCCGGACGCGTCGCGGGGTCGGCCGGGTTCCCGTCGAGGCCCGCCGGAACCAGGACCAGTTCCGGTGATCGGGCGACGATCGCCTCCAGAGAGACCTGAGGCGACGGAGCGGCGAGGTCGTGGAAAATGTTCTCTCCGCCGGCTATCGCTACGAGGGTGTCGAGGTAGCTGCCTGCGCCCACCGTAATCGCCGGCGGCCAGGCAACGTCGTAGTAAACGCGGGTACGGGGCAGCTCACGGGTCGCGCGCGCCACGTCCGAAAGCTGAGTCTCGATCGAAGCCCATAAGGCTGCGGCGGAGCGCTCCCGTCCGAGCAGCTCCCCCAGTCGCAGGACGTTGCGTCGCAGGTCGCTCAGGTCGTCGATCCGTATGGCGAGCACGGCGACGTCGAGCCGCTCGAACTGCTCCACGGATCGCGCGTTGTCGGGGCCTGCATAGAGGATCACCAGGTCGGGATTCCGCGCGAGCACCCTCTCCGCGTCCGGACGGAGCGCATCGCCGACGCTCGGAACGGACTTCACCTCCGGCGGTTGATCATCCCAGGTAGAGCGACCGGTTACACTGGCACCGGCCCCGAGTGCGTAGAGGATTTCGGTGATGGCCGGCACGAGGGAAACGATACGCGCGGGTGCGCCGGGAAGGCTGAGTTCCCGCCCGAGATCATCGGTCGCGCGGACCTGGGCCGCGATCGTCGAAGCCCCCGCGAGCATCTGCAGGATGACGCCCACCAGCGCGATTGTCGATCGCCCCGCGTATCGGTGCACCAAGAGAAAACCCGTCCTTTCTCCAGAAAGGCCGGGCATGACCGAGTCAGCAAGATTGCCTGCCTCGCCCACACCCTTCCCGCGAAGAGCGTCAGTGGGCAGGGAGGGGCTCGTCTCCTGGCTCGAGGGATGGGGCCGGGGCCGGTCTCCCTCTCACAGTGGCGGGGCCGCGTCGGATTCTCACCGACTTCCGTGGGCCCGATCCCTGATGTACGAAAATTGAGTCTAGCGCGAGAATTCCAGCATACGCAAGAGCCACTACCGGGTTCGGCAGGCTCCCATCGTGTCTCAGGTCGTCGGGCGTCGAGCCATCCGGGCGGAAACGGCGGCAGCCCCCAGGAACGCGATCCCGATCAACGCCGCGATCAGCACGGGCCCCCAGGCGACGGGTTCCGATTCGATCGTCAGGCCGACAGAGGTGCCCGGCTCCAGGTTGGAGGCCACGAAGCGCTTCGCGTCGGATCCCGGCGGCACGTCGGGCAGCTCGCCCGGACTCAAGCCGCGCAGCCGGTCCTCCGCGACACCCACGAGAATGATCTCGAACCGTTCCGTCGGGTATTCGATCGAGAAATCCAGGTCCGGTCCCTCGATGAAGTACCCGTACGAGAGACGCATCCCATTCGGCGGCAGCGTGGCCCTGGCTTCGACCCTCCCATCGGACTCGGAGATCGACTCCGGGGGAATCCCTCCCTCGATCGGAGCCCAGGACTGATATCCGCGCGGCAGGTCCATGGACCAGATCGGGATCGAGGTGTCCGTGGTCCGCAGCGCGCGCCCTTCCGTCCCGGCGATGTCGATGACTTCCCCGACCTGGAGGAGGCCGTGGGCGGTAGGACTCACCACGATGTGGCGCATGAGCACCGGGTTCTCCGTCACCGGCGCCTCGATCGACTCGACCTCGTGCACGACGATGGCGTAGCCGTCAGGCGGGTCCATGCCCGGGTGCAGAATCGGGCCGAAGTAGTTGACGCCACCCCGAACGGCGGACGCCGCATAGAGAACCTCCGGGTTCTCCGCTTCGTCGATGGTCAGACGAAACCGTCCGGAGGCGTCGGAAGCCGTGGAATCGACGATCTCGCCCGAAACCGAGGTGATACGGTGCAGCA
This sequence comes from uncultured bacterium, assembly GCA_965364445.1. Classification (GTDB taxonomy): domain Bacteria; phylum Gemmatimonadota; class Gemmatimonadetes; order Palauibacterales; family Palauibacteraceae; genus Carthagonibacter. The sequence continues at coordinate 13,513 of CBDTXM010000015.1, read as the reverse complement.
GGACCATGGCGTCGGCCACTGCCGTGGAATCGGCGCCCGAGTAGACGGTGCCCCGGATCTCCTGCGCCGGCAGCCCGGCAGCCGAGGCCGCGAGCATGGCGATCATCGCCGCGGCGCGGATGCGAGCGTGGCGCCACCGATCGGGCGCCGAATTCAGGCTCCCGATCAAGGCACGAACTTCCCGAAGTCCTCGGGGTCGAGTCCTTTCAGATATTCCCGCAGGCTCTCTCCCGTCGGCCGTGATTCTTCCTCACCGGTCCGGGCCGGCTCGGACTCCTCCCCGGATGGCATCCAGGGCGGGACAGGATCATCCGCCTCAGGCTGATCGATCTCCAGCTGGGTGCGTCCGAGAAGCCCCGCGGATGCGAAGATCGGGGCCGCGGCCCGGAGAGCCAGCGCGACGCTGTCGCTGGGCCGGGAATCAATCGAGATCATTTCTCCGTTCCTGCGGAACACGAGCGAGGCGAAGTAGGTGTTCTCTTCGACGCGTGTGATCAGCACACGGACCAGTTCGCTCCCGAGACTGCCGACGATGGTGCTCACCAGGTCGTGGGTAAGGGGGCGGCTGAACTTGATGCCTGCCAGTTCCATGGCGATGGCACTGGCCTCCGCCGGGCCGATCCAGATCGGGAGCAGTCGCTCTCCATCCACCTCGCGCAGAATGACGACGGGCGTGTTGGACGCCTTGTCGAGCCCCAGACTCGCGACCTCGACCCGGACGAGCTCTCCGGATCCCATTTCTCCGCCTTCGTTCATGCGCTTCCGGTGTCCGCTTTCAAGTCCCGACGTCCCAGGACTTCAGGTATTCGACCTGCTCCGGGGTCAACGTGTCGATGTCGATGTCCATTGCCGCCAGCTTCAGGGCCGCGATTTCGCGGTCGAGTCGATCCGGCACCCGGTGCACCTGCTTCGACAGCGACTTGCCTTCCTCCGAGAGTAGATACTCTGCGGCGAGCGCCTGGTTCGCGAACGACATGTCCATGACGCTCGCCGGGTGTCCTTCCGCCGCCGCCAGGTTGATCAGTCGGCCATTGCCGAGCAGAGCGATCCGCCTGCCGTCCACCACGTACTCCTCGACGTAGGGGCGCAACTCGACCGGATCCGATTCCGATATCGACTTCAGAGCCTCGACGTCGATCTCGATATCGAAGTGTCCCGAGTTGCAGACGATCGCGCCGTCCTTCATTCGGCGGAAATGCTCCTCTCGCACCACGTGGGCGTTCCCCGTGAGGGTCACGAACAGGTCGCCCTCGGGCGCTGCATCGGCCATCGGCATGACGCGGAATCCGTCCATCGTGGCTTCGAGAGCAGCGAGCGGATCAACCTCGGTCACGATCACGCTCGCCCCTGCCCCTCGAGCCCGCATCGCGACGCCGCGTCCGCACCAGCCATACCCCGCTACGACGACTGTACTCCCGGCCAGAAGCATGTTGGTCGCCCGCAGGATGCCGTCGAGGGTGGACTGACCCGTTCCATAGCGGTTGTCGAACATGTGCTTGGTAAGACTGTCATTGACCGCGATGACCGGGAACTGCAGGATGCCGTCCTTCGCCATCGCTCGCAGACGAACGATCCCGGTCGTTGTTTCTTCCGTCGAACCTGCCACGCCTGAAACGACCTGCCTCCGTTCCGCCGGCGAGAGTTCGGCAATCCAGCCTCCGACGGGACCGGCCAGGTCGTCGAGCCGGTCGAGCGCGATCATGTGAAGGGCTCCGACGAGGTCGGCCCCATCATCCATCGTCACCGCGGGCCGATGCTCGAGCGCGGCACGGATGTGATCGTAATACCTGTCGTTGTCCTCGCCCTTGACCGCGTACACACCGATCCCGAGCTCCTTGACCAGCCACGCGGCCACGTCGTCCTGCGTCGAAAGAGGGTTGGACGCACAGAGCACGACATCCGCTCCACCGGCCTGCAGCGTTCGCATGAGGTTCGCGGTCTCGGTCGTCACATGCAGACACGCCGATACCCTGACACCCTCGAGCGGCCTTTCCGTCTCGAAGCGCTCACGGATACTCCGCAGCACGGGCATGAACCGATCCGCCCACTCGACGCGCTTACGACCCGACTCCGCCAGCGAGAGGTCGGCGACATCATGGCCCGGAAGATCAACACGTGTATTCACTCTCACCCCTTCGATTCGATTCTCGTCGATTCGCTCCGCCGGTCAGACCGCCGCGAGCAGGTCCTTGATCCGGTCCGTACGCTCCCAGGAGAAGGCGCCATCCTTGCGAGGCAGCCGCCCGAAATGTCCGTAGGACGCGGTCTGGCGGTAGATCGGTTTCCTCAGTCCCAGGGCTTCGATGATCGCGGCCGGCCTGAGGTCGAAGACCTTCCGGACGACCCGCACGATGTCCTCATCGGGCATCGCCCCCGTACCGTAGCTGTTGACCATCACCGATACCGGACGAGGGACGCCGATCGCGTACGCCACCTGGATCTCCACCTCTCGGGCGAGCCCCGAGGCGACCAGATTCTTCGCGACCCAGCGGGCGGCATAACTGGCCGAACGATCCACCTTCGTCGGGTCCTTTCCGCTGAACGCTCCCCCTCCGTGACTGCCCAGGCCTCCATAGGTGTCCACGATGATCTTGCGGCCCGTGAGTCCGGCGTCTCCGTGCGGGCCGCCTGTCACGAAACGGCCGGTCGGATTGATGTGATAGTGCAGATTCTTCGACTTCGGCATCAGCGCGTCAGGGATTTCCGGATGTATGACATGCTCCTTGATCGCGCTCTCCAGCTCTTTCTTGCCGACCGAGGGATCGTGCTGGGCGGAGAGCACGACCGTGCGAACGCAAAGAGGCGTCCCCTCGTCGTATTCGACCGTAACCTGCGCCTTCCCGTCCGGTCGCAGCCACGGGAGCGTTCCCTCGCGGCGCACTTTCGCCAGCCGGCGGGTCAGAGCGTGTGCGATCGCGATCGGTACGGGCATCATGCTCCGGGTCTCGTTCGTCGCATAGCCGAACATCATGCCCTGATCTCCTGCTCCGCCCCGTCCGACTCCACGGCTGATATCACCCGACTGCCGACCGATCGACGTCAGGACCGCGCAGGACCGATGGCTGAAACCGAAGTCTTCGTCGTCGTAGCCGATCTCGCGCACCGTCTCTCGCGCGATGGCCCCGAAGTCCGGATGGGCCGTAGTCGTGATCTCTCCGGCCAGTACGATGAGGCCGGTAGAGACCAGCGTTTCGCAGGCCACCCGTGCGTCATCATCCTCGGCGAGGATCGCGTCCAGAACGGCATCGGAGATCTGGTCCGCGATCTTGTCGGGATGGCCCTCCGTGACCGACTCCGACGTGAACATGTGGTGATTTCTCTGCGACACGTTCTCTCTCTTTGTCCCTTGATGATTGAGGCGCGCCAAGCTACCGGCGGGCAGAATGCCCGGCAAGCGGATTCGTCAGCTCTCGAGAACGATTCCGCCCACTTTCAGGGCGCCCGTCCGGTCGAGGTAGTCCTGTACGATCCCTCTCACGTCCTCGCCGCTCTCGCACCGGGTATTGCGCGCGCAGAGTGCTTCGAGGTCGGAAACGGACAGGTGCCGGATCAGTTCGCGGATCTCGGCCAGCGAGGAGAGTGATACGCTGAACTTCCTGTATCCGAGACCGAGAAGTACCGCGACACCGATCGGGTCGGCCGACAACTCCCCGCAGACCGACAGGTCGAGATGGTGGTGCTCGCAGGCTTCGGCCACGCGGCCATAGAGCCGGATCAGCGCCGGGTGAAGCGGATCGTAGAGCTCGGCCACCTTTGGATTGCCCCGGTCGGCCGCAAGAACGTACTGCGTGAGGTCGTTCGTTCCGAGGCTGACGAAGTCGACGTAGGGGGCGAGCAGGTCCAGCGTTTCGACGGCCGCGGGAGTCTCGACCATCAATCCGACCGGAACACCAGCGCCTCCCGTCTCCTTCCCCAGATCGCGATAGACCGCGTCGAGGTGTTCGCGGGTTCGGATCAGTTCGTCCGCCGACGTCACGAGTGGAACCAGCAGCCTCACGTTACCGTGTTCCGCTGCACGTACGGCCGCGCGAAGCTGATTCTGGAACAGCTCCGGCTCATCCAGACAGACACGAATCGCGCGCCAGCCCAGGTACGGATTCTCCTCCTGCTTCATCGACATGAATTGAGGGTACTTGTCCCCACCGATGTCGAACGTCCGGACTGTCACTTCGCGCCCGGGAAACGCCTCGACGACCGACCGATACGCGTCGAATTGCTCCTCTTCCGAAGGGATCTCGCGGTGTCCGATCACGAGAAACTCGGTGCGCAGAAGGCCGACGCCCTCGGCGCCCAGCCGAATCGCTTCGTCGATCTCGAACGGCTGATCCAGGTTCGCCTGGACCACGGTGTGCACTCCGTCCACGGTCTCGGTCGGCTTTGCCGCCAGTTCAGCGAGGATCTTCCTTCGCACCTGCAGCTGGGCGAGTGCCCGGTTGTGCGACTCGATTTCGGCCGGCGTCGGATCGACGATCAATCGACCGGACCTGCCATCGACCAGCAGTTCACTCCCATCGGCGATCTGGGCGAGCTGCGGCCCCACGTCCACGACGGCCGGAATTCCGAGCGAGCGCGCTATGAGAACGCTGTGAGAACCGCGAGTCCCGGCCGCCGTGATCATCGCCAGCACCCGCCCGGGGCGCATGCGCACGGCCACGCTGGGCGCGATATCGTGGGCCAGGACGATGGAAGGTTCCTCGTCATCCGACATCTCGAGCCCGGGGGCCGGATGACCGAGCAGGCAGGAGAGAACGTTTCCACGCACATCCCGAAGGTCGGCCAGCCTGTCCATCACCATGGCGTGAACCGACTCCATCATGTGGACGCGCTGCTCGAGCAGTTGCATCTCGAACGCGCGCTCCGCGCTCAGGAGGTTCTGACGGATGTATGCCTCGGTGCCCGCCACCAGGTCGGGATCGTCGATCATCCAGGCCTGAGACTCGAAGACCTTGCCTTCGAAGCCCCCGAGCAGCTCCGTGGTTTCGTGCTGAAGTTCTTCCAGTCGCGCGAGTGCCCTTGCCCGTGCTTCGTGAAAACGCTCGATCTCCCGGTCGACTTCGGTCGCGTCAATCGAGGTGTGCGGGATCGTGGGAATCTCCCAGGTGATGTACCTGACCGGGCCCAGTGCACGGCCGGGTGAGGCGCCCACGCCCTCGAGCAGGAGACTCATGAGCGAGCTCCCATATCATCGATGTTGGATCCGTAATCGATCTCGCCTTCGCCGAATCCGGACTCCACGAGCCGGGAGAGCTCCGTGATCGCGTCGGGCGCGTCGACGCCCTCTGCCCGGATCCGCAGATTGGATCCGAATTCGGCTGCCAGCATCATCACGCCCATGATGCTCTTTCCGTTCACCTCCAGGCCGTCCTTTTCGACCATGATGTTGGAGGCAAATCGCGACGAGAGTTTGACGAACTCTGCCGCCGGTCGGGCGTGGAGCCCGAGCCGGTTCGGAACTCGAACCGTTCTCTCGGCAATGGAGTCGCCGTTACCTCGCATCTCATTCCCTTCCGACAAGTTCCGCGTCTCCTCTCACCCGTTCAGCAGCGCGACGACGACCCAGGCGATCGGAATGGCCAGTACCAGGGCGGCCGCGATCCGTCCGGCGCGTCGCGGCCAGCGAAAGGCTACCAGCGCCACGAACGCGGCAACGGCAGCCAGACCGCCGAAGAAGCCATTCCACTCGACCACGTCCAGGACGCTTCGGCTGAGAAGTACAGTATCGAGACCGAGCAGGAACAGAATCAGGGGGGCCAGCCGTCGCGGAACCCGATCCAGCCAGTTCTCGTGCAGGGCCTTTCCCACACCCAGGCCTTCGCGCCAGCCACTTCGAAACCCCCAGACCCGGACAGCGATGTGGCCCACGTTGAAGGTGACCAGAAACAGGGCCACCGACCAGAGGGGGTCGAGCCCCAGGCCGAAAGCGGCCATTGCCGAGAGCAGACAGACGGGACGCCAGGTAGCCCAGATCAGGCGATCGCCCACGGTGCCCAGGGGGCCGCGAAGCGCCGTGCGGAACCTCTCGATGCTCGCCGCGCTCTCGCCCTCCAGTTCGGCACGCGCCAGGGCGCCCGCGGCCATCCCGGCCAGGTACGGATGCGCATTGAACGCCGACTGGTGCCTCGCCACCGATTCGCTCAGGCGAACAGGATCCCCCGCATGAATGCGGCGCAGAAGCGGCAGCATCGTGAAGGCCATTCCGCCGCCGATCATGGTCCGGTAGTTCCACGAGCCCTGCACCGCGAAACTCCTCCACCAGGCCGACCACAAGTCCTTTCTGAGTGGTTTCATGGCGTCACACTGCGAGTCCCACGGCGATCGCTCCGGCGACGGCACCGATGAGCAGCAGAGGCCAGCCACGCACTCCCGTCGAACTCGTGCGCCCCCCCGCTCCAGCCGAGGCGGCCAGGGCGGTTACCAGCATCGCGGCACCCCAGGCGGTAGCCGTCGCAGACGCCGGCTGATTCACGGACCAGGCTGCAGCGAGGACGGCCGGTGCGACGAATCCGGCCGTGAGCAGAGCCCCCCGCACAGCGTCCAGGCGCAGTGCCAGACGGTGCCTGCGTTCCAGCAGTTCCGGGCGTGCAGCGAGTTCCGCGGCATTCGCCATCAGCCTCTCGTTACCTCGCCTCCTGAGCTGAACCGTCACCGCACCGATCCATCCGACCGCCCAGCCCGCGAGAATGGCGGCGACGAGAGCTCCCAGCGACGCTCCCCCTGCCGCCGCATACGCGGCTCCGGCAACGAGACCTGCCGGACCTGCATCGGGGTATCGGGCCGCTCCGAATGGCGGGTGCCGCAGGCTCATCAATTCGAGGAGGGCTCCCACGAGGAATCCTGAAGCGGGATCACCGAGCAGCCAACCACCTAACGTACCCGAGACCAGGGGACGCGAGATCATCACTTGCGGCCACGAGACCGCGTCCATTGCCAGGATCCCGCCGAGCACCACGAGAATGAGCCAGCCGGTGGAATGCAGCGGGATCTCAGCCAGCGGCACGAACGAGCTCCTCGAACGGTACCTCGCGAGCCGAGGGAAGGTCTCTGGCGCTCACGTGTCCGGCGCACATCTCGATTCTCCTGAGATCCGCAATCTCCTCGGGTGACAGATGAACGTACGGCAGGACCCGACGCCGTTCTCCGCCGGCATGCAACCCTCCCAGATTCACCCGGCGCCCGTCCAGGATCCCGGCTTCGGCCAGACTTCGCATCGTGGCCGGCGAGCGTGTGAGCAATGCACCGCGCCCCGGGTGACCGTCCAGATCGGCAAACCCCGCGATCGCCTCGTCAAGCCCTACAAAGTAGGCATCCACTCCCTCCGGCAGACCTGCCGCGTACAGGTCCTTCTCCCACTCACTCGCCGCGACCTCATCATCTACGATCACGTAATAATCGAGCTTCAGTCGCATGCCCCAGCCCACGATCACCTGGCCGTGAAGAAGCCTCTCGTCGATCCGAAACAGGTCAAGCGCCATCGCCGGTCTCCCCATCGGGATGGACTCGAATCCCGTCATGTCCCTTTCCGGCGACACGAATCGCCAGCTCGGCCGGAGGCAGATCCCTGTGGAACAGGAAGTCGAGCAGCATCGGAAGGCTGACGCCCGTCACCACTGCGATCGAGTCGCGACTTCGTCCGACCGCACGACTGGCAAGGGTGCAACTGCCGCTGGCGAGATCCGTGAATACGACTGCCGGACCCGTACCGATCGGCGCCTCCACCCGGCTTCGGAGCTCGTCCGGACCGAGATTCTCGTTGGAGATCGGGATCAGAGCGCCCTGAATACCTGAGATCCCCTCAGCCGCCTCGACGAGGGCAGCCGCGAGTCGGCCATGTGCGACGACCACGCCCGCCGTCGCACTCACTCGTTGTCCTCCTCGAGGTAGTCGCGCACGGGCTGCATCATGGCGCGAAGATTCTGCTCGAACAGCCTGGCCGAGTCGACTCCGGCGTAGCGAAGCAGGTGTCGCATCGCCACGACCTCGCTGATGACGGTGATGTTCTTGCCCGGGTTCAGCGGAATCACCACACGCGGCACTTCCACTCCCAGGATATCCGTGGTCTCCTGCACCAGTCCCGTCCGGTCGTACGTCGCTTCGTCGCTCCAGTGCTCGAGTTGCACCACGACTTCGATCCGCTTCTGTTGCCGGACGGATCGAATTCCGAACAGTGCCCGCACATCGATAATGCCGATTCCCCGGATCTCCATGTGGAACTGCTGGTGCTCGATCGCGCGGCCGATCAGCACGTCCACGCCCCGCCTGCGAACGAGCACGACGTCATCGGCTACGAGCCGGTGTCCCCGCTCCACGAGATCCAGCACGCACTCGCTCTTGCCGATCCCGCTCTGCCCCACGAACAGAAGCCCGACGCCGTACACATCGCACAGCGACCCGTGGATCGCAGTCGATGGAGCGAATTCGTCTTCCAGAAACGGCTTGATGCGCTGGAAGAACTCGCCGGTCTTCAGCGAAGAGCGAAGCAGGGGAACCGAAAACTCCTCGGCCAGTTCCACGAGCTCGCCCGGCAGCTCCAGTCCCTTGGTAACTACAATGCAGGGCTGATCGTGGCGCATGAATGAGCGAAGCACGTCGGCCCGCTCGGCCGGCTCCAGCGACCGGAGATACATGATCTCCGTCTCGCCCAGGACTTGCGACCGGCGTCTTGGCAGTCGGTCCGTGAACCCTGCGAGCACGAGTCCGGGGCTCGAGATGTCGGCTCCCGTGATCTTCCGATCCAGTCCCGACTCACCGGCCACGACCTCCAGCTCGAGGAGTTCACCCCGGCGGGCAAGCAGTTCGGCTACGGTCAGCTCGGTCACTCTTCCGGCTCTTCCAGGGCCGGGGTCAGGCTCGAACCCGGCGGCGCCTTGTGATTCCTGCGCCGCTCTCGTTCCTTTCGAGCACGTCTCGACAGCCTGTCATAGAGTCGATCCACGGCGGTGCGAATCTCCGATGCCTCGGCCTTCGCGACGACCGGTCCACCACCATCGACGCTCATCACGGCTTCGGCGATGCTACGAGTCTTCTCCTCCGCCAGAATCACTTCAACCCGTGAAGCACGAGGCTCGAATCTGGACAGCCGTTCGAACCTCTCGTCGATGTGCTCCCGGATCGCGTCGGTGACGTCTACGTTCCGGCCGGAGATGATGATCTGCATCGCGTCCCTCCCTCCAGTTCACACTACGGTTTGCAGAACGGCCTCCGTCTCGTCGGCCGTCTGATCCCAGGTGAATCTCGCTGCATGCCCGATGGCGCCCTCACCGAGCCGGTCCCGAAGCGCCGGATCGCTCGCCAGCCGGCCGATGGCTTCCGCCCACTTCTCGACATCGCCGTGCGGAACAAGGTATCCGGACAGACCGTCCACGACCGATTCGCGCAGGCCCGGCGCGTCGCTGGCGAGCGACGGCGTCCCGCAGGCAGCCGCCTCGATGTTGCTGATGCCCCATCCTTCCTTCGGCGAGGGATAGACGTGCGCCCAGGCACGTCGCATCAGTTCGCGCTTCTCTTCCTCCGTCACGTACCCCGCGAAGGTCACGAGGTCTCCCAGTGCCAGGGAGTCGGCGAGGGACTCGAGTCTCTGCCGATCTTCCCCCTGCCCCGCGATCCGGAAGCGGACCGGCGTTCCCCGGTCTCGGAGCTGCGCCAGGGCTCGCAGCACGATATCGACGCTCTTGTACCGCTGGAGCCTGCCGGCGTAGATGATCGTCGGCTCGTGAAACCGCTCCGCGCCAGGATCCGGGAAGAAAAACCGGTGATCGATCCCGGGGTAGCTCACCGATATGCGGCCGCGACGGAATCCGCGCTTGACCAGATCATCGGCCGTGCTCTCCGAAATGACCAGCACCGGGATCTCGGAATACGCCGCAGGCATCAGCTTCTCGGCCGTCCAGACCACGGCTGCAACCGGCGCGAGCTCCTGCCGGAACGCCGTCGCCCCGAACAGGTGCGGCACGAGCGCCACCACGGGGAGCGAAGACCATTGCTTGCAGAACAGGGGACACTTGTTGATGTCCTCCACGATCACGTCGAAGTCGCGGCCTGCGTCCAGCCTGTCCTGAAAGGCCGCGCGTGCGTGCAGCGCAAACGTGTATCGAGTCCCGGCCCGAAGGACACGAATCCCGTCCAGTCGCGTCTCGGATGGCGCGCCGTCCCACCCTGAACAGAGCAGCGTCACCTCGTGTCCCCTCGCCGCGAGTCGCCCGAAGATCTCGTGAAGATGGATCTCCGCACCACCCGCCCTCGGGTTCTCCCGATCCTGCCAGTTCACCACGAGAATCCGCACGAGACGTGTCGTCAGGCCTTCGGGTTGCGGTCTCTGGCAACGGCATCCAGAACACCGTTCACGAAGCGCGGGCTCTCCTCCGTACCGTATCGCTCCGCGAGCCGGATTGCCTCATGAATCGCGACCTTCGTCGGCACATCCGGGATCACCAGCAACTCCGTCGTCGCGAGTCGCAGTATGCTCCGGTCGATGGCAGTCAGGCGTTCCAGGCGCCAGTTCGCGAGGTTCCCCTGAATCCTCCCATCCACTTCCTGAAGATGCTCGGCGAGCGTGGCAAGGAGCGCTTCGGCGTACGGGCGATACCGGTCTGAGATGCTCCGAAACGCGAAGTTTCTCTCGGCGAAGGACGGTAGAGCCTCCTCGCCGTCCGATACATCCCAGGCATAGAGCATCTGCAGGGCCCAGCTTCGGGCTCGAGACCTCGGGTTGACTCCACTCATTCGAGGTCGGCTGCAAGCCGGCACATTTCGAGGACCGCTTGCGCCGCCTCTTCGCCCTTGTTGCCCTTCGAACCCCCGGATCGGGCCCGCGCCTGATCGGCCGTATCGGTGGTCAGCAGTCCGAATCCGATCGGAACGCCGGATTCGCGGGCCAGCGTCTCGAGCCCTTGTGTCGCTCCCAGCGAAACGTACTCGAAATGCGGAGTCTCTCCCCGGATGACGCAACCGAGGGCGATCACTCCATCCAGACCTCCCCGGCGCAGAAGCCACGATGCACACAGCGGTAGTTCCCAGGCTCCGGGGACGCTGTAGGTGGCAATGTGATCTTCTGCTACACCCGCATCCACCAGCGTCCGGACCGCCGCTTCCTGCATCGACCGTGTGACGGCCTCGTTGAACCGGCTGACGACGAGCGCGATGCGCAGTCGGGACGCCGAAGACGGCCCCGAGTCCGCTGCATTCACGACGATCCGAGCAGGTGCCCGAGCTTGTCCCGCTTGGCCTTGAGGTAGTCGTGGTTCAGCTCGGTCACATCCGCTTCCAGGGGTACCCGTCCCGTGACTTCGAGACCGAATCCCTCCAGCCCGCTGAGCTTCTTGGGGTTGTTCGTGAGCAGACGGATCCGCTCCAGCCCGAGGTCCACCAGAATCTGGGCCCCGATACCGTAGTTCCTCAGGTCCGCGGGAAACCCGAGGTGCTCGTTCGCCTCGACCGTGTCGAGCCCCCGATCCTGGAGCTCGTAGGCCTTCAGCTTGTTCAGGAGTCCTATCCCGCGACCTTCCTGGTCGAGATAGACGATCACGCCTCGCCCCTCCGCCGCTACCTGGCGCATGGCCGACTGAAGCTGCGTTTGACAGTCACAGCGCTCCGAGCCGAATACGTCTCCGGTGAGGCACTTGGAGTGGACCCGGACGAGGACATCCGGCTCACCCTCGACCTCTCCCATGACCAGAGCGATGTGCTCGCGGGCGTCCACGTCATTCCGGTAACCCACGACCCGGTATTCCCCGAATGGTGTCGGGAGACTCGCCTCAGCAACGCGGTGCACGAGTCGCTCGTGCCCGAGCCGATACGAGATCAGGTCGGCGACCGTGACGAACGGAAGACCGTGTTCCTTCGAGAACACTTCGAGTTCCGGTCGACGGGCCATGGTGCCATCCGCGTTGAGGATCTCGCAGATGACGCCGGCCGGCGCACAGTCGGCAAGCCTCGCGATGTCCACCGAGGCTTCGGTCTGACCGACGCGCTGGAGTACTCCCCCCCGCTTGGCGCGAAGCGGAAAGATGTGGCCGGGACGAATGAGATCGGACGGGCTCGATTCCGGATCCACCGCGACCTGGATCGTGCGCGCTCTGTCCGCAGCGCTGATCCCCGTCGACACACCCTGTTCGATCGTCGCATCGATCGACACGGTGAACGCGGTTCCATTCGGGTCCGAGTTCCGACCGTCCGACATCAGCGGAAGGTCAAGTCGATCGGCGATCTCGGGGTCGAGCGTCAGGCAGACGAGGCCGCGACCGTGTGTCGCCATGAAGTTGATGATCTCGGGCGTCACCTTGTCGGCGGCGCAGACGAGGTCGCCCTCGTTCTCGCGGTCTTCGTCATCGGCTATGATGACGAGGCCCCCTTCCCGAATCTGCCGAATCGCTTCCACTACTTTTGTATCTGCAGACGACTGCACGAATCCACTCCCGGATTTCATTGCGATTGCTTGCGCCTCTCGGCATCTGCGGCCGAGCCGGCGATGGCCTGATACGGCTCGAGGAGCCGGTCCACGTACTTCCCGATCATGTCCGCCTCGAGGTTGACCCGACTGCCCGGTCGCAGGCGGCCAACGTTCGTATGCTGGAATGTATACGGGATGATCGCGACTTCCGCGACATCACCGGATAGCCGATTCACCGTGAGACTGATTCCATCGATGGCGATCGAGCCATAAAGCACCGTCAGTCGCCGGACTTCGTGCGGCAGTCGAATCCGAAGAAACACGGTCTCGCCCGCCGATTCGACCTCGGTGAGCTCGCCCGTACCGTCGACGTGGCCTTGCACGATGTGCCCGCCCATCGGGTCGCCCGCCCTGATCGCCCTCTCCAGGTTCACTTCTCTACCGGGCTCGAAGGTCCCCAGGGTGGTGCGGGACAGCGTCGTTCGGATCGACTCGAAGGAGAAGCTCCCGTCGGAGACATCCACGCCGAACACGGTGTGGCACACTCCATCGACGGCCACGCTCTCTCCTTCGGCCAGCTGATCCGCGAAACCCGGCGCCGAGAGCCGGAACCGCACTCCCTTTTCGAATTCATCCCGCGCTGCGATCCGTCCCACCGTCTCAACCAGTCCCGTGAACATTCAGGCCCCCTTCAGCACGGCATCGAGCCGCGCGTGGTCCCACTCGATCAACAGGTCGTTCCCCGCAGGACGGTACCCCGCCAGTCGCCATTCCCCGATCTCCGGGTTGGTGAGAGCCGGTACGCCCTGGGGTCCGATCACGCGAGGCGAGATGTGCCAGTGAATTCTCTGCACACGACCCGAGGCCAGCAGGGCATCGGCAAGGGCGGCGCCTCCTTCGCACAGCACATGCCGACAGCCGCGATCCGCCAGGCTCGCGAGGACCTGATCCAGGTCCAGGCCCGGACGCTCACGCCTCCCGCCGTTGCCCGTCGCTTCCCGCACCTGCTCGACCTCCACTCCCGCCGCCTCGAGTCGTGCCACTCGAGTTGAATCTGCGGACTCGCCTGTGAACACGATCAACGGTGCCGCGTCCAGGCTGCGAACGAGTTGCGAAGCGGCAGAGAGG